>JAIKVY010000146.1 GCA_024685275.1 Clostridia bacterium
TTACAGCACAAATGGCCTCATCAACTGGGAAAATAATTTCTATATTTTCCTCTGTTGATACGGCTCCAAATGGTTTTTTAAATGTTGAATTTCTTGAATCAAATAGAACTTGATTAGATTTTTTCAAGATTCCAGATTCTCTTAGCATATTCCTCCACTGATCTATCAGATGAAAAGAAACCAGCTTTAGCAATATTTACTAAACTCATTCTACCCCATCTTTGTCTATCTTTATATGCTTCATTTGCTCTATTTTGAGCACTTACGTAACTATCAAAATCAGCTAAACACATGTATGGATCTGCTTGTCCGCCGCGTCCAAATGTTAAATAATCAGCAATTTCACTAAAGCTTACTCCTCCGATTTCACCTCTTAACATATCAACAATTTTTCTGATTCTTTCATCATTTTGATAATATGTTGTTGGATGATATCCTTCTTTTACTAATTTATCAACCTCATCAGCTAGCATACCGAAGATAAAGATATTTTCATCTCCTACTCTTTCATGTATTTCTACATTAGCTCCATCCATTGTTCCCATTGTTACAGCGCCATTAATCATAAACTTCATATTACCAGTTCCACTAGCTTCTTTTCCTGCAATAGAAATTTGTTCTGAAATTTCACTAGCTGGCATTATGATTTCTGCAAGTGATACTCTGTAGTTTTCTAAGAAAACAACTTTTAGTTTTCCTTTGATATCTGGGTCATTATTAACAACTTCACCAATTTGACAAATAAGTCTAATAACTTGTTTTGCCATAAAGTAACTTGATGCAGCTTTAGCTCCGAATATGTATGTCTTTGGAACAATATCTAAATCTGGATTTGCTTTTAATCTATTGTATAAATCTAAGATTTGTAAAGCATTTAATAATTGACGCTTATATTCATGAGATCTCTTAGCTTGTACATCAAATATACTATCTGGATCAACAGAAACATTATTATGTTCTTTAATGTATTCAGCAAGTTTAACTTTATTTTCTCTCTTAATAGATTCTAATTGAGTTATTACCTTTTTGTTGTTTTGATATTTTAAAAGTTTTTCTAACTCATTAGCATCATCAAGCCATTTATTACCAATTAAATCAGTAATTAAATTAGCTAATTTTGGATTTGCTTCTCCAACCCATCTACGATATGTAATACCATTTGTTACATTTGTAAATTTATATGGAGCTATTTTGTAATAATCTGCAAAAACATCATTAATTAAAATGTTACTATGTAATTGAGAAACACCGTTAATTGTGTGGCTAGCTGCTAAATCTAAGTTTGCCATACGAATTAAGCCATCAGATAAAATTGCATTCTTTGAAATTTTGTCATATTGATTTGGATATGCATCCCACAAAACAATACAAAATCTTCTGTTAATTTCACAAATGATTTGATAAATTCTTGGAAGCATTGTTTTAAACAATTCTTGTGGCCATTTTTCCAAAGCTTCTGACATAACTGTATGGTTTGTATATGAAATAGTTTTGGTGATAATATCCCAAGCATCTTCCCAAGAATAACCATATTCATCTAATAATATTCTCATTAATTCTGGAATACATAATGTTGGATGTGTATCATTAATGTGAATTGCTATTCTATCTGGTAAATTAGATAAATCTTTGTTATGTAATAAATGCTTCTTTAAGATACTTTGAATTGAAGCACTTACAAAGAAATATTGTTGTCTTAATCTTAAACATTTACCTTCATAATGGTCATCTGCTGGATATAAAACTTTTGAAATAGCTTCAGCCATTGCTTTTGATTCAATAGCTTTAACATATTGTCCTTTTTCAAATAATTTCATATCAAAATCAACAGGACTTTTTGCACTCCATAATCTTAAAACGTTAACTGCATCTGAGTTATATCCAGTTATATTCATATCATATGGAACTGCTAAAATAGTTGTCGCACCTTCTAATCTTACTTTTAATTTTCCATCAGTCCAATCTTCAACAACACGTCCACCGAATTGAACTTCAAAAGTATCTTCTTCTCTTGGGTTAAGCCAAACATCGCCTTCTTTTAACCATTCATCAGGCATTTCCATTTGCCAACCATCAACAATTCTTTGTTTGAAGATACCGTAATCATATCTAATAGAAAATCCACCAGCTGGATAACCTAAACTTGTTAAACTATCCATATATGCAGCTGCTAATCTTCCTAAACCACCATTACCTAAACCAGCATCAGGTTCTATTTCCATAAGATCTTTGATATCAAATCCCATATCTTTCATAGCTTCTGTTGCTTGGTCAAGTAAACCAGAATTAAATAAATGATTTCTTAAACTTCTACCAAGTAAAAATTCCATTGACATGTAATATACTTGCTTTTTGCCTTCACCTCTTACCTTTGCTTTATAACCAACTCTTTTTTCAGTTATTAAGTCTTTAACTGTTAAGCA
Source organism: Clostridia bacterium (assembly GCA_024685275.1). GTDB lineage: Bacteria > Bacillota > Clostridia > Christensenellales > DTU072 > CAG-1782. The sequence goes on from JAIKVY010000146.1 coordinate 2,424, forward strand.
TAAAGCTCTATACATAATTCTTTTACTTGCTTCCTTACTACTTACACCAAATACTTTTGCTAATTTCAATTCAACTAATTTGGCGAATTCTTCTTTTGTAATATTTTTCATACCTGTGTTCCTTTTAATTGTATTTATTATAGAATTGATTTATATAATTCTATGTATTGTTTTGCTGATTGTTCCCAACTATAATCACCAGACATTGCATTCTTTACACATGCATTCCATTCTTCTTTATTATAGTAAGTTCCTACACATCTCTTAATTGCATCGAGCATGTCATATGCATTGTATGATTTAAACGTAAATCCTCTTCCTGTTTTTTCAACTGGATTAAATGGAATAACTGTATCTTTTAATCCACCAGTTTCTCTAACAATTGGAATTGTACCATAACGCATAGCCATTAATTGTGATAATCCACATGGCTCAAATCTACTTGGCATTAAGAACATGTCACATCCTGAATAAATCTTACTAGCAATATCAGAATTGAAGTTTATAATAACAACTAATTTATTAGAATACTTCTTTGCAATTTCACTGAGAGCAGTTTCATATTTCCAGTCTCCGGTACCTAATACTACCATTTGGATATCCATACTTAATATTTGTTCAATTACTTCCACAACCAAATCTAAACCTTTTTGGTTGGTTAATCTCGTTACCATACCAATAATTGGTTTATCTTCAGCAACTGGTAAATTAACCATATTTTGTAATCCAGCTTTACACTCAGCTTTGCCAGCAATTGATTTTAAATCATAATTTTTAAATAATGCTTTATCAGTTTTTGGATTGTATTTTTTTGTATCAATACCATTTACAATACCACATAACTTGTATTGTCTTTGACCTAAAATATGTTCAAGACCATATGCAAAATATGGATTCAATATTTCTTGAGCATATGTATTTGATACTGTTGTAACTTTATTAGCTCTTTCAATACCAGCTTTTAACATATTAGCATCACCTTGATATTCACATACATCAGCAAATTCTCCAGGAATTCCGAATACTTCAGAAACACAAGAAATATCCATTCTTCCTTGGAATTCAATGTTATGAATTGTAAATACAGTTTTAATGTTACCATATCCTTCAATGAGTCTATAAAATCCATCTAACATAACTGGAATTAATCCTGTTTGCCAATCATTGCAATGAATAATATCTGGATAAAATTTAGTTAATGGAATTACTTCTAAAACTGCTTTTGAGAAAAACGCAAATCTTTCACCATCATCATAATGACCATATATACTATATCTTTTGAAATAATATTCATTATCAATAAAGTAATATGTAACTCCATCTAATACACATTTAAATACACCAGCATATTGTTGACGCCATCCAACGTTAACAACAGTTGATCCTAAAAATTCAAATGTTTGTCTATATTGTTCACTAATCCCTTCATACAATGGCATAATAACGTGAGTTTCAACTTTTGCTTTTGTTAATGCTTTTGGTAAAGCAGCAGCAACGTCTCCTAAACCACCTGTACGCATAAATGGACCAGCTTCGCTTGCAGCAAATAATACTTTCATGATTCCTCCTAAATATTTTTATTAAACAGTTTTACCTTTAACTATAACGATTGGATAAGTTACATAACCTGAAATATTCTTATCATTTGATACAACTACATCCTTATCTGTAATAGCATATGAAACTTGAGCATTTTCTTGGATTGTTCCATTTTCCATAATAATTGAATTCTTAACTACTGCGCCTCTAGCTACTTTAACTTTACGGAAAAGAATTGAGTTTTCAACTGTTCCATATATTTCACAACCATCTGCAAGTAATGAATTCTTAACTACTGCATTATCACCATACTTTGTTGGTACACTATCTTTAACCTTTGTATAAATTGGATTTCCACCAAATAATTCTTTTCTGATATCTGGTTCAAGTAAGTTCATTGATTCAGTATAATATGTTTTAACATCATCAATTATTGCAGCATATTTATTTACAAAATATGAATAAACAGATCCTTCTTTTACTAATTCAAATAGAATTCCTGTTTCAAAATCAACAATACCATGAGCATATTTTTCTTTTACAATATCCATCAAATAATTCTTTTCAATAATATATGAATTCAAAGATATTTCTTTTGTTCCATCTTCAACTCTTTCTGTTTCATATATATCTACAATTTTATTTGTTTGTTCATCTCTTTTAACAACAATTCTTCTTGATGTTGTAGTAACACCATTGTGTGTTAACATAGTAACTTTTGCTTTTGATTTAATGTGCTCTTCTAAGATTTGTTCATAATCAAGGTTTGTTGCAATATTACAATTAGCAATAACTACATAATCTTCTTTTGATTTCTCTAAGAAATCTAGAATTGAATAGATAGCTTCAATTTTTCCTCTATATACATTTGATTGTGAATTGAAAACAAATGGCGGGAAAACACTAATACCAGCATTCTTTCTATTTAAGTCCCAATCTCTACCTTGTCTAATGTGATCCATCAAAGATTGATATTTACTACTTGTAATGATACCAATTTGAGAAACACCACTATTAACTAAGTTACTTAGAGTAAAATCGATTAATCTATATCTTCCACCAAATGGTAAAGATGCTGTTGTTCTATGTAATGTAAGTTCATTTAATTTATTTTCATTGCCTGATGCAAATAAAATACTCATCATGTTATTCATATTAGTTATTTCCTCCTTGAGTCATTTCTCCTTCTTTAACATGTCCATTATCTTTAATTGTTGATTCTGGGCAAATTACTGCTATCTTCCATTGTCCGTCACTATCTGGAGCATCTTGCTTTCCACCGATTAAACAATTTTTACCAATTTTTGCATTCCAACCAACAATTGAGTGACATACTCTTGTTCCTGGTCCAATAACTGCATTTGGCATAATTATTGAATCAAATACTTCTGCATCTTTAGCTATTGTTGCACCGTAATAAATAACTGAATGAGTTACTTTTCCTTCAATTACACAACCTTCAGAAATAATTGAATCAACCATCTTTGCTTCTTCACCAATATATTGTGGTGGTTCAGCAGCGTTTCTAGCATAAATCTTCCAAGTATTATCATTTATTATTAATCCACTATTTGGATCAAGTAAATCCATATTTGCTTCCCATAAAGAACTAATTGTTCCAACGTCTTTCCAATATCCTTTAAATTCATATGCGAACATTCTTTCTTTAGCATCAAGCATATTAGGAATAATATTTTTACCAAAGTCATTAGAAGAATTCTTATCACCTTCATCTTTGATTAAATAATCTCTTAGTTTTGACCATGTAAAGATATATATACCCATACTAGCTTTTGTGCTCTTTGGCTTTTTAGGTTTTTCTTCAAATTCATTAACTGAGCCATCACTATTTAAGTTCATAATACCAAATCTAGATGCTTCTTCTAATGGAACATCAATAACTGCAATTGTACAAGCAGCATTATTTTTCTTATGTTCAGCTAACATATCAGCATAGTTCATTTTGTAAATATGGTCCCCAGAAAGAATTAATACATATTCAGGATTATATCTATCAATAAATTTGATGTTTTGATAGATAGCATTTGCTGTACCTTTGTACCATTCTTCACTCTTAGCTCCTTGATATGGTGGTAATACAAAAGCTCCTCCATTTAATCTATCTAAATCCCATGGTTGACCGTTACCAATGTATTGATTCAATTCAAATGGTTGATATTGAGTTAACACGCCAATTGTATCGATACCTGAATTAATGGTATTAGAAATAGGGAAATCGATAATACGATACTTTCCCCCAAAAGGAACAGCTGGTTTTGCTATTTCTTTTGTAAGAACGCCAAGTCTAGTACCTTGACCGCCAGCGAGCAACATTGCTACACATTCTTTTCTAGAATTGTTTTTCATAAACTTTTCTCCTCTTTATATTTTACTTTTTTGATTTTTTATCTAGTTTTCTCTTTATTGCCTTAAATTTATCTATTTCTTTTTCATCATATTCTGAGTCATCTTTAATTACTTTTTCATCTTCAACAAACTCTTCAACTAATTCAATAAATAAAGAACCACATGCTGGAATCTTTATACTCAATGATTGTTCTTTTCCATGGCTAGGAGTATCTGTTGTTTCTAATAATTTTTCAACTTCAAAATCTCCACCATATTTTTTCCATTCTGAGTTAAGAATAACTTTGTATTTTCCTTTCTTATCTACACCAATAACGTAATCATCTCTTTGTACTGTTGAGAAATTTCCAACAAATATGATGCTATCTCCATTTGATGCATATCTATTAAATACAACTATGTTTTGGGTATTATCATCAACTACTGTCCACTTAAATCCATCATACGAACAATCTAATTCATATAATGGCTTTTTAGATTTGTATAAATTGTTGAGATCTTTAATGTATTCATTAAATAATCTATGTTTATCATATTGTAATAACAACCAATCTAATTCTTTCTTGTAATCCCATTCAATAAATTGAGCAAATTCATATCCCATAAAGTTTAGCTTTTTACCTGGGTGAGCCATTTGGTATGATAAAAGTGTTTTATCACCTTTAAATTTATTCTCATATTCAGTTGGGATTTTGCCCATTAAACTACATTTCCCATGAACAACTTCATCATGAGAGAATGGTAAGATATAATTTTCACTAAATGCATATGTAATAGAGAATGTTAATTTATTATGAGCACCTTTTCTAAAGTATGGATCAATCTTGATATAATCTAATGTATCGTTCATCCAGCCCATATTCCATTTATAATTAAAACCTAAACCTCCCATTGATGGTGGCATTGTTACCATTGGGAATGCTGTACTTTCTTCAGCTATCATAATTACATCAGGGTGTCTAGATAAAATAGCTTTATTCATACATTGTAAGAAATAAATTGCTTCTAAGTTATATTCACCGCCATATTCATTTGGCATCCATTCGCCATCTCTTCTATCGTAGTTAAGATATAACATACTAGCTACAGCATCTAATCTCATTCCATCGATGTGATATTTTGAAATCCAAAAGTCAATAGCTGATATTAAAAATGATCTAACTTGAGGTTTTCCAAAATCATATACTCTTGTTCCCCATGTCTTGTGTTCTTGCTTGTATATATCGCCATATTCGTATTGATATGTACCATCAAATTCATACAAACCAAAAGCATCTTTTGGGAAGTGAGATAATACAAAGTCCATAATAACTGAAATACCTTCAGCATGGCATGCATCAATAAAAGCCATAAAATCATTAGGTGTTCCGTATCTACTTGTTGGAGCATAAAGTCCTGTCGTTTGATAACCCCAGCTTCCTTCATATGGATATTCTGTAATTGGTAATAATTCTATATGTGTATATCCCATACTTTTTACATATGGTACAAGTTCTCTTGCTAAATCTAAATATGAATACGGATTTCCATCCTCATGTCTTTTCCAACTACCTAAATGAACTTCATATATATTCATTGGACCTTTATATGTATTTTTTGTTGCTCTTTCTTTTAAAAATTCTTCATCATGCCATTCATATCCTAAAATATCATATATCTTTGAACCGTTAGCTGGCATTGTTTCTGTGTGCGTTGCAAATGGATCTGATTTTAATCTAACTGTTCCATAGTTATCCAAAATGCTAAATTTATAAATATCGTATCTCTTTACACCTGAAATAAAACATTCCCAAATTCCCGATTGTCCTATTCTTTCCATTGGGTTAGCGTTTCTATCCCAATTATTGAAATCTCCAACAACTGAAATCTCTTTAGCGTTTGGAGCCCACACTCTAAATCTCCAATACTTCTTTCCATTCTTCTGTGTATAGCATGGACAAAAGAATGTATAACTTTCGTAATTTGTTCCTTCATTAAACAAGTAAATAGGATAATCGTAAGAATTTTTGCTCATTTTTTAATTTGCGTCTTTAGTGAGACGAACCCCTTTTTTTTATTATATATTTTATGTTTACCCATTTTTTCAAACTCTTTAGGTAAATCATTTCCTAAGAAAAACAAAGCACTACCGCTTCCAGTCATTCCAGCATTTAACTTATTTCGTCTTAAAATATCTAACCCTTCTCCAATTCTTGGACAAAGATTAACTGAAGCTCTTGTTAACGAATTTTTAAATTCAGGAACAATTCCTTTCTTTAAATCTGAAATAACTTCATCTATATCAACTTCTTCTCCACCTAATCTATCAAATCCTGCATATACATCTTTGGTATTAGACTTTTCAAAAATATCTACAATCAAAAAATCAAAATCTGGAAAATCAAGTTCTTCTATAGATTCACCAACTCCTCTTACTCTTGCTTTTTTGCCTTCTTTACAAAAAGGAACATCACTGCCTACGCTTAGTAAGATATCTGTTGGAATTTTATTATCAAGGTACAATTCTTCCATGATGGAAAAAACACATCCAGCATCAGCTGAAGATCCACCTAATCCACACATCTCTGGAATATTTTTTGAAATATAGAAATCACATCCATTAGTGTGATATGTGTCTACAAATAAATTGGCTGCTTTAAGACCATTATCTAGTTTATAACTACGTCCATCAGAATAAGTAACGGTATTAATTGAATCGTTCCTTTTAGCTACTTCTATCTCATCATATAGAAATGGAACTTTTATATAAATACCATCAAGTCTGTGTAAATCCCCAACCTTTTTTAACACATTTAAATATAAATTTACTTTTGCATATGCTTTATATTTCGGCATATCTTTATTATATATAAATATATATAATATGTCAAAATAGAATATTTGCTCGGTGATATAAATTTATTTTAGTAAATAGTAAAATTTATTTTTATCATCCTTAACAGCGACTAAATTCAATTCGGATTCAATCTAAAAATTTAAGCATTTTTGATACAATATTTAAAAGAACAGCATTTTTGATTTTAGATTTTGGGTTTCTTAATATTAACTTTTGAAAACCTTTTCTTTAATTTTCAAGTTTCATTATTCCCTTAAAATACACTTTATTCTTGTTTTTTGACTCATATTGCTTACTATGGTAAAATTGATATATGAAAATATATTTACAAAATATATTTTGGTTGAGGATTGAGTGAAAAATATTAAACAAACGAAAAAAATTATAATACTTTTGGCTATGCTGCTCTTTGTATTCAGTCTAGCCTCATGTAGTATTTTTGAAAATTTAATAAGTGATAACTCTTTATCAACACAACAATTTGATTCGTATTCTTCTATAAAAAAAGATTCTAAAGCATCTCAACTAACAAGTGACAATATAACAAATGTAGTTATACTTATTTGCTTTAAAGATGAAAATCCAACTAATGTATTCAGTGATTCAAAAATAACAAATGTTGTAAACAATTTTAATTCAAATACTGGTAGTTCACTACATAATTATTACTACGAAATGAGCTATCATAATTTCTCTGTTAATTCAATTTTTCCGATTCAAAATAGCAGTATTTTTATTTACCAAGACCAATATAATAGAGAATATTATCTTAAAAACAAAAGTGAATCTGGAACAAAAAGATATGACGCTGAATCTATCTTGCTTAACAGGGCTATTAATGCTGCAAGCCCATTTTTAAATACAACCAATCTTAATCTTGATACAAATGAAGATGGATATTTAGATAGCTTATCATTTGTTGTTAGTGGCAGAAGTTATTCTGATAATTGGGGACAAATTATGTGGCCTCATGCTTTCGTTCTTGATACAATTTCAGGGTTATCAACTCAAAGAACTAGATCAAGTCAAATAGATTCTTTATATGCAGAAAACTATATATTTACTTTTGCTGATGATGAAAGTGCTATAAGTTTAACATGCCATGAATTTGGACATTTACTTGGATTACCAGACTATTATCACACTGAATATGATAAGGAATATTTACCAGTTTCAGTTTGGGATATAATGCATAGCAATCAAACTCCACCTCAAAGATTTTTAACATATACATCGTATAAATACTTAGGATTTACTTCTATTGATATGATTACCGAAATAACCAAATCTGGTTCGTACTCTCTTATTCCAACTAGTTTGAGTGAATATGGTGATACTGTTTGTTATAAAATAACTCTTAACGAAAAAGAAACAATTTACATTGAATATAGAAATAAAGATGCTAGCGATAGCCCATATGATTCTAGTTTGCCAAGTTCAGGTTTAATTGTATATAGAACAAATTCTTCTGTAAGTGGAAATGAAAAAGGACATCATAATAGTGCTAATTATCCAGATGAAGTATTTGTATATAGACGCTCAGTTAGTTCTTCTAGTGTTGGATATAATAATTGGTTAGCAGAAAATAGTACTACATACTCAACAAGAAGTTTACAAACATATGAATTACAACACGCTGCTTTAACTTTAGCTGAGGATGAAGATAATTATAGCCAATTAGGTATTATGGTTGGATCAAATAGTAAAAAATATTATTCAAATGCTATCTACTTATCTAACGGAAATAACACGGGTATTACTATAAATGTAACAAGTGAAAGTGATGAAAACATAACCTTCTCAATAAACTTAGGTGATTATGATTCAGGCGCAATTAAAAACACAAGAATTTTGGGTTCAACAATAGATGATGAACAATTAACTAATGCTGAAGAAATTTATTATCACCAAGATTTGAATATCAGTTTTGAAATCTTATATAAAAATAGAAGTGCATATGTAACAATACCAAAAACATCATATACGATAAATTACAATCCAGATTTATTAGGAACACAAACAGCAAGCCTAATCTATACTGATGACGAAAATAATACTTATTATTATGATTTTGAATTAACAATTCACGATTACCCTATTGATGAAACTGAAATAATAACAGATTTAAATAAGAAGATATATAAACCAAATGAACCACTAGATTTAACTGGATTATCATTCAGAATAAAATATGCTTCTGGTGCAACAATACCTATTACATATTCAAATCCATATAAAAATGATTACTCAGTTTTAGAAGGGATTGATATGGGAAGAATCGGAATATACAATCCAATAATCCTATATAAATCAAGTATAAAAATAAGATTAACCAATATAAAAATTGTTAGTGATATTATTTACATATACGTAAATGAAATGAATTCTAATCATATTATAACAAATAGCAATTCATATAAATTTAATGTATATGGCGAATATTCAAATGGAGAAAAAATGCTTCTTGATGATAGTGAATATAATATTACTATTAACTCGACAACAAAAAATAAATCAAATATAACTATTAGTTTAGCAACTGATGAAAATATATTTTGTGGGTCTTATTATTACAATATGGGAACCCAAACAATTAAAAATATAACAGCATATTCTAATGATAGCCCTATCAGTATTACAGCTAATACGAAATATGGACAAGCCCCAATATTTGATAGTAGTATTGTCTTCTCTTTGAAATTTTCTAATGATGAAGTAATAGAAAACATCCCACTTAATAATTATTATGATTTGCTTATAGCTCAATTTGTATCAACAAAAGTTGGTAATCAAACCTTAATTGCAAATATAGAAGATGCAAGTGTAAGTTCTGTTGTTTGTGTTTATCCAAAGGATGATTCAGTTTTACTTAGTCAAGATAAAAATGCTGTGGTTGTTAATGTAGGAAATGGATTCAATGGATATGTAAAACTATATGAAGAAATGAACTTAGTTTATCTCGATTCTTATTTATCTTCATATCTAAAAATACAATACATAGATGATGAAGGAAATGTTATCTCTCCTCTTACCCATCCAAGCAGAGTTATTAAATCTAACTATTACGTGTATATTACAACAAATAACCAAAATGTACTTAAACTCCCTATTTTTATTGAAGGCGATTTAAATGGAGATGGAATAATAAATGATTATGCTAATTTGTTAAATATTTATTTTGGAATTAATATATTGAACCCATATGAAGATTTATCATTAACAACTATTGTTGATGTAAATTCTGATGGAAAATTTATGCTTGATGATTTTGTTTCGATTTACAACAAGTATTATTACGTTAAGGAGGAAGAATAATGAAAGCTAAAAAAATGGTCTTTGTTTATATTCTCCTACTTTTTATTTGCTTTATTCTTTCTTCATGCAATAAAAAACAAATTGTAAATATTACTAAAGGAGAAAATTTTAATTTGGAATTTTCTATCGATTCAGAATTAGATTTAGAACAAATGTTTGTTGATGTAGAATATAAAAATAACGAAATAATTGCAGTTGCTCTTAAAGAGTGTTCTATTACTGGGTTTGACTCCTCTACTACTGGAGAAAAAGTAATGACAATTCAATATAATGGATTCTCTATTGATTTACCATATACCGTAACTTACGACTATGAGGTTAAAATTAGTACTAGATTAGAGGTGTCTGTTTTTCCAGCTGGGAAATATTCATATTATGAAATTAGGATGCGCAACTTTAATCTTGATAAATTCTCTGCTCTTTCATTTGTTATAACAAATGAATCATTAGATGCATTGTCAAAAAATATTGTTGCATCCTCTAGTTATACTGACTTAAAATTAGATAAGCAAGTTATATCAAATACTGAGGTTGGTATTGTTATAATGAACTTAAATGATGTTGAAATAGAAAATAATTCTATAATCATTAGATTACAACAAACAAGTGGCAATTGTTCTAATTTAAAGATAAAAGATATTCATTTATATGATGGTCAAATTGTTTACAATTTGCCGGATACAAATTAAAATTAATAAATTTAAAAGGAATAATTAATGGGATTTATTGGGATAGTTAAAGATAGGTTAAAAGCTGATAAAAAAGTTACTTTAACTGAAGATTATAAAAATGATTACATTGCATATGATGCAATGCCATTTGCATATGTTCATGATGTTCCTTTAACAATCAAATCAAAAAACATTACAACCGATTATTATTCGCCAAAGAATATTTGGGAATACTTTGATTATGATGTTTCAAATATTAAAGAAAAGCTCATTGAGTCTAGTGAACAAAAAAGTAGATATACTATTACTTTTCCTGTAAGCGATTATTTCTATGGGATAAAAAAAGAAAAGTCTGTAGAACATCATTTTAATGGAGCAGTTACTATTGATATTGATATTATATTCCCAGAACACAAAACAAATAAATCACTTATTATACTAAACTCATTTTATAAACAAACAGCTGATAAAATATTGGAAAAATTCTTAGATAATGGGTATACAATTATCATTCCTGACTTTAACGCTCTTAAAAATAATACCAGAACTTCTTTCCCTGAAGAACTTGAATTTTGTTATTTAAGCGCTATTCAAAAAAATACTACTAGTCTCATTGAAAAAGATATTATTTTAAATGAGAAAAAGAAGAATAAAAAATATCTTAAATTAACTGACAAAGAAAAACACCAGCCATATGTTTTACCAGTAGATCACTTAACAAAAATAATGTTTAATGTAAAAAATAATACAATCTATTGGTACACATATTTCATTAGAAAAACACTTCACTTTTTAACAAAAGGTTTAAAAATTATAGAAAAACCTGCTATTGTCGCTTTTAAAGAATCTGGAGATAGTGCTTTGCAAGTTGCAGGATTAGATAAAGATCTTATTTCAGCAGTCGGTTTAATTAACTATTCTATTTATCCTGAATTGTATGATGTTCAAAAATATAGAACACAAAATTTTGAACCAATTTCTGAAGAAACACTTAGATGGATTCAAAGTTTATCTGGTGTTTCATATATCAAGAATTTATCTATACCTTTAATTTTCGCTGATCCAATTAATGATCCAAAATGCAATCCTGATAGATTAATTGATTTAACTAAAATTGTTAAATCTCCTGTTGATATTTTCCTATCAAATAATAGAGACGATAATATTGCAGTTCAATCATTTGAGGAATTTTTAATCCGTTTAGATTCAGCTTTTTATGGTAGTTTGTTCCCTGCTCATCCACTTACAACGATTAATGAGAATAACTTACCTAGAATTTCTGTGACAATTAAAGTAGATAATTCTATACCTGTTGATAGTGTATATATTTCGTATGGATATTTTGAATATGAACACTCTATTAGAGTATGGCATACATTATCTTGTGAGAAAGTTAATGATACAGAATATATAATTCATTTTGATTTACCTGCTGCAGATGATAGACATGATCTTTATTATTATGCCCAAGTTAAATACTTGAATGGTATACGAGTTACAGAATTTCCTAAATATTACGAAATACGACAATATACTAATAAACAAGAACCAACAAATCTTAATTATCCTTTGTTTGAGTGTTCTCAACCCGAATCAGAATTTAAGACATATATGTTCGATAACATAAGTGATTTAAGTAAAAAATATGATATTTTAACTGAGAATAAAATGGGTATTTTAGTTGAAAATTATAATGATGCTATTGCCCTATCAAACAACGTAAAACTATTTAAACCAAAAGATGGCCCATACGGAATTATTTGTGAAAATAATTCAATGGTATTATTCATTGGTAATAAATGTGAAAATAAGGTTAGCACATCAGTTATGAAAGTAACATCATATTCTGATTTAAAGACATATCCTTTAGAAATACATTTGGTATTAAATAACCCAGAAGAAACCATGTATAGTGCTAGTAAAATTGTAAAATCTAATGGTAGAAACTATACCAGTACAATCTTTGAATGTCGGGATTTTAGGGATAAACATTCTGATTATTTAAAAGATTGGAAAACTGTCAAAAAAGTAATTATCGCTTCTCATAATGTAGCAATATATGAAATTGTAATACTTTAAAAGAGTTGGTAATTTATGACTGAAAAAACATCTAATAATAAATCTAAAAGAATTATAGTACTCACTAGTTTACTTATTATTTTAGTCACATTTTTTGGCTCTATTATCTTTTTATCTAC
>JAIKVY010000225.1 GCA_024685275.1 Clostridia bacterium
ATTTTTTGAGTTTTTATCAAAAACATTTGAATATAACTAATAATTTGATATAATAAAATAGTTAATTTATGTGTGCATATGCGTACGCGCGTAGGTTATGAGCGATTTAAAAAGAATATATAGCTAGTTTGCAAGCATAAATATTAGGGAATGATGGATAACAATATTGAAACAACTAATTCTGAATATAATAGAATTTTGAATAAAAATTGGGGATTATATAATTTTATAAAAAGAGCATTTGATATATGTTCTTCATTTTTGGTAATTTTAATAATTTCTCCATTTTTGTTATTAGTTACACTTTTAGTAGCAATAACATCACCAGGTTCTCCTATTTATAGCGATAAAAGAATTGGTAAAAATGGTAAAGAAATCCATGTTTACAAATTTAGAACAATGTTTAAAGACGCTAATACCAATCCAGAAAAATATTTATCTGAAGAACAAATGAAACAATGGATAGAGGAAAGAAAGGTTGATAATGATCCTCGTATCACTAAAATTGGTAAGATTTTAAGAAAAACATCTATAGATGAATTTCCACAATTATTTAATATTCTTTTTGGTTCTTTATCCGTTGTTGGATATAGGCCAATTACAAAGGATGAATTAGAAGCACATTTTACAAAGCAAGAACAAGAAGTTATGCTTCTAGGGAAACCTGGATTAACTGGGTATTGGCAAGTGTATGGAAGAGGAAAAGCTGAATATCATACTGGAGAAAGACAAAAACTAGAATTGGAATACTATTCTAAGAGAAGTTTAATGTTTGATTTTAAATTGATTTTCTTAACAATTCCTGCAGTATTAAAAGGGAGTGGAGCTAAATAATGAGAAAGAATGTAAAAATTATTGTTAACACTCATATAAAATACGAAATGCCAAAAGATGACATTTATCTCCCGTTATACGTTGGTGCCGCAAGAAGCTATCCTAAATTCGATATTCAGACAGACAATAAAGGTAAGAATATTTCAAATAAAAATTCAAGATATTGTGAATTAACTGGCATCTACTGGATGTGGAAAAACTTAGAAGCTGATTATTATGGCGTTGTACATTATAGAAGATATTTTAAAGGTTCTGAAGAATTTAATGTGAAAGGAAAAACAAAGAAGATTTTATCAAGTGATGATGTAGATAAAGTATTTGATAAATATGATGTTGTTTTACCATCAAAAAGAATGTATTTTATTGAGTCAATATATTCTCATTATAGCCACACGATGTATGTTGAACCACTTAATGTAACTGGTGAAGTTATTAAAGAAAAGTACCCAGAATATTTCAAAGAATTCGAAAAATTAAAAACAAGAAGAAGTGCACATTTATTCAATCTTTTCATAATGAAAAAAGACTTATTTGATAAATACTGCGAATGGTTATTTAGTATATTAGACGAAGTTGATAAAAGAGTAGATGCATCTAAATTTAATGATTTTCACTCTAGATACATTGGTAGAATTAGTGAAATGTTGTTGGATATATGGATAAACACAAATAATATTAAATACAAAGAAATCCCATTTATTGATATCGAAGGCAAAAATTTAATCAAAAAAGCGTTTGCTGTTATATATTCAAAATTCTTTAAAAAGAAATACGAGAAGAGTTTCTAGAAATGAAAGTAGCCTCGATTATAGTAACATACAATAGAAGCAAATTATTAGTAGAATCGCTTGAAGCTATGCTCAAAATGAAAGAAAATACGGATTTTGACATATTCGTAATAGACAATAATTCTAGTGATGGAACAAAAGAAATCTTAGAAAAATATATAAATAATCAACAAATTAATTATTTCAATACAGGCAGTAATTTAGGTGGAGCAGGTGGTTTTAATTTTGGGCTAAAACAAGTAGCTAAATTAGAATATGACTATGCATATTTAATAGATGATGATGCTGTTTGTAGTGTTGATACATTAGAAAAATTACTAGATTTTGCAAAAGATAATAAAGATTTTGGTTTTCTTTCAAGTAAAGTTATTTGGACAGATAATTCACTCTGTAATATGAACATTCCTAAAATATCATTGTTTAAAAAAATATCCTCAGATACAACAGATGTTCAAAAGATTCAGTACGCTACATTTGTTTCAATTTTAATCAACATGGAAGCTGTTAAAAAATTAGGATTACCAATAAAGGAATTCTTTATTTGGACAGATGATTTTGAATATACAAGAAGAATATCTAAACAATACAACTGTTACTATGTTCCTCAAAGTATCATTTTACATAACTGCGAAGATAACAATGGATCAAATATTGTTACAGCAACAGAAGAAAGAATTGATAGGTTTAGATATAAGTATAGAAATGAAGAATACCTATACAAAAGAGAAGGAATAAAGGGAAGAATATTTCAATTATTAAAGAATTGTTACCACATTTTAAAGGTGATAATTAAATCAAAAGAATTAAAAAAAGAAAAAATAAAGCTTATTTTAGATAGCACAAAAGAAGGGAGAAAATTTAATCCCAATATAGAAATGGTTGAGTAAGGAGAATATGGATAATAACGAAAATAATCTTGGATTACAAGATGAAGCAAAAGTTTCTGTAGATATGGTTGCAGACAAAATTAGAGTCGCTGAAGTAATAGGCGAACCACAAACAGGAGAATTAACTTCTGTTATGAATTTTTACAAGCAAATAGATAAGGATCGTTTTAGTGTGGATTTCTTTACATATGGCAAAAGCAAATATGATGCATATGTAAATGGAACAGGGGGTAGAGTTTTCTATTATAACTCAGTTTTAAGAATCTTTTCTTCAACGTTTAAATTGATTAAATACTTTAGAAAATACAAATATGATATTGTCCATGTACATCTTACTTCATATAGTTTAGTTCCACTAATTGCTGCATTTTTAGCAGGAGTAAAGGTAAGAATTTGTCATGCGCATAAAGTAACAAATAAATATGAAGGATTTAAACATTATTTTAAAATGATGATTAAGCCATTAACTAGATTATTTGCAACACATTATGCAGGATGTTGTAAAGATTCTAATATGTATATGTATGGCAAGAAAGGAATAAAAAAATCCTTTATTATAAATAACGCCGTTGATTTAAACATGTTTAGTAGGACAAATATTGATATAGATATGAGAAAAGAATATGGTCTTACAAACGAAAAAATCATAGGTACAGCAGGAATATATGAACGTCAAAAGAATCAAGAATTCTTAATTGAAAGCTTTGCTAAAATGAAAGAAAAAGATGTTCATTTATTTATCCTAGGTGAAGGTTCTTTAGAAGAAAAACTAAAGAAAAGAGCTGAAGAATTAAATGTGCAAGATAGGGTACATTTTACATATTCATACAACATTATTGAATTCTATGCCATATTTGATGTATTTTGTTTGCCATCAAAATATGAAGGATTACCTTTAGTTTTAATAGAAGCCCAAGGAATGAATTTACCATGTATTGTTTCAAATAATGTTACAAAAGATGCAAATATTACAGGTAATTGCAAGTATGTAGATATTGATTCACCAGATGAATTTAGTAAGGTTTTAAGCGATAGTTTAAAATTAAGTAAATACGATAATGGAATCGAGTTATTAAAAGAAGCAGGGTATGACATTACTGATGAAGTAAAAAAATTAGAAGAATATTACGAAAAAATAGTTAAAAAGAAAAAGAGAAAATAGTGAAGGAAAAGTTATTTGTTGTTGCTGATAAAAAAATTGATAAAGAACTATTTAAAAATTTCAACGTTATATACATCGGTGATATAGTAGAAGAAAATAAAAATAGTTTAAATCATAATGAATTTTGCGATACTGATGGAATAAACATTCACAACAAATATAAGTTATATAAAGATCTCTGTGGTATATATTACATATACAAAAACATAGAAAAGTTTGCTGAATACGATTATATTGGAATACAAATAAATACAACGCTGTTTAATTTTTCAGATACTTCAAATTCAAAATTTGCATATATAGAAAATAAAAATGTAGAAAATGGAATAGAAGCAATCACAAATCTAAAGGAAGATACGATTGATAATTATTTAAAAACATATGATTGTATTTTACCTTGGCCAACAAAAGTTACAAATGTATATCAAAACTATTTAAAAAATCACATCATAGAAAACTTGGGTGTTTTGATGGGCGTGTTAAATGATTTTACTGATAATGATTTTAATGTGGTTAAAGAATACATATATACAAAAATGTGGTTTGAACACAATATGTATATATTTAAAAAAGAAAAGTTTTTAGAGTTTTGTGATTACACGTTTCCTAAATTATTTGAGTTTGAAGCTAGATATATTCGTTCATATGAAGAAACACATAAGAGTATTTATATCGTTAGAGATATGTCGATATACAAGATTTTAAATGGGTTATATTTCTACAAATTATTAAAAGAAGGAACTAATATTTTATTTGTACCTCTAGTAAATGTTAATAACCAAAAAGAAAAGCTTTCTGAAACATTTAAGAGAATGGAAATAGGTAATTATAGATCAGTTAATCATGTAACAATTAGACCGTTAATTGAAAGAATTATACCATTTAATATGAGAATAAATAGTAGATACAAAAAAGCAAATATTGAAATAAATACAAAAGGGAATCATTAAAATGAAGATGATGTTTGGCTTTTTTAAAGGGAAAACAATTCAAACGATTTTAGCTCCTACATTTAAAATGATAGAAGCAATTTTTGAGTTGCTCGTTCCGATAGTTGTTGCAAACATCATTGATATAGGTATAGCAAATCAAGATACAAAGTATATTGTGACTTGGTCGATAATCTTATTTGTATTTGGAATAGTTGGGTTCTTGTTCTGTATAACGGCTCAGTATTTTTCTTCGTTATCAGCAGGGCATTACGCGTATAAGATTAAGAAGGCAATGATTGAGAAAACTAAATCGTTATCATTTGCTGATATTGATAGAATTGGAACAGGGCAAATTGTAACTTTGGTATCTAATGATGCTGATAGGACTCAAAATGCGGTAAATATGACATTAAGGTTGTTGCTTAGATCACCATTTATAGTTTTCGGTGCGGTAATATGTGCATATTTTGTAGATATTATAGGAGCTTCTGTTTTATTAGTAGCAGTAGCCGTGTTATTTTTGGTAGTATTTATTATCATTATCTTTGGTGCAAAGTTATATAAACAATCTCAAACCAAACTCGATGAAATAACGGTTCAAACAAGGGAAAATGTATTGGGAACTAGAGTAATTCGTGCGTTTGCAAAAGAAGAAGAAATAATAAATAAATTTAAGGATACAAATAATGAATATGCAAAAACTCAATTAAAAGCTGGTAAGATATCAGCATTAATGAATCCGTTTACATATGTTATTATAAATGCTGCATTAATACTTATTTTACATTTTAGTGGAATAAGAGTTAATGCTGGTCAATTAACACAAGGTCAATCAATAGCTCTATATAACTATTTATCACAAATATTAATTGAATTGATTAAGTTTGCTAATCTAACAATTACTGTTTCAAGAGGACTAGCTAGTGGTAAAAGAGTTGCTGAATTTTTAAGAATAAAACCATCACAAGAATATGTTGAGAAAACAGAAGAAAATACTAACTTAAATGAATCACCAGTTTTAGAATTTTCAAACGTATCTATTTCATACAATGGGGCAGGAAATGCTCTTGAAAATATTAACTTTACACTTAATAAAGGTGAAACATTAGGTATTGTTGGTGGAACTGGCAGCGGAAAAAGTACGCTTTGTAATTTAATTCCTAGATTCTATGATTCAACAGAAGGTACAATTCGAATAAACAATATAGATGTTAAAAAGTATTCAAAGGAAGATTTAATATCAAAAGTTTCATATGTTATGCAAAAGAATGTAATTCTTTCTGGTTCAATAAAAGAGAATATTGAGTTTGGACAAGAATCAAATGGTGTTGCACTTGAAGAAGCTGTTGATAAATCTCAATCAAGAGATATTATAAACAGCAAAAAAGATGGGCTAGAAGAAAAACTAAATAAAGGTGGAACAAATCTTTCTGGTGGTCAAAAACAAAGAATTTCAATAGCTAGAGCACTATATAAAAATTCAGATATATTAATTTTAGATGATTCATATAGTGCATTAGATAACATAACTGCTAATGCACTTAGAAAAGAAATAAAGCAATTAGGGAAAACGGTAGTAGTTGTTTCTCAAAGAACTAATAATGTAATGTATGCTGACAAAATACTTGTATTAGATCAAGGAAAGTGTGTTGGGTATGGAACACATGAAGAGTTATTAAAAAATTGTAAAGAATACATAGATATATTTAATTCTCAAGAAGGAGTTGAAGATGAAAAACATAAATAAAACAACTCTAAAGAGAATACTAAAATATATGTCACTCTACAAAAGATTTGTAATCTCTTCGTTTATATTTGCGTTAATCTCGGTTGCTGCAACACTTGTTGCACCAATAATTATTGGAAAAGCAATTGATTTATTAATAGGACAGAATCAAGTTGATTTTACTAAACTAAGTATGTATTTATTAATCCTAACAGGTGTAATTATTATAGATGCTCTATCTCAATGGTTAATGAATATGGCTAATAATAGATTGGTCTTCAATATGGTTAAATCTTTAAGAAATGATTTGATTGAAAAATTCCAAGTTCTACCTCTATCAAAACTAGATACAATGAATACTGGTGATTTAGTTAATAACATGGTAGCTGATGCTGAAACATTTTCAGATGGAATATTAATAGGTGTTACACAATTATTTACAAGCATATTAACAATTTTAGGTACTGTTGTATTTATGTTCGTGCTTAATCCAATTATAGCAGCGGCTGTTGTAGTGGTTAGTCCAGTATCAATATTGCTTGCAAGATTTATTGCTAAGAGAACAAAAAAGAACTTTAAAGAAAGTGCTCAACTAAGAAGCAAACAAACATCTCTTGCTGATGAAATGATAACGAATATTAAAACAATCAAAGCATATTCATATGAAAATGAATTAATTGATAAGTTTGAAGGAATAAATAAAGAGTGGAGAGATTCAAGCATTAAAGCTGTCTTTTATTCATCTCTCGTTAATCCATCAACAAGATTAATCAACTCAATCATTTATGGGATAGTTGTATTATTAGGTTCATTAATAGCAGCGGATATAATAACGGGTGTAGGTGTTATTTCTATTGGAACGTTATCATCTTTATTAAGTTATACAAACAAATATACAAAACCATTTAACGAAATATCAGGAATAATTACTGATTTAACATCATCAATAGTTTCTGCAGAAAGGATATTTAAAATTCTTGATGAAGAAGTCGAATCAAGTGATATTAATAACGTATCGCCTAATTTAGAAGGTAATGTGAGAATTGAAAATGTATATTTCTCATATGTTAAAGATATACCTTTAATTCAAAACTTTAATTTAAAAGTAAATAAGGGGCAGAAGATAGCAATAGTTGGTCCAACAGGATGTGGAAAAACAACTTTAATAAATCTATTAATGAGATTCTATGACGTTAATAGTGGAGCAATATATGTTGATGAAAATAATATTAATAATATAACTAGACATTCACTTAGAGATGCATATGGAATGGTATTACAAGAATCTTGGATAATGACTGCAACAGTTAGAGAAAACTTAACGTTTGGTGTAAAAAAAGATGATGAAGAAATAAAGCAAGTATTATCTTCATGTAAACTTGAAGCATTAGTAAATAGATTACCAAATGGGTTAGATTCTATTCTCACAGAAAATGATTTATCACAAGGTGAAAAACAGTTATTATGTATTGCAAGAGTTATGTTATCAGATCCAAAGATGCTCATTTTAGATGAAGCAACAAGTTCAGTTGATACCAAAACAGAAATAGATATTAATAAAGCGTTTGATATTTTAATGAAAGATAAAACATCATTTATTGTTGCTCACAGATTATCTACAATAAAGAACGCAGATTTAATTCTTGTAATGAATAAAGGGAACATAATAGAACAGGGCACACATACAGAATTATTAAGTAAAAACGGCTTTTATACACAGTTGTATAACAGCAGAATTAACAATTCTTAAAGTAAATCTAATCATTAATTTATATATATCAGGTTATGCAATATCCTTTGAATTTTTTCTTTGTTGAATAAATTTTGATATTCCTTGTTTTACAATAGTATATAATAAAGCAAATGAAATAGATAATGGGAATATAATTAGGTGATATGCCCAAAATGGTAAATCTATATGTTCATATTCAAAAATAGAAATTAAAACAGGATGGAACAAATAAATTGCGAGAGAAATACTTCCGAGGAATCCGAAAATAGAGTTTAATTTTTCATTATGTATTTGTAAACCTTTGCCAGAGAAAGTAATAGCTAGTGCTCCGAATACACAAATAACTGCAATAATCATAGTAATGTAAGAATAATCAGCAGGGAATGGAACAAAACCGAAAATCAAAGGGATGCAATATAAAATGACCTCAATGATAGGTAAGACTTTAGATGCAGTAGGTTTAGATTCTTTTTTTGAGATAAATGATGAAAGGTAAAAAGCAAACATGCCAACACACATTTCTCCCCATGCACGTAGATCATAAACAAAATTTTGAGGTAAAGCCCAATTTGTTGAAAATCCACATATAACTAATGCAACAATGATAATCCCAACTAAAATGATTGTTGTGAATATGCCATTTAACTTTTTACGTAATAACAATGCAATTGGAAACATAAAAAGCATTGTAATGAGCATTGCAGAAAGATACCATTCTGGTACGATAAGGGCATTTGCAAATGAACCATCCCAAACAACTGCCATATGAACTAAGAATACGCTTGGTAATCCATTTACGATAAGGCCGCCTGCTTCATTCAATCTTGCAGCAAGAATTACGATAATCGCTGCGATAATTGCAACTATATGGACAGGCAAAATGCCTTTAATTTTGCCCCACATAAATTTACCAGTTTCTGGAAAAAGTTTATATTGTTCTTTTGAATTTATTTTTTCAATTGAACGAGCAAGAAAATAACCTGATATTAAGAAGAAAAACTCAACTGCTAGTGCTCCACCCGCAAAAAATTGTGTACCACCATTAGCCCATGTCATTTGAACATGATAACCTACTACTAACAAACTGAATAGGAAACGAGCCAATTCTACAAGGTTATTTCTCGACTTAGCCATAAATGCTCCAAAAAATAGATATTTTTTAGTTGCTTAATACACTTTCACTAAATAACAAATCTGCATATGAAGGCACTGGCCAATATTTCTTAGCTGTGATTGTTTCCATATTATCAACCAATGTTCTTAAATTAGCCATTTTTGGTATAACTTCTGTTTTGATTAAATTGCCTTTTTCATATGAACTTGCCATTTTTTCTATTGTTTCTAATGAAGAATTAAGGTCATCATTAGCACGAATAGTTTGTGAATATAATGTTAACAATTTATCAAGAATTGTTGTATCAAATTTTGTAATTCCAGTAGCTCTTAAATTATTATTTAATTTTGCTAATTCTTCCATATATGATGATACAGCAGGGAGATAAAGGGTATTGACCATACCAACCATTGTTCTAACTTCAATTACAATTTTTTTGCAATAGTCATCAATGATAATTCCTTCTCTTGCTTTTAATTCATCAATATTGAATACGTTATGTCTTGCAAATAAATCCACATTTTCTTTTGTGGTCATGTATTTAACAGCATCCATAGTTGTTGGTAAATTTAGTAAACCACGATTCTCTGCTTCTTTAATCCATTCATCTGAATATCCATTACCATTAAATAAAATTCTCTTATGTTTATTAATGGTTTCTTTTATTATTTCAACAACGCCTTTAGATAAATCTTTATAATTAGATAAGAATTCTACAGAATTTTTAATTTCATCTGCGACAATTGTGTTTAAAATTGTATTTATTCCAGCAATACTCATTTTAGAACCTGGCATTCTAAATTCAAATTTATTTCCAGTAAACGCAAAAGGTGAAGTTCTATTTCTATCTGAAGTATCTTGTCTAAATTTAGGCAATCCAGTAACTCCAATTTTGATTTCACATTGAGCACGTTTTGAATAATCTCTATCTTCAGCGATTGCATCTAAAATACCCATTAATTCATCACCTAAAAAGATAGAAATAATTGCTGGTGGAGCTTCTTGTTTACCAAGTCTATGATCATTGCTTGCAGAAGCAACAGAAATTCTTAATAAATCTTGATGTTTATCAACAGCACGTATGACACTGCATAATAAAACTAAGAAAAGCATATTATCTTTTGGGTCTGTTCCTGGATCAAATAAATTAATACCTGTATCAGTTGCAATTGACCAATTGTTATGTTTTCCACTACCGCTTATGCCATCATATGGCTTTTCATGTAATAGGCATTTAAAGCCATGTTTTGAAGCAATTTTTCTCATTAACTCCATAACGATTTGATTTTGATCTGTTGCTGAGTTTGTATCGGAATATACACAAGCTAATTCATGTTGAGAAGGCGCTACTTCGTTGTGTTTTGTTTTAGCAAATACGCCAACTTTCCATAACTCTTTATCAAGATCTTCCATATAACGAATAACTCTTAATTTAACAGCCCCAAAATAATGGTCATCAAGTTCTTGACCTTTAGGGCTTTTTGCTCCAAATAGAGTTCTTCCAGTATATATTAAGTCTGGACGTTTTTTATACATAACTCTATCTACTAAAAAATATTCTTGTTCTGGGCCTGCATTAGGTATAACTTTTTTAACATCAGTTTTTCCAAACATTTTTAAAAGAGCTAAACTTTCTTTATTAATTGCTTGCATAGAACGTAAGAGAGGAGTCTTTTTATCAAGAGCAGCACCATTGTATGAACAAAATGCTGTTGGAATACAAAGAACGCCATCTTTTATAAAAGCAAAACTAGATGGATCCCAAGCAGTATATCCTCTTGCTTCAAATGTTGCTCTTAAACCACCAGAAGGGAAGCTAGAAGCATCAGGTTCTCCTTTAATTAATTCTTTACCATTGAATTCTGTAATGATAGAACATTTTCCATTAGGTGAAATAAAACTATCATGTTTTTCAGCTGTAATGCCAGTCATAGGTTGGAACCAATGAGTAAAGTGTGTACAACCATTAGCTGTAGCCCATTCCATCATTCCTTTAGCGATTCTATCAGCTAAAGATGGAGATAAAGAAATATCATTTTCAACGCATTGGACGTATTCAGCATATGTTTCTTTAGACAAATAATATTTCATTGCCTCATCATTAAAAACTAAACTGCCAAATACTTTTTCTAATTTTTCTTCCATTGTGTTATCTCCTAGTAGTTGTTTTAAAGATATTTTATAATATCTTTTTAATGTAATCAAACATAATTGTGATAAATGTTTATTTTAAAAAGACAAAAAAATCCGAATAACAAAATAAGTTATTAAAAAATCTTATTCTATATTCGGATATTTGAGTTTAAATTATTCTAATGTAGAAATGTATGTTGAAGCAGCAACAGCACAATTTGCTCCATCGCTACAAGCAGTTGTAACTTGTCTAACAGCCTTTCTTCTACAATCACCAGCGCAGAATAAACCAGGAGTTTTTGTCTTTCCTGTTTCATCAGCAATAATGTAGCCTAATTCATCCAATTCAACTAAATTCTTAAATTTAGTATTATCAGGGATTTGTCCAATTGCAATAAAGCAACCTTCAACTTTAAGTATTTCATCAGTTCCATCAAGTTTATGATTTAATGTTATGCTTTCAAGTTTATCTGTTCCATTTAAAGACTTTGTTGATACATTTTGGATCCATTCGATGTTTGGAGTTTTAAGTAAAGCTTTAACTAAGGCATCATCACCAAAGAATTTATCAAACCAAGTACAAATATATACTTTTGTGCAATAGTTGGATAATAACAATGCATATTGTAAAGCTGTGTTTCCATCTCCAATCAAAGCCACATCTCTATTTTTGTAAAAATCGCCATCACAAACAGCACAGTATGAAATACCATGTCCATTAAACTTATCTTCATTTTCAAGATTTATATGTTTGTGTTTAACTCCAGTAGCAATTATAACTGATTTAGCAAAGAACTCATTTTTGTATTCAGAAGTAACAACGAATTTACCTTCGCTTAATTTTTCAATTTTCTCAACTTTTTCAAACTCAAAATCAGCTCCGAGATTTTGGATTTGATCAAATAACATATCAGATAGTTCCATACCGCTGATTTGTTTATGTGTTGGAAAATTTTCAACTCTAGGTGAAGTTGCTATTTGCCCACCAATAGATTCGTTTTCAAAAACAGTGACAGTTTTACCATTTCTTAGTGAGTAAAGCGCCGCAGTCATTCCTGCAGCGCCACCACCGATTACAATTATATCAGATTCTTTCATATTACTTGTTATCTTCTATGAATTTAGATATATCACTAGCATTTTCATATCTAGTAGATTTACCATCTTTTGTAACAATCAAAACAGGGCATGTTTGAATGTTATTATCGATTGCCATTTGTGCACTTTCTTTTGTTCCATCATCACAAATAACTTTATCATAACTAATTCCAGCTTTATCCATCTTTAATGCTACCATTTTACAATTTGGACAAGTTTTCTTTGCAAATAAAACAACTGAATCTTTAACTTCATCTTGAAGAACATCAGGATTAGCACTTAAATTGTATGTTTTATTTACAGGACCAGTATGAGTTAATTTTGATGTTGCAATATCATATTCAAGTCTGTCTTTGTATTCAGCACGTTTACCATCATTCCAGTTTTGAATTGGTCTGTAGTAACCTGTAATTCTACTATATACTTCAGCAGGTTGTCCGCAGATAGGACATGTGAAGTTTTCACCAGCTAAATATCCATGATCTTTACATACTGAGTATGTTGGAGACATTGTGTAGTATGGTAATCTATAGTTTTCAGCAATTTTCTTTACTAAGTTTGCAGTAGATTGCCAATCTGGTAATTTTTCTCCTAAGAATGTATGGAATACTGTTCCTGATGTGTATAAAGTTTGTAATTCATCTTGAACATCGAGAGCAGAGAATACATCAGCTGAGTATGAAACTGGTAAGTGAGACGAGTTTGTATAGT
>JAIKVY010000171.1 GCA_024685275.1 Clostridia bacterium
GATTTTTTTAAATATATGTATAATTAGAATATGCTATCAAAGACAAAATACTATTTTGCTGACCTCCCGAATGGATATGTTTCTGATTTTGTGTTAGATGCTAGTTCAAAAAAGACTGGTCGAATCGTCATGGTTTTGTTTGCTGTTTTGTTCTCGCTAACATTTGTTATTTGTGAAGCAATAAATAGTTTTAATTTCGCCATTGAATTTAAGCTCGTTAGAACACTTGTTGCCGCTGCTATTTTTGTTCTCGCATATTTATTGATGGTTATTGTGCACGAACTTATCCATGGACTTTTTAATAAGATTTTTACTCATGAAAAACTCGTCTTCGGTTTTTCTAAAAAAAGTGCTTATTGTGGAACGCCAAACATTTATATAAAGAAGGGGGCGAAAATGGTGATTGCGATGGCGCCTTTCTTTATTTTATTAATTACATTAATAATTCCGCTTATTTTTATTAAAGAACCGTTTTATTACTTATTAGTGACTATCTTTTTAGGATTTCATGTTGGTGGTTGTTCTGGAGATTTGGTGGAGTTTTTCATTCTTCTTTTTAAGTACAAAGGAAAAGAGGTTTTAGTTATGGACACGGGACCATCACAAACAATATATGTACAAGTTTCTAATGCCGAGTGAAAGACGCGGATTTTTGTATTTTTATTCGCGAACAGGATTTTTCACGACATAATACGGATAGAGACTTTTTATGAAAAAACCTTCCTTTTTCAGGTAAATCAAGGAAGGTTTATTTGTTTGCTTTTATAATGAACTATTTTACTTCAGGAATGTCAAATGAGACTCTTCCATAATCGGAAAAGGTATAGCTAATTTCCATAACTTCATCTAGATTACGTTTGATATATTCAATCTTTTCAATACGATTATTTAAGAAGTTGATATGGACTTCCGTTCCGTTAAGGATGGTGTCGGTGGTGTCTTCGGAGTTGGTATTAGAATTTTTGAAATATTCTTTGTTTTCTTCGTTATAAACAAAATCATTGAAATCAAGGGCAAAGATACCATAACTAAGGAAGAATGATTTAATTTCGCTTTCATCCTCTTCAACAGTCCAGCCATTCCAATATACATAATCGTCATATGTCATCATTCCATTAGTGATGCCTTTAACAACAACATATTTATAATCCTTTTGTTCTACTGGTTCGCCTCCTAGTGGGACACCGCTCAAACCCACACCTGTAATATACATTTTGCCATTATCAAAAGATAAAGAGGATTCCCATTCGTTTTGAGGTACCACAACTGAAATCTTATAATTTGAATGTAAAGCGACGTTTTCTAAGTTGAATAATTCGTTCCATTTTTCTTTACTGACTTCATATTTACTTAAACCAGGTTCTTGTGTTACTGTTTCGCTGTTACAGCCTCCTAATAATAAAGAAAGTGTAGATATACCTACGATTAATATTTTTTTGTTAAGCATGAAGCAATCCTCCGAGATGAATTAATTTTAATATATTTGCGATATAAAACGAATATGAACTTTATAAAGAAAAAACAGCACCGAATTTTCATCGATATTGTAATAAACATTTGGTAGCTGGAGGCGGACTCGAAACATCGACCGACCGGATATGTACCAATTGCTTTAGCCAACTAAGCTATCCAGCCATCTTGGCGGATCTCAAGTGACTCGAATTCCCGACCTCTTGCGAACGAAGCCCTTTCCCAGCATGATTTAGCCCTATTCGAGCCACGTGACCAATTTTTCTTATAAATATATTAATAATTATCTAAAAATGCGTCCAAACGCGAAAATAGTTGCTAACCCTCTTGGTTTATAAAATATACAAAATATAATATAAGTGTCTAAAAATGCGTCCAAACGCAAAAATAATCATTGGAGGCTTTGATATGTTAATAAAACGAGATGAATATTTAAATAAGCTAATATCAAAAAAATGGAATGGAATGATTAAAGTTATTACTGGCATTAGAAGATGCGGTAAATCATATCTATTATTTGAATTGTTCAAAAAACATTTAATCGATAACGGAGTAGAAGATAATCAAATTATAGAAATTTCACTTGATTCA
>JAIKVY010000177.1 GCA_024685275.1 Clostridia bacterium
TAACATTTTTCAAATGCTATAATTCTTCAAAAATTTATTATTTTATGAAGAAATAAATCTTGAATAAAATGTAATAATACAATTATTTATTTGATATCTTTTATTATTTATAATAAAATATCTTGTATGAGTTTAAAAACAAACAATAAATATGGACAAATTCTGATATATGATAATGCTATATATGCTTTGATTCATAAGATAGTTATGGACACATATGGCGTTAAAGAATTAGTTAGTAGAAATATAAAAGATAGTTTTCTTGATCTTATGCATTTAGTTGCATATTCAAAGGGTATAAAAATTTCAACAAATAATAGTTCAATAAAAATCGACGTGTATTGTTTAATAGATGAAGGTGTTAACCAAGAAACTGTTAAAACTAATCTCGTTAAAGCTATTAAATACAATGTTGAGAATTATACAGGCATGATAGTAGAAGAAGTAATAGTTCATGTACTTGGTAAGCAAGTATAGGAGTGGTAATGATAAACGATAAAATAGTAGCTAGTGATTTAGTAAATATATTAATAGGTGGATGGCAATATCTATTTAATAATCAAAATGAAGTAAATGAATTGAATGTATTCCCAGTTCCAGATGGAGATACAGGAACGAATATGTGTTCAACTTTAAATAACATGGCAAAATACATTAAAGAAGTTGAAAAAATTGATATGAAAACAATTTCAACAGCTATGGAAACAGGAGCACTTAAAGGCGCTAAAGGTAATTCAGGTGTTATTTTAAGCCAAATTATTAAAGGAATGAGTCTTGTTTTTGCTGAAAACGAAGTAATTACAACCAAGATTTTTGCACAAGCTTTAGCAAAAGGTGCAGAAATATCATATAGCGTTGTTAAAGCTCCAAAAGAAGGAACAATTCTTACTGTAATTAGAGTAGTAGGTGAATACGCAATAAAGGTAGCAAAAAAGGATAGTGATTTTCCATCATTCTTTAACAAGATCATAATCAAAGGAAATGAAGCTGTTGAACAAACAATAGAACAATTACCAGAATTAAAGAAAGCAAATGTTGTAGATAGTGGTGGTAAAGGTTTGATGTACTTTATTGAAGGTATGAATCAAATCGTTTTAGGTAAAGAAATCACCATAAATGAAAATGCAACCCAATCTATGGATGCTTTTGATGCATTTGATAACGATTATGAAAATATCACATATACATACTGCACAGAAATTTGGATTGAACCACTTAATTCAAAAACAACAGATGCAGATATTAAAAAACTTGAAGAAAACTTATCAAAAATAGGTGATAGCTTAATTGTTGTAGGAGACTTACAAAAAGTAAAAATTCACGTGCATACAAATACACCAAATAAGGCAATAGAATATTCACTTAAATTAGGACAAATTAATTTCCCAAAGATTGAAAATATGAGATTACAATATGAGAAAATCTTAAAGGAAAGAGAAAAACTTCATAAAGCAGTTGGAACATGTGCTGTTTGTACAGGTACTGGCTTTAAGAAATTATTTGCAAAAGAACTTAATGTTGATAAGGTTGTAGATGGCGGAACAACAATGAATCCATCTGTTGAAGATCTTGTTAAGGCAATTAAAAATGTTAATGCTGACGTAGTATATGTATTCCCAAATAACAAGAATGTTATTTTAGCTTGTGAAAGAGCAAAAGAGGAATTAGCAGGAACAGTAGAAGTTGTTGTTATTAAGACAAAACATATGTTACAAGCAATCTCGGCTTTAGTTGTATTTAATCCAGAAGATACTATCGAAAACAATGTTGCAACAATGAATGAAGTAATAAGTGTTAATAACTTCTTTGGAACGACAAAAGCAGCAAAGAATTCTTCAGTAGATGATATAAATATTAAAGTTGGTGAATATTTTTCACTTAATGACAGAATTTTATGTCATGAAAAAGATGAAATTTCTTGTGTATTAAGTACAATTGATAAATTATCTCAAGATTTAGATATGGTATTTACTGTAACAGTTTATTATGGCAAAGATGTTACTCAAAAATATCTTTCAAAATTAACAAAGAATATAAATGAAAAGTTCCCAGATTTAGAGGTTGCTTTAATAGATGGTGGACAAGAATTATATGACTTCTTTGTTAAGTTGGACTAATCGCAATTTTATGCTTAAAGATGTTAAAGGAATAGGGGATAAATATCTAAAAAAACTAGATAGTTTAGGCATTTATACAGAAGAAGATTTAGTTAATATAATTCCAAACAAATATGTTGATTATGAAGCATCTAAAATAGAGAATAAAGCCTTTTTAGAAGGTCAAATTTGTCTAATTGATATAACGGTATCTAAACTCTCCAAAATATTTAGAAAAGGCAGTCTAACTATTCAAAGTGTGTATGGAATATACACCCCAACTAACACAAAAGTAGATATTACTTTTTTTAATCAAGAATACATATCTAGAATAATAAAAGCAGGTAGTGAATTAAGAGTTTTTGGAAAAGTTTCACTTGGAAAAGAACGCATTATTATGCAAAATCCTAGTTTTGAACTAAAAAAAGATATTTCAAAATTTAGCGGAATTATTCCAGTTTACGCAACAAAAGGACTAATTAGTCAGGGTCAATTTAGCAACTTTATTCGTGAAATTATAGACAATAAAATGGTCAAATCAATTATCCCAGAATCATTAGAAAATAAGTATGATTTACTTCCTTTTTATGATGCGTTAGAAACAATTCATTTTCCTAAAAATAGTGATATTCAAAAGGGTATAGATAGGATTGCTATAGAAAATATTTGCAAAGAAATTTGTGGTTTAAAAATTGCTAATTCGAATCAAAAATTAGAGAAAAAGTATAGTTATGAAACGGATATAAAAACAGAAGAATATCAACAATTTTTACCATTTATATTAAACAATTCTCAGAAAGAAAATATACAAGAAATACACAATTTGATGCTACAAAAAAATGCAATGAATGCAATTTTATGTGGAGATGTTGGAAGTGGTAAAACAGCAGTTGCTTTATATGCAGTTTACTTAGCAATAAAGAATGGATTTCAAGCTGCAATTATGGCTCCAACGGAGATATTAGCAAGCCAACATTATAACTTTATAATCAATCACTTTAACTTTAAAGTAGCGTTTTTATCAAGTTCTATTCCATCATCACAAAAAAAGAAAATATATAGTGGAATTAAGCTAGGTTTTTACGATCTAGTAGTAGGCACCCATGCTTTACTAAATAAGAATTTAGAGTTTAACAAATTATCACTTGTTGTATTAGATGAACAACATAAATTTGGGGTAGAACAAAGGTCAAATCTAATCTTTAAAGGATCAAATGTAGATTTATTAACACTTAGTGCGACCCCAATTCCAAGAACAATGCAACTAATTGCATTTAAACAATCACAAATACTAAAAATAGAACCAAGAGTTGATAAAAAAATACACACAAATTTAGTGCCATATCATAAAAAAATGGATATGTTTAAATATGTTGCTAAATGTGCTTTAGAAGAGAATAAATTATGTTATGTTATCGCTCCACTTATATACGATGATGAAGGGGTAGAACTTAATTCAATAGAGTCAATTTACAACGATTTTTCTAAGATAATAGACGAAAAATATATAGGTGTTTTGTACGGAAGTTTAAAAAACGATGTAAAAGAAAAAATTGTAAATGATTTTCAACAAGGAACAATTAAAATTCTTATTTCAACGACTGTTGTAGAAGTCGGAATTGATATAAAAAATGCTGTGAATATGATAATAATTGATGCAGATAGATTTGGACTAGCTTCATTACACCAATTACGTGGAAGAATTTGCAGAGATGGACAAACAGGTTATTGCTTCTTATATACCAAAATGCTAGATAGCGAAAGATTAAGATTCTTCTGTGAAAATAGTGATGGATTTAAAATAGCAGAAAAAGATTTTAATTTGCGTGGGGCAGGGGAAATATTTGATACGATTCAATCAGGATATGGAAAGAATAAAATTACATATGAAGCTTTGGAAAAGGCTAGTAAAATATCTGAAGAACTTAATTTAGAATCAGTAACACCATATTTA
>JAIKVY010000003.1 GCA_024685275.1 Clostridia bacterium
TTTTAATATTCATATTGATTTTTCCCATATTAAGATGATATTATATATATAATATATATAATATGCTGCATAGAAGAATAAAACTAGTTTTAATATTTTGTTTGATAGCTGCACTTGCGTGCATCTTCATTTCGTGTACAAATCAAAATGCAAATACCCAAGAAACATCTGAAGATCCTGAAGCAGAGGTAATAAGTGTTGATTTTAGTAAAATTAATACTATTGCTGTTGAAAATGCTGATTCACTAGAGAATGTTGGGTTAAATATTTCTGAATACAAGTTATCGGATATTAAATTAATAATAACTTACTATAGCTATGATGAAGAGGAAGAAGTTGAACCATTTTCAGTTCCTTTAAAGCTAAATTATGTTAAAGCAGAAGATCAAGCATTATTTAAAGCAGTAGGTGTTCATACAATTCACATTATTATGGGAACACACACAGCTGAATTTAAACTTAGATTATTTACACAAGCCGTTGAAAAATATGCTGTTAATTTTTATGACTACAATATGGTTTCTTTAACCACAACTCAATACATAGAATCAGGAAAATTTGTTCAATCAGTTCCTAATACTCCAACAAGAGAAGGATATACATTTATTGGTTGGTCAACAAATGTAAATGATGATTCTGTAATAAGTAATTTAAATGCATATGCAATTTCACAAGTTACAAACTTATATGCAAAGTATAGAAAGAACGAATTCACAGTTAAGTACTATTACAAATTAACAGAAGGAGACACTGGAACATTAATTGAAGAAAAAACAATTAAATATGGCGAAAGTGCTTTAAGCGTTGCTCCAGAAATTCCAGCAATAGCAGGTTATTCAAACGGAAGATGGGATGCTCAAGACTCTATGAAGAGCATTACAAGTGATAATCTTTCATTTTATGCAATATACGACACTACATACGTTGATGTTACTTTTGTATATTTTGCTAATAAAGATGGAGAAATGGGAAGTAGAACATATTCTTGGGGAGTAAATAAACAAAATCAAGGAATCAATTCTCCATATGGTTCAGAAACATCTCAAACACATGTATTCGATTATTGGTACATACAAAAAGATTATGGCTATGTAAAAGTAAATTTCCCTTACGTAGTAAATGAAGAAGTAACATTTTATGCAAAATACATTTCATTCAAAGATGGAACAAACGGACTACAATATGTATATGATGATGTTACAGACTCTTACTTAATCACTGGCTATGAAAAAATAGATACTGAAAAAGTAGTTATTCCTGATACATACACTGATATGAATACTGGTATAGAAAAACCAGTTACAGGAATAGTTGAAGGTGCTTTTAAAGATGCAGAAATATCTAATTTCTATGTATCACCAAATAATACATACTTTAGAGTATATGAGAACTGTTTGTATGATAGAAACAGAACAAAATTGTATGCTTATCCTAAAAATGGAACTAGAGATACTAACTTTAAAATTGCTGATTTAACAACTAAGATTTATAACTATGCTTTTTATAACTGTAAACTTGAAACAGTAGATTTAACTCAAACAACTAATCGTTTAGTTTCTTTAGGTGTTGGAACTTTTGCAAATTGCTACAATTTAACAGATATTATTTTACCTAACGAGATAACTGAAATACCAAATTACTTTTTAAGCGGTTGTATTAATTTAGCTAGCATTTCTTTAGGAGATGAATTATTAACAATAGGAGATTATGCTTTAGCGAACCTAAGAAGTATAAAGAATTTATATATTCCTTCAAAATTAGCAAATATTGGAAAATTAGCATTACTTAATTTGGAATCACTAGAAACTGTAAGTTGTTCAAATAACAATACAACATTTAGCGTTTCTTCAAACGTGTTATACAAAAAAATAGGGAATAATAACTATGCTGAACTTGTGTTATATCCAGCTAAATCACAAAGAGAACAGAGCACAGCTTTAACAATAACAGAGAGTATTCAAACTGTTAAGGCAGGAGCTTTTTCATTAAACGAAGTAAACTCTATAAGATTTAGAAGTGAAGCTATTAATGTAACATTTGAAGATGAATCTATCCAAATTCCTTGGTTACAATCAATTTTCATTAACAATTTAGCAACATCATTTACTTTAACGTTTACAAAAGATGTATTTAAAGTAAGTACATTTGATACAAATGAAATGATAAGTGATAAAACACATTATTTCCCAAAAGAAATAATTACATCTAAACAAGATGATAGATTTAACAATGAGTATGAATCTACATACTTAGTTGAAAACGCAAAGGATTACAGATCTTATTCTGAATCTGGTTTTGTAACAATTGAAACTACAGTTGGAACAAAGAATGGATTAGCAATTGTTGGATATAGAGGAAATAGTAAAAATCTTATAGTTCCAGCAAGAATTAATCAATTAGAAATTATAAAGATTGATAATTATGCTTTTTATCAAAATAATTTGATCGAAACTGTAATAGTTGAAGAGGGTATTTTAGAAATTGGAAGTTATGCTTTGAGTAATTGTGATAGATTAGTAGAGATAACTTTACCAAATTCATTAAAGATTTTAGATGATTATGCACTTGTAAACAATACAAATCTAACAACTATTAATTATCAAAATATTAGTTTTGATGAAGTAGGAAACTATGTTCTATTTAATTCAGCTCCAAGCAACAATGTAGATGACAATGGTTTAATAGAAATTGGTAATTTATTATTAAAAGCTTCTGAATATAAATTAGATACTTATGATTTACCAAATGATATTAAATTTATTGGAACAAATGCATTTGTTAATTCTCCAATTTTATCATTTGAAGGAGATATTGATAGAACAGATGTTCATTATTGCAATAATGCATTTAAAGATTGTCTTTTATTAGAGAGTATAGTTCCAGCTATAACTGCTTCTGGATATGATAATTGTCCAAAATTAAATAGTACATCTGCTTTTGGATATGAAGATGAAGGCAAAACAATACTTTCAAGTTATAATGGTGAATCAAAAGTAGTTGTTATTCCATTGACAGTTGAAAAGATTTTAAGTGAAGTATTCCAAGGTAATCAATATTTAGAGGAAGTTTACATTTATTCTTCAGTTAAAGAGATTGGAAGAGCAGCATTTTATAATTGTAGTAATTTAGTAAAAGTAGAATTTATTTCTTTAGGAGAAAAAGATTCTATTTCTATTGGAAAAGGAGCTTTTGCTAATTGTGAAAACTTAGAAACAATAGAGTTTTGTAAAAATGTTAAAAAGATTAGTTATGATGCTTTTTATAACACAAAGTTTTTAAATGAATATCCAACTGATTCTATTATTATTAACAACATCTTCTATAAATACACTGGACAAGCTGTTTCATACCATATTTTAAATACAGTTTTAGAAATCAATGAAAGAGCATTCTATAACAATAACGCAACAAGAAATGTATATATTCCACAAACTGTTGAATATATTGGAGATAGTGCTTTTATGGGAAGCTTTGTTACAAATGTATATTTTGATAAGAGTGGATCAAACTTAGTTGAAATAGATAAATCTGCTTTTGAATTATGTACACTTTTAAAATTCATTGAATTGAATAAATTAAATAAATTAGAAACCATTGGAGATAATGCTTTTAAAGAAATAGGTATAGATGCTGATGAAGCAATTAGTTTAAAATTACCAAGCAATTTAAAGTATTTAGGCAAGAATGCATTCTTAAAGGCAAATATACAAACACTGGTATTTGAAAAAGATTCACAACTAGAAGTAATATCAGAAGGTGCTTTTGAATTATGTCATAACTTAGTTAACGTTGTATTTAATGGTGCTAATAGTTTAAAGACTATTGATGTTGGAGCATTTAGAAAAAATAATAAACTAGTTATTTTTGAAAATGTATTTGGAGAAATTGAAAGTATAGGAGAAGAAGCATTTTTAGATTGTACAAACTTAAATACATTTAACATTAATACAAGCAAATTAACCTATATGGGTGTTAAAGCTATTGAAGGAACCCAAATAATAGAACCTGAAGAAGGGGAAACCATGAAATTTTTAGGTACTATTTTAATAAAATATACTGGATTATCTAAAACAGTTATTATTCCACAAAGTACTACTATAATTGATAGCAATGCGTTCAAAAATAACATATATGTTGAAAATATTGTATTTGAAAGTACAACTACAACTCCAAATAGTTTAAAGATAATAGAAAACGGAGCATTCTCTGGTTGTACAAGTTTAAAGAGCATAGTACTTCCAAATTTAGTAGAAAAAATTGGAGATAAGGCATTTGAAAATTGTACAAATTTAACGTCTGTTCAATTTAATTCAAATTTAAAAACAATTGGACAATCTGCATTCAAAGATTGTGTAAACTTAGAATCAATTGAATTACCATTTGCTTTTGAAGAATTAAAAGATGGTGCTTTTGTTGGTTGTAGTAATTTGACTGAAGCAAATACAGTTCAAGATAACAATTATATTTCAGATAACGATGTTTTATATAAATATTTAGGAGATAATAAAGCTGAAATTATCTTATTACCAGCTAGCATTACAACTGGTTCTTTTGAAATACCTGAAAAAATAGTATATAAGGGAATTGAGATAGATGTAATAGGTATTGGTAGCTATGCTTTCGCTTATTCAAAGGCATCAGAAATAGTTATTAATGATAATATTGAGTATTTGGGTGAATACTTTGTATATAATTATACAGGTCAAGTTATCTTCCCAGCTGATAGTGAAAAATTAGAATCAATTTGTAATTATGCTTTCTGTGAATACACAGGAAAAGATGATCAAAGTCATTATTATGACATAGTTATTCCTAAGTACATATTAGCAATTGGTGAAAACGCTTTCAATGGAGTTTATGGTAAAGTTACGTTTGAAGCTGGAATTGAAATTGAAGAATTAGGAACATATGCGTTTAATAACTATAAGAATACAACACCAATAGTAATTCCTGATTCAGTTAAATATTTAGGGTCATACGCATTTAGTAATTGTTATTTTGATGCTCCATTAGTTATTACTGCTGCTATTGAAGAAATCGGAGAAGGTTGTTTTGCGTTTGATGAATTTGAAATTCAATTTGATGCAAATTCACAAATGGATACATTAGGAGCTTTCTCATTTATTTTCTATTCTTACGCAACAGCAGATTTCGTTTTGCCTGAAACAATTACAACAATAGGCGATTACGCATTTATGCATTCAGCTATAAATTCATTAACAATTTCAAAATCAGTAACATCTATAGGAGAATATGCTTTTTCTGGAGTAGAATACCCAATTTATTTTGCAATCGATTCTGAATTAGAAGTAATAAACGATTATGCTTTCGCATACTACATGTATGATAGTATCACTATTCCAAATACAGTAACAGAAATAGGAGATTACGCATTTGTAGATAGTGCTATTGCCTCAATTAATTTCACAAATCAATTAGAAAAAATTGGTGAAAGCGCATTTTCTGGAACGTTTTTAACTGAAGTAATTTTACCTAATAGTGTTGAAGATATAGGATATAAGGCATTTAGTAATATAAGTACATTATTAACATTTAAATTTGAAAGTATAGTTGATTCTAATTTACAAGTAATGGGTGGAGATATATTAGATCAATGTAGCAATTTACAAACATTACATTTACCATTTATTGGATTTGAATTATTAGATTATGCTTCAGTTCCACAAATTGTAAATGATCTTAACTTTTTAGATGAATATGCAATGCCATTTTTAGGTGAATCATTTGATTCTTTAACTGAAGTTAAACTCAATAAAGGAGTTTATATCTACAATTCATTTAAAAATGCTCCAAATATTACAACATTATACTTTGGTAGTGATTGTGTAATTAGAACTGGCGTATTATCTGGATTAAATTCTCTAGTTAATATTACAATACCATATGCTGATGTCTTCGGAAAATTATACTCAGGAACAACTTATTTAGAAAATTCTAAAATGGTTCCAAAGACTATTAAACATGTAACAATTAATATTAATCAAAGTGATAGTGCTTTAGCAGATAGAGCATTCTATGGATGTAATGTAATTGAATCTATTAGCTTATCTGATTCAATAGTTTCAATAGGAGATAATGCTTTCCAAGGATGTACTTTCTTATCAGATATTAATATTTCTAAATATATTGAACATATAGGTCAAGGTGCTTTCTTTGGTTGTATTAATATAAATGATTTTGATGTTGATGCAGATAATCCATATTATGCTGTATATGAAAGAGTATTGTATAGATATGAGGTTGAAGAAATAGATGATGGCAATATAATAACAAATCATTATATCTCTAAACTAGTTGCTGTTCCTGTTAAGAAAGAAGGTGCATACTCAATTAAATTCATTAAAAATGCTACAGAATATGATTGTGTAGAAATTTATGCTAATGCATTCTATAGATCAGCTATTACATCATTGTATATTCCATCAACAGTTGAAATAATTGGGGATAACGCATTTAGTGATTCATTAATAACTGTAATCAATATTCCAAGTTTAACTTCATATGGTAAAGAATTATTCTCAAAAACAAATAAATTAAACAAAGTATATATTGCTGATAGATCAATTTATAACTCAAAAGAGAAGAACAATCTAAATATGTATTGTGATTATTATTATGTAAGCACTGATGTATATAGAGATGGTGATGATAACTATGTTAATAAGTATTATAGAAAGAACAATGGATTCTATAAAGAATTCGATGATTATTATATTTTATTCTCAAATAAGACAAATATAACTGTAACTTTTTCTAATAATGATGATGCTAATGGTTACTTATGGATTAAGAAAAACAATACTGGTTTATTTGCTGATGACTATGAAGTAGTTAGAGGTGAATTAAAGGGTGTACAAGGAGATACAATAGAATTAATCGTTCAAGGAAAAGATAACTCTGAATATGTATTTGTTGGTTATATTCAAGATAATGCATATATTAAATATGGAATTGAATTAACATATGAATTATCTGCAACAAAGCAAATAACATGTAGTTATATAAGAGTAATTGCAGATAATAAACAAGAATACTTATGTGATAATACATCTTTAGGTCAAGAAGATACTAAGATATCTACAATACTTGGCTTTTTGGATGAAACTAATACAAATGATAAATATATGTCTTTAATCTATGGTGATTACTATTATTCATGGATTAGAGAAAATGCAGATGAATACAAGCGTACAATAACTCAAGAAATGGATAATACATTTATCTATCCACAATATATTAAAGATAGCGAAACAATCATATTTATGTCTGGTATTAAAAATATTCAAGAACATATGTTTGATACATTTGTAGAAAATGATTACTTTGCTGTAACAGATCTTTACATTACTAAAGATGTAGAAGAAATAGGAAATTACGCTTTTGTAAGTTGTAATCAATTAGCAACAATTTATTATGAAGGAACAATGGAAGAATGGAATGCTATTACAAAAGCTGAACATTGGAACCAAAATTTAGGTTCACTAGTTATACATTGTGCTGATGGAGATATAGTTTAATAATAAAAGGGAAAAATATGAAAAAGAATATTATTAAGGGAATTTTATTATTAGTTGTTATAACACTAGCATGTTTAATGTTTGGGTGTACTAATAATGCTGAAAATGGAAAAATAGTAAGCATATCAGTAGATGAAAATGTTACATATGTTCAAGGTTATGATATTTCCACATTCGATATTTCCCAAATTATTATTTATGCTAAACATGAAAACACAAAAGACGAAAATGGAGAAGAAGTAGAAGGTACTGTAGATGAAATAGCTTGTAGTTTAAGCTATGTAAAAGCAGAAGACAAGGCTTCATTATCACAAGTTGGAATGCATAATATTACAATTTATTACAACGGATTTACATGCATATTTAAATTAAAGCTTTATAACACAAATGTAATTGATGATAACACATTCTATACAGTTAATTTTTATGATGAATCAGGCAATCAATTGCTTCAAACAGGAACAATAAAACCAGGTGAAAGGGCAGTTCCACCAACAGAAGTACCAGTAATAGAAAACATGGAATTTATTGGTTGGGTTGATA
>JAIKVY010000005.1 GCA_024685275.1 Clostridia bacterium
TGTTTTGAAGATTTCCTAAACCATTCAACTGCTTTTTGGTAGTTTTGTTCTATTAAATCTCCAGTGTAATAACAAATACCAACATTATATTGAGCAATAGGATTACCTTTATTAGCATCTTCCAAAAACTGATTAAATAGAACGTTATTAACTTCCATTGTTTCTCCTAATTGTAAAGTTATATAGTGAATTCTTAACTGATTTTTCTAGCACATTTATTTAATCTATTATCAAGATTTTTATATGTGCATCCATTATTTTTTGCTGTCATATATGCTAAATATGATTTTTTATAGTCTTTTTTAACTTTAAAATAACCATCAAAGTAAATATTTCCTAAAAAATATGCAGAATCAGAAAACCATTTTTCTTTTCTATCTTCTTCATCAGCATTTTTTATAACGTAATCAAAAAATTCTGCTGCTTTAACATAATCAATTTTGTTGTTAATTCCAAAATATGAATCTATACCAACTTTGGCAATGCATTCTACATTTTCACAACCAAAGTTGTATGCTTTGATATAGTAGTAATATGCATAATGGAAATTTGGTTCGGTTTGAATTCCAAGTTCATAAATTTTTGCTAGAGCTAAATAACCTCTATAGTTACCACATTTTCCACAATCTTCAAAATAGGTAGTAGCTAAATTGAAATTTGGTTTTGTCTCATCATCACCAAATAAATATAATTTTCCTAATTTAAAGGAATCAATTGCATACCCATCGATAGATAATTTAGAAAATTCTATAAATTTCTCTTTATTTGATTTTTTTTGTCTAGCAGATAAATACATATCAAGTGCAATTTCCAAACTATTTCTTGTTTCTACTTGAGATGTTTCAATATTAATAATTTTTTCTTGCGTTTGTAGTTCTTTTTTCTTACTCAATATGTACCTCTTATTTTTTAATAAAATCATTATATCATTTTATGTCTAATTTTACCATATAGAAATAAAAAAGTTCCTATATATATGAAGGGAAAAAAATAAGTATAAGGAGGTATAAGCACAAAAAATTGTGCGAAAAGAAATATGTTTAAAATTTTTAATATAACACACGAGAAAAATAGTCGTTGGGCGACCACAAAGAAATTTGATTTTATAAAGCAAAATGGCTTATATGATTATATGTCAGGATCAAATGGAACATATTTTCATAAATATGCAAAAGGGTATGAAAAATTACAGTTATCACCAACAAGAATATTTAATCAAAATGGAATAATATCAGAAATAGAATTGATTAAAATAAGTACAAAATTATTAGATATCGAAAGATACAATAAATACACTGGATTTATAACATTTAAGTTAGATAAAGCATACAAGATTGATACATATAACAAAGGTTTATATTTTATATCCACTTACTTTGTTCAATGTTTAAAAACTATTGGTTTTGTAGATAATACATATGAATATGTAGTTTCATTACATGATGATAAACTATCTAATCTTCATTTTCATTTTTTAATATACGAAGATAAAGAAAAATTGCGAGAATTGAATTTGCCAGATAATTACAAGATAATAAGTGATTCAATTTGTAAAAAAGTAACCAAAATGATCTGTAAATACGTAGTTCCATCGCATTTAGAAAACGACATGGAAAAAATAATAATAAATAGTGGGCAAACAAATAATAATAGATATGATTTTGAAGAAATAGTTATAAAAATAATAACTATTTGTGAAAAGAATAAGGATATACAAAGATTAGTGCGAGAAAAGACTACTAAAAATACTACTATAGAACAAAAAACTAATTTTAATAAAAGAAACAAACCTGATGATGGATATTTAAATAGGGTCAAAGATATAATAGAAGATATAAAAAATGATCTTGAAACACTAGGGCCAACAGATAAGTGGAAGAATGAGTATTTTGAAAAAATGTTTAATAGTCCATATGAAAAGAAATATAAATTGTTATATCCAGAATACAGAAAAATCACAAATGAATATGTTGAAGGAATGTTTGTAAAAATATATGAAAATTACAATTTATTTCCCAAAGAAGGGCTAAAAATAAGCACATATAATTATCAAAGACAAGAAGATATAAAGATATTTCGCTTTATTTCAAAATCAATAATAAATTATAAAGAATATACAAAATTTTTATTGTATGATCTATGTAATCCAACAGATGAATATTTAAAGACTCTATTTAAAAACAAAGGAATAAATTGCAGTGATAATCAACTAAAACAAATAAAAGCGAGCATAAACATGAAAAAAGAGTAGAAATCACAATTCAAAAATAATCCATTTAGTTGAATAAAGATGGTTAATTGTAATAGAATAAAGATATGAAAAACAAAGGTTTAATTATTACAAATGCTATATACAAATCTCCTAGTACAATTAATCAAATAGAGAGATTAACTACTGAATTTGGTAAATTAAATATAACAATTGAATCAATAAATAATGATTCTTTTTTCGCATATATTAACCAAAACGATATTAATTGCTCAATAAAACAAGAATATGATTTTGTTATTTATTTAGATAAAGATCCATATATTGTAACTATGCTGGAAAAATGTGGAGTAAAAGTATTCAATAATGCAGATGCAATAAAGATATGTGATGATAAAATGAGCACATATATTAAGCTAGCAAATAACAATATAAGGATGCCAAAAACAATTTCAAATGTTTTAGTATATCAATATGATGATGCGTATTTTAATGATTTTAGCGAAAAACTAGAAAAACAACTAGAATATCCATTTGTTTTAAAAGAAAATAATTCATCATTAGGAATGGGAGTATATTTAATCAACAATAGAGAAGAATTCAAAAAAATATATTCAAAAGTATATAATAAGCCACATGTTTACCAAAAGTTAATAAAAGAAAGTTTTGGAACAGATTTGAGGTTAATATTAGTTAATAAAAAAGTTGTAGCATGCATGAAAAGACAATCAAATGGAATTGAATTTAGAAGCAATATTTCTTTAGGTGGAACAGCAACAAAATATGAATCTAAACCTGCTTTTGACTTTTCTGAAAAAATAGCAATACTTCTTGATTTAGACTATTGTGGTATAGACTTATTATTCACAAATTCTCCAGAAGAATTCTATTTATGTGAAGTAAATTCTAACGCATATTTTAAAGAAATTGAGAAAATTACTGGGATAAATGTTGCATCTTTATACGCAAAACACATCTACGAAAAAATATATAAAAAGTGATAAATAGAACAAAAATTTAAAATAATTTTACATATTGGCTTAATATAATATATTATATTATTAACATACATTTGCAAATGTGAGGATATAATGAACAAATTATTTATAAACAAAAAATTCTATTTAACTGTTGTGCTTGCTATAATGATTCTATCATTGTTTGCATGTGGGCAAACTGGGACTAGTACCAATATCCAATCGAGTACTACACACAAAGGAACGGCAGGGTTAGAGTTTGCAATTGAAGGAAACAATGCTACAGTAACAGGATATACTGGGACTGTTAATAAAGTCATTATTCCAACATACATTGTAAATAATAAAAAAGAATACACTGTAACAAAAATAGCTGCAAATGCATTCAAAGACGATGCAAAATTAGTTTCTATAGATATTCCAGCAACAGTTACATCTATTGGTGCAGGTGCCTTTAGAAATTGTAGAACAATAAGTGAAATAGTTATTCCTGATGGAATTTCAGTTATAAATGAAGATACTTTCAACGCTTGTGCTGGATTAAAAACAATAACTATTGGTTCAGGCGTTGATTTAATTAAAGGCACAGCATTCTTTGATTGTCATGTAGATAAAGCAGTATTCAAGAAAACAATATTTTGGACTTTAGGTAGTGATGGGAAAACTGAGAAAGGATTAGAATATGAAACATTTGCAACAGATTTAATTAATAGATGTGCAGATGAAGAAAAAGATTTAATTAGAAAAGATCAAATAGCTATTAACGCATTCAGTGATTTTATGACAGTAATTAAAAATGGAATTGCAGGAGTAAGTAGTGATTTTGAGGAGATTGCTACAAAGAAATGCCTGAATCTAGATGTAGATGTAAGTATGGAGACAGATACAACAATAAAGATTCCATTTATAACAGAATTACTTGATTTAAATGTTGGTACCAATATAAAAGCAAATATTCAAGATTCTTCAACACAAATACAATTTAATTTAATGCAAGGAGATAAATCATTATTGTTACTTGGCTACGATAAAGGAATGGGGTATTTTTCACAACATTTAATTGGTGAAGGTTCAGGAATTAAAATGGATTTTTCTATGTTATCAAGCATTCTTGAAACAGA
This sequence comes from Clostridia bacterium, assembly GCA_024685275.1. GTDB lineage: Bacteria > Bacillota > Clostridia > Christensenellales > DTU072 > CAG-1782. Next base: position 4,308 of record JAIKVY010000005.1, read on the forward strand.
ATTACCACAATTTCTTTTAGGATATTTAAATAAATTAGTATTTAAAGCCGAAGAATCATTGATGACTACAATAACAGCGATCGAACAAATTACTGGACAAATCCCAGATTTTGATGAAAATCTCAAAAAATTTGTAGATATTAGTGGCGATTCACAACATATGGAAATGAAAATAAGTGCTGAAACTATTGGGAAAGTAGTATATTTCTTAGAGGGGAAGGATATAAAGTTATTTGATGGAGTAGGTGGAGCAATTCTAAATGAATTACTTAATACAGCAAAAACTACGTTCTTAAAAGGGACATTTGATAGTTTTAATAATATTGTTACTAAAGTTAATAACTTCTTAACTAATTGGCAGATTAAGAAAAATTACTTTAATTCTGAATTCCCAGAAGAAGTAGCAACTTTTGACTTTTTAGTTGAATATATTATTCCTGATATTGATTTAGAAATTATGTTAAATAGCGACCATATGTTTAAAGGAGCTAGCGTATTATTAGATTTTGCTACATTTACATTTAAAGATGGAGGTTCTACTCCAGTTAAAAACAAGCAAGAGCCAGTATCTATTAGGTTAAATGGAAACATTAATTCATTATCAACAGAGAATAAAGAATTAGAATTTGATGTTGAACAATCTGCAATGTCAGAAGATATTGTTATTAATGGCCAGCTTACATTATCAAATAAAGAAGTATTAGATATTATTGGAGAAATATATACCGGTGATTTATTCTCAGAAAAAGAAGAAGGAACTCCAATTGTTGGCGTAAAGGTAAAATATAATGGACAACAGTATAAAGTTTTCACATTTGATGGACAAGTATTGAAATTCTCTATGGGACAATTACTAAATGATTTAGGGGTTATGACATTAGAAGATCCATCTGTTGAAGATAGACAACTAACATTAAATAAAAATATTGTAGCAGTTATAATTGAAGGGGTAGAGAATCTTTTTGGAAGATTAATTGACGTTAGTTCGATAACTGGGGCTAAAAATGCTGATGATGAACAAGTAATTACATCAAATATTGGTTCGACAATAGAATCTTTAATAACAAAGATAATTGCATCTTTATCTCACACAGCAGATATTACACAATTTAATTTTTATGGCTTTATATATAACTTCTTTGCTAGAACAATTTTAGATGAAAGCGAATATCAAGATGCAACATCAGACACAATTCTTGATTCATTAAAACAAGAAAGTGTTGCTAAATATATTAATTTCATGAATGGAGATGAAGAGAATTTTAGAGATATTTTAGATTCAATAATCGAAAAATATAATATGAAAGATCAATATGAAGCATTTAGTGGATTAATTAGAAGTTCAGATGGAACAAAAGGTTTACTTCCATTTATTTCAGAATTTATAAAACTACCATATATTTCATATGAGGATAACAGATATAGAGTAAAACCAGAAGATGATAGGACATTAGAAATTAATGATGTTTCAACTATAACAAATTACACATATTGGTTAATTAAAATGATTTTTGGCGATAATATTGAATGTGATAACATGATTAGAAAAATATATGGTTCATCATTAGATGTTGTATATGATAATGGTATTAGAATGGACTTTAGTCAAAGTAATACTTCCAATCATGAATACACGTTTACACTTAGTGGTGTTGAAAATGAAAAAGAATTACTAAAACTAAAAATTAATTATGAATATAAGAATATTGATGTAAATGAAAGAATAAAAATAGAATAGGTAAAGAAAGGTAATATATGAAAAAAAGAACAAAATTTATATTGTTAATAACTGTTATTGTAGCATTTTGTGTAATGCTTACAGCTTGTAATTTTGGGGTTAGCGTAATAGAAGGCGATTATTCAATTGAAGAAGATTACAAAATTGAAGACACAAAAACAAAAATTAATACTATGAGAACAAGTGATGGTATTTCATTAAAATACGAGATTGAGGCATCATCAACTGATAATCAAGAAACAGCAAGTGATAAACAAACTGTTTCGTATGCATCAAAAAATGATATTTATTATATTAATGCAACTGAAGAAGGTGAACACTATTTTGATTTAACTAGTGATGAATATGAAGATTATTACGAAAAAATAGATGATGTTTGGACAATAAAAAGATATTATTACAACGAAGAATTCACTAAAAAAGAAGCACAAGAAGAAGTTGATAGTTTATCGAATATAATTCTAGTTTATTCATTCTATTATGGCGGAGAAGCAAAAGATGAAGTAAGTGGAGTTAAAATGAAAAAGGAAGATGCAACTATTATCAACAGATCTTGCGATAAATATTCATGGGGTGTATCAGTAAATAACGCTCTTATTTCAGCAGGAGCTACAACAGATTGTTACATTGATAAAGAAACCGGAATATGCTTAAAATGGGCTTTATCTGCTGGAGCAAGTGCTTTCGGTGAATCAGGAAATGGGGGTATTTCTTTTACATGTAAAGAATTTAAGACATCATTTAC
>JAIKVY010000236.1 GCA_024685275.1 Clostridia bacterium
TAATGATTTAAGAAGTTTCATTCGAGAAAGTGGTTATGCTAGTCTTGCAGAAGGACATGCTAATGCTTTTGGAGTTGCCTTTGATGATGATAAATTTACACAATTTATTGATTATTCTAATAAAGAATTAGCAACTTGTAATTTTACCCCATGTACAAAAGTTGATTTTATCTGGGGACAAAATGAATTTGATTCTCGTGATATTTTAGATATCGCGGCCATCGGTCCTATCTGGGGACAGGAACTAAGTGAACCGGTCGTAGCTATCGAAAACATTAGAGTTACTCCAAGTAATCTTTCTTTAATGGGTAAAGGTGGAAGATGTCCAACTTTTAAGATTACTTTACCTAATGAAGTAAGTGTAATTAAATTTAAGGTAACTGATGAAGAGTATGATCAGTTAATTCCTGAGTTTGATTCAGGAAGTGTTAATATAAATATTATAGGTAAATGTGCAATTAACGAGTGGAATGGAGTTATTACCCCACAAATTAAAGTTGATGATTATGAAATAGTAGGAGAAACAAAGTATTATTTTTAATCATATAAAGATGCAAATCTATGAAAACTTGGAAGCGATTTTCCGGTCATTGCGCGGCGGTGGGGCGTGGAGACCGTAACCCAAAACAAAAAATGCTTTTAGAATTTTTAGAACAAAAATGTCTTATATTGATTTTTCCTATAAAAAATGTTAAAATATAATTAGAGATATAATATAAAAAGAGGTAAACATTAATGGTATTAACCAAAAAGCAAGAAGAGGGTCTTAAGATCGCAGTAGACAGACATAAAGCAGGCGAACGATACACTGTTATCTCTGGATATGCTGGAACCGGAAAATCTACCCTTGTAAAATATATAATCGCGGCATTAGATGTAGATCCGAACTGTGTATGTTATGCAACCTTTACTGGCAAGGCCGCAGAAGTACTTCGCAAAAAAGGAAATAAAAATGCGTTTACTTTACATCGTTTACTATATGAACATATTCCTCGTCCAGGCGGGGGTTTTTTCCGTAAAGTAAAACCTCGTATTGAATATGATATTGTTGTAGTAGATGAAGTATCTATGGTTCCAAAAGAGATGATTGATTTACTCTTTGGACATAGGTGTTATGTTATTTGTTTAGGTGACCCTTTCCAGATTCCACCGATTGATAAAGATACAGATAATCATCTTCTGGATAATCCTCATATCTTTCTTGATGAGATTATGAGACAATCACAGGAATCTGAAATTATCAGATTAAGTATGGATATTAGGGAAAGAAAATCTTTACAATTATTTGATGGAGAAAATGTAAAAGTAGTAGATAGAAAAGATTGTGTTAGCGGAATGTTAACCTGGGCCGATCAGATTATTACTGCAAAGAATAATACTCGGACTATGTTTAACAATCAAATGCGTCAAATCCTTGGACATGGCCCATATCCGCAAGATGGAGATAAAGTAGTGTGTCTTCGTAATTACTGGGAAGATCTTAGTATGGAAGGCGATGCTTTGGTTAATGGCACTATTGGATATTTACATTTACCACAAGAAAAGATAATTACTTTTCCTAGATTTACAAAAGTATCTGTATCATCTATTCGAGCTCTTGAATCAGATATTTATACAGATAGTGGTGATTTTTATCCTATGGTAACCATTGATGAAAATATGATTAGAACTAATCAAGCAACTCTTGATTGGCGTGATACTTATAAACTTGGAAGATTGCGGCAAAGGATTGGTGATATTATCCCGCGTGAAATGGCATATGGATATGCAATCACGGGACATAAAGCTCAAGGTTCTGAATGGGATAAAGTATTAGTATATGAAGAAAACTTTCCATTTAATGAAGAAGAGCATGCACGCTGGCTATATACTTGTATAACGCGCGCAAGTGATAAATTAGTATTGGTGAGACAATGAAACAAATAGTAACTATAGATTTTGATATACTTATGGCTCCAAGTATTGGATTATATAATAACGCTGTCCCAGGTGCTGATTGGGATAGTTTAGAAAAAAATCCATACTTTCAACTATTAAAAATAGATGCAATACATTATCAAAAAATCGTTAATTATATTTTTCACTGTATTCAATATTTACCTAAAGAAAATATTCATTTTATTGAAGACCATGGACAAGCTGTAAAATATATTAATGAAAAATGTGATGTAATTAATATTGATCATCATCATGATGTTGGATATGGTGATGATATAGAAAAACAAGAAAGTCCTACTTGTGCAAATTGGGTATATTACTTATATAAAAATAACCTTTTAAATAATTATACTTGGATTAAAAATGATAATTCAGAAATAATTCCATTAGATAGAAAAATTAATGTACCAATGATTACTGTGGATTTAAATAACTTTGATTTAAGTTCATTAGATATTCCTGACGAGTTAATAATATGTTTATCTGAACCTTGGGTTCCTCCATATATTAGACCTTTGTTTTATACCATTATGGATATTTGTAATCAATATTATGGTATTCATTTTGATATTGTATGTGGTCCTTATCTAGAAACTAATGAGGCTGGGCCTAAACACACGTAAGATCTAATTGATTTAACAGAAAAAATATGGTATAATAAAAGAAAAGGTGAAAGGAATAAAGCCATTTATGAGAAATTATTTCGGGATCCATAATCATACCGAATATTCGAATATTAGACTTTTGGATTGTATTAATAGACCAAAAGATTTGATTTATAAAGCAATTGAGCTGGGGCTGAGTGGTATTTGTATCACAGACCATGAATGTCTTTCAGCTCATGTTAGTGTAAATAAAATTGCTGCAGATTTGCAAAAAACTAATCCAGATTTTGTAATTGGATTAGGTAATGAAATTTATTTAACAGATGACCGTTCAAATGGTCAGAAGTATTTTCACTTTATCTTAATTGCAAAAGATGCAATAGGACATAAAGCATTAAGAGAATTAAGTTCAACAGCTTGGTATAATTCATATATGGATAGAGGTATGGAACGTGTACCAACTTTAAAGTCTGAACTTAAAGAAATTGTAAATAAGTATAAAGGTCATTTAATTGCGACAAGTGCATGTATTGGTGGCGAATTATCAAGTAATGCATTATTATATGCAAGGGCATTAGAAGTAAATGATAAAATTAATGCTCAAACATATGGAATGAATATCCAAAGATTTATGGAATTTGTTTTAGATTTGTTTGGTGATGATTTTTATATTGAGTGTGCGCCATCAAATAAAGATGACCAAATGGCTGTAAATAAACAGTTATATAAAATTGCATTAGCATATAATGTAAAAATGGTTGTTGGTACAGATGCTCATTATCTAACGGCCGCAGATAGACCAGTTCATAAAGCATATCTTAACTCAAAGGGCGGAGAAAGAGAAGTAGATGAGTTTTATGAATTTGCACATCTTATGGATAGTAATGAAGTTGAAGAATTATTAGCGCCATGTTTTCCAGAAGGATATGTTAATACAATATTAGATAATACTTTAGAAATTCAAAATAAGATTAGTTATTATTCATTATTTCATAAACAAGATATTCCAAGTGTAGAAGTTAAAGATTATCCAAAAGAAGAAGTAAAGTTACCATGGGGTAATTATCCACATTTGGAATCTATGTTCCAAGATGATGATATTCAAAATAGATATTGGGTAAATGAATGTGTTAATAAATTAGAGGATTTAGATAAACTTAATAGTACTTATCTTGATGAACTCGAAGAAGAAGCAAGAGTAAAAAGTATTATTAGTGAAAAACTCGAAACTAATATGTTTAGATATCCAAATACTCTTCAGCATTATATTG
>JAIKVY010000035.1 GCA_024685275.1 Clostridia bacterium
GCACTAGAAATGTTTCAAAATGATAAAGACTGATAATTATATTTAAACTGAAAGTAAAGAGATATGATGTTGAATTATATATGTCCAATTTGTAAAACCAAATTAGAACAAAAAGAGAAAAGTTATTATTGTCAAAATAACCATTGTTTTGATATATCTAAATATGGTTATGTAAACTTACTTCCAGCAAATAAAAAGAATTCATTATTCCCAGGTGATAATAAAGAAATGATTCAAGCAAGAAAAGAAATAATGAACAAAGGATATTATAAAGCACTAGCCGAATCAATATCTAAAGAAGTAAAATCATGTAAATCTGTATTAGATTGTGGTTGCGGAACAGGATATATACTTGATTATATAAACAACAATTTAGGTATCCAAAGTTGCGGATTAGATATATCAAAATTTGCAATAGAAATTGCATCAAAGGCTAACAAACAAAATAAATTTTGCGTGGCTAGTTCAATTAACCTACCTTTTGAAGATAATAGTTTTGATGCTGTAATAGTTTCTTTTGCTCCAGTATATGAGGATGAAATCTATAGAGTTTTAAAGCAAGATGGTGCGTTTATAAGGATAGAACCAAACGTTAATCATCTATATGAATTAAAGCAATTAATATATGATGAAGTTGTTTTAAACGATGTTAAAATTATGGAATACAAGAACTTTTTATTAGTTAATAAATACTCAGTAGATTCACAATTTTCTGGAACAGGATTAGATTTTATAAACTTAGCAAAAATGACCCCATATTCTAAACACGCTGCTAAAGATAGAATAGATACAATAGTTAAAGAAAACCTACTAAAAACAAGAACATCATTTTTAGTTGAGATTTACAAAAAGATATGAGAGTAGAAGAATTAATTGTTTCAATAATTATTTTTATAAATGCATTAATATTGATCATATTAAGCATTTTACATTTTGCAGAGAAGGGATTTCTATTAAATAACGCATACATATATGCTTCAAAAAATGAACGAGAGAAGATGAATAAAAAACCATATTATCGTCAATCAGCTATTAGTTTTTGTATTTTAAGTGTAATATTTATAGTCAGTGGACTAACAGTAATATTTTCTAATACCTACATACTATTTGCGGAAATTCCACTTATTGTTGGATTGATAATTTACGTTATTTTATCTTCCATCAAAATAAATAAAAGTAATAATTATAGGTAAGAGCAATCATTATATCGAATATAAGTTATTGATTATGATGTTTTAATTAAACATTATTTTGTTGTATAATTAGGAAAGCGATAAATAAAGAATTTATTCGGAGGCATATATATGGAAAAAAAGAAATTAGATGAATTAGAAGATGAAGTAGAAATATTAGACGAAAACGAAGATTGTATAATGACTTTTGAGGATGAAAATGGAAAATTAATTGATTATGTATTAATAGCAGAATTTCCATACAAAGAAGGATATTATTTCCTCGTACAACCTAAAGAACTACCAGAAGGTATGGCAGATGATGAAGCTATGGTATTTGAAGTAATCGATTATGAAGATGATGAGGATTACGTTGTTAGACCAGTTGAAGATGATAATTTAGTAGATGAGGTTTTTGCAGAATACAATAGAATATGGAAAGTTGTAGACGACTCTGATAAATAATCCACACAATCTGAAATTTAAGCAAAAAAATCCCTCCAAACACGGTTGTATATGGAGGGATTAATTTTTTAAAAAATATTAATAATTATTTATTATATCCGTTTGGATTATTTGATTGCCAATTCCAAAGATCACGGCACATATCATCAAGATTTCTCTTTGCTTCAAAGCCTAGTAACTTTTTAGCTTTATCACAATTTGCATAACATTCAGCAACATCACCAGGTCTTCTAGGTGCAATTTTGTATGGTAAATCTCTTCCACAAGCTTTTGAGAAAGCTTTTATCATTTCTAAAACGGAATATCCATTACCAGTTCCAATATTAAATACTCCAACTCCAAAAGAATCAATATGTTCAAGAGCTTTAACATGAGCTTCTGCTAAATCTACTACATGGATGTAATCTCTAATTCCTGTTCCATCTCTAGTTGGGTAATCATTTCCAAATACGTTAATATATTCTCTTTTACCGACTGCAACTTGAGCAACAAATGGCATTAAATTATTTGGAATACCTTGAGGATCTTCTCCAATCATTCCACTTTCATGAGCCCCTACTGGATTGAAATATCTAAGTAACATGATTCTCCATGAGTTATCTGCTCTATATACATCAGAGAAGATTTGTTCACCGAATAATTTTGTAGCACCATATGGATTTGTAACTCCAAGTGGATTTTCTTTTGTAACTCCAATTTCGCATTCCTCAGTTAAAGGAAGCTTCTTTGGGGTTCCATATACAGTAGCAGAGGATGAGAAAACTAATTTTTTACAATTATGTCTTTTCATTGTTTCAGCAAGAACAAGATTGCTATTTAAGTTGTTAGAGTAATATTTGAGTGGAATTCTGCAGCTTTCACCAACAGCTTTAAGACCTGCAAAATGGATAACAGCATCAATCTTATTTTCAGAAAAGATCTTTTCCATTATCTCTTTATCACAAACATCACCTTCATAGAAAGTAATCTTTTTGCCTGATAATTTTTCTACACGTTTAACGCTTTCTATACAACTATTGCTAAAGTTATCAATAACGACAACATCATATCCTTTTTCTAAAAGGACTAAGTTTGTATGACTTGCAATATATCCAGCACCGCCAGTAACTAAAACTTTCATATATTCCTCCGAATAGGTTTTATTTGAAAAAAGTATAGCATATTGATAATTAAAAATAAAGATAATCAAATGATTTGTATTAAATAAATAAAACCATGTAATGAGGTAGTGTTTTTTTAGGGCCCACAACTCCCAATTGACCATCAATAAGTTTATATGCGACTGAGGGTTTATATTCTTCAATAAATTGATTTAAAGATGGTGTACAAGAATTACCTGCTTTTACCTCTATTGGCAAAACTTCAACATTTTTTTCAATTAAAAACTCAACTTCATGTTGATTGTCTGGTTTATAATAATAAAGTCGGTAACCCTTCTTTATTAAACATTCTGAAACAATGTTTTCATAGATTCCGCCTTTAGTATTACCTTTAATTGTATTATTTAATATAGCTTTTTTAGTATCAAATCCATACATAGAACAAAGTAGGCCAGTATCGTTTATATAGAGTTTAAATTGATCTTCATTAGAATTACCAAGGAGAGGCAAGTAGGCTTCCCTAACATTATAACAAATATTTACTAAAGCAGAATCAACAAGCCATGTTACTGAATTGCCATATTTCTTTTTTGTTTGTCCGTTTTCTACAGTTGAATACTGAAATTTTTTCAATTCTTTGGATAATTGTTTTGGAATGGCATCATAACATTTTTTAACTTTAACTTTTTCTACGCCCTTTGCGTGTTTTCCGATATCAAATTGATAATCTGCAATTATTCTTTTTTGTATCCTATCAACGCGATTAAAATCCTTATACATAGCAAAATCTACTACAACTTCTGGCATTCCGCCTACAACGATATATTCTCGGAACAATTCTTCATAGGTATTATTAATAACATCAGGGATGTGTTCATTATTTTGATAGTATTCTCGTAGAATTTCGATTTGTGTTTCATTGTATCCGTTTGCCCACAAAAACTCTTCAAAATCCAGAGAATACATTGTTAAAAAGTCTTCATATCCTGTTGGATTTGATGCTGGAATTTCAGTATTAGGATCATCATCTTCACCATATGCTAATCCTAACAAACTACCAGATGTTATAATATCAAATCTTCCATCTTCAGCTAAAAATTTGATTGCTGTTCTTGCTCCACCACAAGCCTGTATTTCATCCATAAAAATTAGCGTATCGTGAGGAATGAATTTAATGTCTTTCATATTTGCAGTCATTTTCTTATAGATAACATCAGGACTTAAGTCTTCTAAAAAAATCTCTTTCAAATTGGGCGATTTAACAAAGTTTATTTCAATATATGATTGATATTCTTGCTTACCGAATTCACGAACAAGATAAGTCTTTCCGACTTGTCTAGCGCCTTTTATCATTAAGCATTTATTGTGATGATTATTTTTCCATTCAAGTAAATTTTGATATGCTTTTCTTTTTAACATTTTGTCCTCCGTTGTTATAAAGATAATACACCCAAGAGTAGAATTTGTCAATAAAAAGGAATAAAATTAAAGTATCGAAATGCCAAAAAAGGAATATTTTTAAAGTATCGAAATGCCAAAAAAGGAATATTTTTAAAGTATCAAAACATGAAAAAAGGAATAAAATTAAAGTATTAAAAACGCAAAAAAGGAATATTTTTAAAGTATCAGATTTAACAAAAAAGAAAAACGGAGTCCATATAGAACTCCGCTTTTAATAGGATTATAAAACAACAAATTGTTATTCAACTTTTGGAAGTTTTGATAAACTCTTTGCTAAATCTTCATCGGTTGGGATATAGTCTTCTAATTGTCCGTTATGGAATTTTTCATATCCAACTAAATCAAAATAACCAGTTCCTGTTAAACCGAATAGAATTGTTTTTTCTTCACCTGTTTCTTTGCATTTTAATGCTTCATCAATAGCAACTTTAATAGCGTGGCTACTTTCTGGAGCTGGGAGTATACCTTCAACTCTAGCAAAATATTCAGCGGCTTTAAATACATCTGTTTGTTCAACGGCAACCGCATCGATTAAACCATCTGCATATAATTGAGATAAAGCTGGGTTCATTCCATGATATCTTAAACCACCAGCGTGGTTTGGTGATGGCATGAAGTTAGAACCAAGAGTATACATTTTGCAAAGTGGGCAAACCATACCAGTGTCGCAGAAATCATATGCATATTTACCACGTGTAAAGCTTGGGCAAGATGCTGGTTCAACAGCGATAATTTTGTAATCTTGTTCGCCTCTTAATTTTTGACCCATAAATGGAGCAATTAATCCGCCTAAGTTTGAACCACCACCAGCACAACCAATAATAGTATCTGGAACGATATTGTATTTATCTAAAGCTGCTTTTGCTTCAAGACCAATTACAGATTGATGTAAAAGAACTTGGTTCAAAACACTTCCTAATACATATCTATATCCAGGAGTAGAAGTAGCAACTTCAACAGCCTCAGATATTGCGCAACCTAATGAACCACCAGTTCCTGGGAATTCTTCTAGGATTTTGCGTCCAATGTTAGTTGTGTTAGATGGAGAAGGGATAACGGTAGAACCATATGTCTTCATAACCTCTCTTCTGAAAGGCTTTTGTTCATATGAAACCTTAACCATATATACTTTACAATCAAGGCCAAAATATGAACAGGCCATACTTAGGGCAGTTCCCCATTGGCCGGCCCCGGTCTCAGTTGTAACGCCTTTTAGGCCCTGTTTCTTGGCATAATATGCCTGCGCTATTGCCGAATTAAGTTTATGGCTTCCGCTAGTATTATTACCTTCGAATTTGTAATAAATTTTAGCTGGTGTACCTAATTTTTCTTCTAAGCAATAGGCCCTGACGATTGGAGATGGACGGTACATTTTATAGAAATTTTGAATTTCTGTTGGGATATCAATAAATCTATCTGTAACGTTTAATTCTTGATCAACTAATTCTTCGCAGAAAACTGGCATCAAATCTTCTTTCGTCATAGCTTGGTGAGTTCCTGGATGCATTAAAGGAGCTGGCTTATTTTTCATGTCAGCACGTAAATTGTACCACTTACTTGGAATCTCACTTTCTCTCAAATAAATTTTGTACGGGATTTTATCCATATTCGACCTCCTTATATTATTTTTTTTACACTTTTCGTGCATTTTTAATATAATAAAATTTACGAAATTAAATAGCAAACGAATTTTAACAATTTTCTAAAGTAAACCCACAAATTTATACAAAAATTGATATTGGATGGTAATTTAGGGAGTATGAAGCATAAAAATAGCCAAAAATATAGTCTCAATAGGCATTTTATTGGTATTTTTTTAAATTTGGGTATTGATTAATTATTTTTTTATTGCTACACTAATATTATTAAATCTACAAAAAATGACTAGGAGGCCAAAATGAATAAAGTAGAATTAGTAGACGCTATCGCAGCAAAAACAGGTTTAACAAAGAAAGACGCAGACGCAGCAGTTAAAGCTACAGTTGAAGCTATAACAGAAGCTTTAAAGAAAGGTGATGCGGTTGCATTAGTTGGATTTGGAACATTCAAAGTTACAAAGAAAGCAGCTAGAACAGGTATTAACCCAGCAACAAAAGCACAAATCAAGATCCCAGCTAAGAACGTTCCAGGATTCAAAGCAGGAAAAGCTTTAAAAGATGCTGTTAAATAATTAGAAATTAATTATTAGAGACAATAAAGAATCTCGCCAGTTTTGGCGAGGTTTTTTATTTATATATAGAAATACACATATAGTATATATTTACAAAATCATTATTTTTTATCATAATTGATATATGTAGAAATGCCTTAATAGGCTAAATATTTATATAAATAGGAGAGAAAGATGAGCGAAGAGATTAAAAGACCTAATATTCAAGGTAAAAAACCAATATTGAAAAAGATTTTTGACGTTGCAGAAGCAGCACTTGCTGTTGGCAATGGAAAAACTCCATTTAATGATGAAGTTGAAGTTAAACATGATGTTGTGTATAAGACTGTTGATGGACAAGATTTACACATGGATATCTATTTACCAATTACTAAACTTCCAGGGAAAACACCTGTTATATATGATATCCCTGGTGGTGGTTGGTGCATTCATAACAGACAAAGAAGAAATGGATATGCAACTCTTTATGCAAAAATGGGGGCCCTTGTTTGTGTAATTGATCACAGATTAGTTCCAAACGTTTTCTTCCCACAAAACTTAGAAGATTGTATTGATGGTCTTAACTTTATAGAAACACTTAAAGATGAATACAACTTAGATATGGATAATATCACAATTACTGGAGATTCATCTGGTGGACATCTTGCTTCTTTATGTGGAGTTGCCTCATCTGTTCCAGGATATACTGATAAATTAGGAATTCATGAATTAAAGGTAAAGATTGCTAGATGTGTACTTATTAGTGGAGCATTCAGCGTTAAGACAATGTATAAAACACCATGTACTCATACTTTAATGGTTAGATGGGCAACAAATACAAAAACAAGAAGTGATTTTTGGAAGTGGGAATTTGCTAAAGAATATGATCCATATAACTATTTATCAAAAGATTATCCACCAACATATAATGCAGGTGGTGCTATGGATTTATTATGTATCGGCGAAGCTAAGAATATGGCAGAAGTTTTAAATGCTCAAGGTGTTGAAAATGAATACTATGTTGGAAAAGCTCTAACAGCATCTCACTGCTATGTATTCCAACTTGGAATGAAATCTTGTAGAAAAGATATGGCTAAATTAATTAAATGGTTCTATGAACAAGAAAAGAAAGCTGGCGTAGATATGACAGAAGGATATGAAGCTATCATGAACTTCTTTGATAACTACAAAGAAGCGCTCAAAGGCAAAACATTTACAAAAACAAAAGCTAAAGATTATTACATCGATCAAAGCAAATAATCTATTTTTAAAAGTTCAATTGAGGACTATTACACAAAAAGTGATAGTCCTTTTTTAATTATTTAAGGATAAAAATGAAGGAAAGGTTTTCAGTTAAAAGAATAGCATTTTTAGGCATAACTATAGCTCTAGCTTTAGTTATGTATGTTATTGAAAATCTAATACCTTCTTTTTGGGTTCCAGGAGCAAAACTTGGATTAAGTAATATTTTCACCCTTATAGTTATCATTATTTTAGGTCTTCCCGAAGCTTTAGTTTTAGTGATAGTTAGAACGGCTCTAGGTTGTTTAATAACTGGAAATGTTTCAGCTTTGCCATATAGCATGATATCAGGAGTAGTTGCATGCATAATTGGCTGGATTCTATTTACATTTTTAGTTCCTAAAATTAGTATAATTGCTTGCAGTGTATGTATGGCAATAGTTCACAACATAATACAAACACTCATCTTTTGTCTGATAACAATGTCATTAGAAACAATCAATATATTACCATATCTTGTTTTGTTAGGAGTTTTGAGTGGGTTAATAGTTGGAATAGTATCATATTTATTGATAAATAAGGTGCCTATTTCAGTGTTTGAATGGTTGTATAAAAATAAGAAAACGAGTAAAATTTAAAAGAGAGAATTTAAAATATATACTTTTAGTATATAAATACGTATTTAGGAGTAATTTGTGAAAATTAAAGGCAAGTATTTTTCTAGGGGAGTGAAGGTTCCAGGAAATAAAACAAGAACAGAAGATTTGCAAATTGAAACTCTTGAACCTAAATCAAAGGTTTATATTTCACTTAGTCAGCATATAGGAAAACTAGCAACCAGTATTGTGGAAGCTGGACAAGAAGTTAAGTGTGGACAATTAATAGCCCAAGCTGATGGATTTGTAAGTGCGAATATTTATTCAAGTGTTTCTGGTAAAGTCTTAGGCATTGAAAAGAAGAAACTTCATTCAGGTATAGAGGGAGACTTTATCGTAATTGAGAACGATTTTAAATATGATGAAGTCTTTTTAGATAAGTTAGATAACCCAGAGCCAAAAGATATTATCGCAAGAATTAGAGAAGCGGGGATTGTCGGAATGGGTGGAGCTGGTTTTCCAACAGATGTTAAGTTATCTCCAAAAGATCCAGTAGATACTTTGGTTATTAATGGAGCAGAATGCGAACCATATTTAACATGTG
This sequence comes from Clostridia bacterium, assembly GCA_024685275.1. GTDB lineage: Bacteria > Bacillota > Clostridia > Christensenellales > DTU072 > CAG-1782. Next base: position 8,790 of record JAIKVY010000035.1, read on the forward strand.
ATTATAGACTCATGGTTGAAAAAAGTGAGGAAGTTCATAAAGGTATTCAATATATAGCTAAAGCACTTGGAATTAAGAATATCTATATTGGAATTGAACTTAATAAACCACAAGCAATAGAGATATTTGATAAATTTGATGATTTAACTGTTGTAATGCTAAAAAAACAATATCCAATGGGAAGTGAAAAACATTTGATTTATTGTTGTACAGGAAGAGTTGTTGGAACAGGAAAGTTACCAGCAAGTGCAGGTTGTGTTGTTCAAAATATAGCAACAGCATATGCAATATATGATGCTATTGAAAATGGTCGTCCATTATATAGAAGAGTAATGACAGTTTCAGGATTAGGAGTTGATGAACCTAAAAACCTTTTAGTTAGAAACGGAATGCCGTTTAGTGAAATTAGAGAATATTGCAAAGAAAACGATAATGCTAAAATGATGATTTCAGGTGGCCCAATGATGGGAATGGCTCTATCTGATGATGAATACTATACAGCTAAAACTAGCAGCGGATTACTTCTATTAACTGAAAAAGAATTCAATGTAGATAACCCAAGTCCATGTATTAATTGTGGAAGATGTGCTGATGCTTGCCCAATGCATTTATTACCAATGCAAATAGATTTTTACACATTGAGTGGTGCATATGAAAAAGCAGAAAAACTCGGTGGGGTTATGGATTGCATTTCTTGTGGATCTTGTGCTTATTCTTGTCCAGCAAAAAGAGCACTTGTTCAAAGTATTACATTAGCTAAACAAAAGATAGCAATATTAAGAGGAGGTAGGAAATAATGAAACAATTTTTTGTTAATTCTGGGCCTCATGTACGTAGTAGCATTACAACAAGAAGAATAATGTTTGATGTTTGTATAGCTCTATTACCATCTTTAGTTATGGGCCTAGTTTATTTTGGAGGGCCTGCAGCTTTTACGGTTGCTATTGCAGTAGTTGGGGCTTTGTTATCAGAGTTTTGTTATAAACTTTGTCAAAGAAAAAAGGTTAGCCAGATAATTGCTGAATTTGACTTTACGAGTTTAATAACAGGATTGATTTTAGGATTAATTTTACCACCATTAGATTACAGCCATTGGTATATTCCATTATTATCATCAATATTTGCAATAATAGCTGTTAAGATGATTTTTGGTGGAACTGGTAAAAATATTGTTAATCCAGCAGTAACTGGAAGAATATTTGCATTTATTGCATTTTTATCAGTTGTATCCTCATATTTCCCAAATCCAGAAATAAATACGTTAAATAACACAATAGTTGCTGGAGCAACTCCATTAACACAGTTCTTAAAGAATGGATTTGATATGCAAGCTGTTGGAATAACGAATGTAGATTTATTATTAGGAACTGGATTAGCTGGAAGTATTGGCGAAACTTGTAAAGTAGCCATTTTAGTTGGATATATCTATTTATCAGTTAGAAAAGTAATAAAGTGGCAATATCCATTAATTTATGTTGGAGTAACTGGTTTAATTTCAGTATTCTGTGCTAAATGCGATTTTAATGTATTCTTACCAAGTATTTTATCTGGTGGTTTATTATTCGGTGCTGTCTTTATGGCAACTGATTATGTAACTAGTCCAGTAGGAACATTAGCTCAATATGTATATTACGTAATCTTAGGTGTAATAACTGGATTATTAAGATTTGGGACAAGCATTGAAGTTGTTTCATTTGCAATTTTATTAGGCAACTTAATAGTTCCACTTTTAAGTATCTACTTAAAACCAAGACATTTTGGTGAAAAGAAGATATTTGAAATAATAAAAGAGAAATTACCAAAGAAAAAGGAGGGCAAATAAATGACTTTGAAGAATTTTTTGAAAAGTAAAGCATTTAAGTGTATTCTTGTTCTTTTGGTTATAGCATTAATTTCTGGTGGATTACTTGCAATTTTAAATGACGTTTTACATGTATCCGATGATGAAAGAGTTCAAAGAACAATTTCAAAAATATATGGTAAATCAGTAGGATATGAATTGGTTGAAAATGTTGATTTCTCAACCGAAACAGGAAGTATTGATAAAGTATATGAACTTGAAGATGGAAACATATTGATTCAAGCAACAGGTAAACAAGGGTATAAGAATGGAACAATTTCTATTTGGGCAGTTGTTAAATATGATAACAATGGCACGTTTAAAGCCTTAGAAAACGTTCAAGTTGCAAGTTATACAAATCAAACATTAATGAGTAAATATACTTCATCAGAATTAGAAAATTATGTAGTTAATGAAGCAAATGGATTAAGTAATTACATTGTTTCAGGAGCGACTTATTCATCAAAAGCAATGAATAACGCAGTAAATTGTATTATGGCCTATGTTAATGGCCAAGAAGATTAGGAGGCGAAGATGACATTAGATAAGTTTAAAAAGATTGGTGTTGATGGCCTTCTAAAAAATAATCCAACATTTAGATTAGTATTAGGTACTTGTCCAACACTTGCTTTAACAACAGCAGCAATGAATGGTATCGGAATGGGCTTAGCTGTTACTTTCATTTTGATATGTAGTAACGTAATGATCTCATTACTTAGAAAAGTAATTCCAAATGAAGTAAGAATTCCAGCATTTGTTTTAATTATTGCAACATTCGTTACAATCGTTAGAATGCTTTTAGACAAGTTTATACCTTCACTGTATGAATCCATGGGTGTTTATTTACCATTAATTGTTGTTAACTGTATTATTTTAGGAAGAGCAGAAAGTTTTGCGTCTAAAAATCCAGTGTTAGATTCAGCAGTAGATGGTTTAGCATCAGGTTTAGGATTTACTTGGGCTATGACAAGTATGGCAATAATTAGAGAAGTTTTAGGAGCTGGTCAATTATTTGGAATAACGCTTTGGGATTTCAAGATTGAATTTTTCTCATCATCAGCTGGAGCATTCTTTGTATTTGCTATTTGTATAGCATTATTTAATAAAGCTTATTCAGCAATAGAAAATAAACTTAGACAAAGAAAGTTCAAAAAGCAATATGAGACACCTTTACAAGAAACAGATCTTAAAGAAATAAAGCTTGAGAAAAATGAAGAAGAAAAAGAAGAGAAAGAGGTTAAAGTAGTTCAACCTGAAGCTAATGTAAAGGAGGGACAATAATATGGGAACAGCGATGTTAATTATTATTACAGCAGTATTTGTTAATAACTTTGTTATTGTTCAATTCCTAGGCATTTGTCCATTCTTAGGAGTTTCAAAAACTTCGACTGGAGCTTTAGGAATGGGCGTAGCAGTAACGGTTGTTATGGCTTTAACATGTTTAATAACATATCCAATATACACATATATTTTAATTCCATTGAACTTAGAATTTATGGAAATTATTGTGTTTATTTTCGTAATTGCCTCAATCGTTCAAATGCTTGAAAAGATTATTAAGAAATTTTCAAGACCTTTATACAACGCAATGGGTATTTATTTACCATTAATTACAACAAACTGTGCTGTTTTAGGTGTTGCAGAATTAGTTATAGATGCTGAAGGAATGGCAACAATGTTTGGAGCTTCAAATATTGGTGTTGCTGTATTATATGGTGTCTTTGCGGGTGTAGGATTTACTATTGCAATAGTACTTTTGAGTGGCTTAAGAGAAAAAGTTGATTATCTTGATATGTCTAAAGGACTAAAAGGATTCCCAGCAACAATGTTAGCTGCTTGCTTTATGGCTATGGCCTTTTATATTTTCAATTTGATTACGCTTTAAGAGGTGAATATGGAAAGTTTAATATTAGCAGCAGTAAATTGGAAGAGAGTAGGATTAGTTTTAGGTATTATAGCGGCAATAGCTGTTGTTTTTGCTATATTAATTTTAATAATCACAAAGCTATGTAAAATCAAAGAAGATGAAAAGGTTGCAAAGATCTTAGAAAATTTAGCAGGAGCAAATTGCGGTGGATGTGGACATAGTGGTTGTGAAGGTTTTGCTAAAGCAGTTGCAGAAGGTAAAGCAAATTTAGCAGGTTGCCAAGTAACAAGTGAAGAAGCAAAACAAATAATAGCTAAAATAGCTGGAATTAATTATTCATCTAAAGAAAAGACAGTGGCAGTAGTTAGATGTAGTGGCGGAATATACGCTAATGACAAGTATGAATATAGCGGGAATACTGGTTGTATTAACATAAAGGTATTAAGAAATGGACAAAAAGCCTGTGAATATGGTTGTTTAGGCGGTGGAACATGTACAACAAAATGTCCAACTGGAGCAATCAAATTAACAAAAGATAAGACTCCTTTTGTAGATAAAAGTTTATGTATTTCTTGTGGAGCATGCATGCTTGCTTGTCCAAAATATACAGTAACAAGAATACCATTAAGCGCTAAAGTATATGTTGCTTGTAACTCAAAATGCAAAGGCAAAGACGTTATGAGCGTTTGTAAAAATGG
>JAIKVY010000055.1 GCA_024685275.1 Clostridia bacterium
TTATTTTATACCAAAAATCAAAATATAACATTTGTTTTAGTAAACTAAGTGTTGGAACAGAAAAATCTGTAGTTTGGATATTATAACAAATATCTACTCTGTCCCCAAAGCGCATTTTCTCTAGTGAGACATATGTTTTAATATGTTTTAACTCGTCCTCAAATGGGATAAGTTTTGTTTCTGTTAAAGAGGATAAATTTCTTCTTAAATACTCTGTAAAATCATCGAGAGCTTTTTGTGCTTTTTCAGGATCTATGGTAATAAGAGTTGAAATAGATGAAAGTGAGTTATATATAAAATGAGGCTGTATCTGACTAAGCATAATTTTAATTTGTGCCTCTTTATTCTTTTCTTCTTCTTTAGCTAAATCTACATTTTTTTGAACATTTACAAAAAAGAATAAAACCTCAATCGAAACAATAATGGATGCATATGCAATAGCATATCCTTTGAATAAGTTTTGCAAAATAATTGCAACTAGTGGTAAAAAGCAATACAACGCAAAAGCTATTTTTTCTCTAATGTTTAATTTTTTATTAAATGCTGTTACAAGGAAAATTATTACGAACATAATAAATTGATATCCTTGAGAAATAATCATTGTTTTACTGCGTAAATAAACGCCTTCCTCTGCTGTAAAGAAAATACCAGTAAATATGTTTACTATATCTAAAACTATGAATATTGCAAAAACAGTACAATTAATGATTGTTAAAATTTTCTCAAGTTTAGTAGAAAGATCCACATAATCTCTCATGTATCTGAACAATAGTAATACTTCTATGTTGTTCATTATGTAAAAAATAGTATAAAAGGCAATGATATACGCATTACTTGTATATGTCGATTTTACATGAGTAAATGTTAAATATGTTGCAAAATGAAATACCGTAAAACAAAAGAATATAAGAAGATTTTTTTCGTCGCTTCTTTTAGCTTTTTTCGTTAGCAAATTTACAATATGAATCATGAGAATTAAAATTCCCATAATACAGACTGTTGCGTTAAAAATGCTGTTATTCTCCATATATCTTATAATCTATCATGTTTTATATGCTTTTTCAATTAAACACCCATTCAATTAACAAACAAAAACTAATCAGAAATATTAACTGCTTTTTTCAAAAATTTTGCTACTAATGCATTGTTTTCTTGAGATGCTTTACTCTTCCAATTTAAACTAAAGCAATGATTATCGCTAAATTTTGTAGAGAAGAAATCCTCATGTTTAACACCAAGTTCATCAAGGTGTGCCATAAATGCTTCTGTTTGCCCAGCGCAAACAATATCCTTTTTTGAATAAGTTAAAAAGCAATTTGGAAAATCTTTGTTAACAATTTTAGTAATACTCCAAAATTCCGATGGTTCAATAGAATAACTTTCTTCAAATTTTACACCCAATACTTCTTTGGTTAATTTTTTAACTAGAAATGTCGTGAATTTTTTATCTAGCATAAGGTTAAAATCATATAGAGCACAATTATACCATCCAGCGCAAAACTTTATATTCACATCTACATCAAATTTCTTTTGAAGTTCTTTATCACATGTTAATGCTGTTAGCATTGCAGCATGATATCCACCAGCGCTATCTCCTCCAACTACTACTCTACTTAAATCAAAACCATATTTATCGGCATTTTTTTCGACCCAATTTAATGCTCCTGCAATTTGTTTTATTTGTTCAAATAAGTGATATTCTGGAGCTAATCCATACTCAACCGTAATAACAGCAAATCCCATTTGTGCTATCCATTTTGATAGCCCACGAACATAATATTTCCCACCTGATACAAAACTTCCACCGTGTGTATAAAATAGAACTGGGGTTTCTTTTGTTCTATTTTTAGGCATCCAAACATCTATTAAACATGCTGGATTATTTTCGTCACATACTATATCTTTTTCAACTGTCACTTCAACATCATTGAAAACATTTTTAGGCTCATTTTGAGCTTTATTGCTTGCTTTATACATTACTCCATATAGACTTTTTAATAATGACATATACCCTCCTTGCAATCCCTTTTAATGATTTTGCTATTGTTATTTATTATTATACATAATTGGTGATATTTTGTAATCTTTTTGATATTTAAGTATTGCTAATTAATGAATTTATTTGTTATTTAAAAATTGTTTTAATTCTTCTGTTTGTGGATTTTTTATAATATCTTTTCCAGATTCTACTATTTTTCCATTGTCAAAGAATAAGATTTCATCAGATATTCTTTCTGCTTCACTAATTGAATGCGTAACAATAAACACTGTGCTGTTATTTCGTGCTTTATATTCTTTAATTAACTCTTCTGCTATTTGAGAAGATTGCATATCCATTGATGATGTTGGCTCGTCTAGTAATAAAATATCACTGGCTTGCATTAGCGTTCTAATAAGTGCAGTCTTTTGAACTTCTCCACCTGATAACTTTTTGGCATTTTTCTTTTTTAAATCTATTATTCCTATTCTTGTCATCAAATCTTCTGCCAGTTTTTGTTTTTCTTGGTTTTTGCTTGATGTATATATGAGAATATTGTTCTTCACGCTTAAATCAAAGTTGTATGTTATTTGTGGCATAAATACACAATTTTTGCTCGCTTCTATTGTGCCTTTAATTGATATTTGTTTTGATAATGCCTTTAAAAATGTACTTTTCCCGCTGCCGTTATTTCCAATAATTGCATAAATCTTTCCTTCTTCAAAAGATCTATCTACATCAAGAACTAGCATATCGCCATAGTATTTTTTAGCATTAACGTTTACCATTTCTTTTACTCACTCCATACTGTAATAATCCTGCTATCAAATTCACAATTAACGCAATTGCTAATAGTATAATACCTAATGCAACAGCATATGAAAAATCCCCTGTGTTGTAATTTAAGGCAATCGCTGTTGTCATTACTCTCGTTTTATATAATATATTTCCACCAACAATTTGCACTGCACCAACTTCTGAAATGGCTCTAGCAAATGAGAATAAATATACTGCTATAAGTTGATATTTACTTTCAAATAATGCAAGCAAGAATCTTTTTATTGGGGATATTTTAAGTCCTAATAGCGTTGGCTTGCATTGATTAATAACTGTGTTAACAGAACTTTCTGTCATTCCCGCTGCTATAGGTGTAATTAAAACTATTTGTGCTATTATCATCAATGGCACTGAATATATTAATCCTAACTTTCCAAATGGCCCAGTATTAGAGAATAAAATAAACAAAACTATACCAACAACAACTGGTGGCAAACCCATCAGTGTTCTTAATATTATTCTGATCACATTTTTCCCTGGAAAATCGTTATATGCTATTAGCAGGCCTATTATAGCCCCTAAGATAAAAGCTATAGCCGAACTAATTAATGCCATATGCATAGTTGTAGACAAGATACCATTAAGCATCTTGTCTGAACCAACTATTAATTGCCATGCTTGTTCAAATGATGATCCCATTCTAATCTAGGAATCCCCTTTGTTTGTTTATGCTTTATATCCTGTATCTAAAGTAAATAAGCTTTCACCATATTCAGCTTTGCCATATTCTTTAATTAGATTTGAAGCATTTTCTCCAGTCATCCATTTTAAGAAAACTTCAGCTGCTGTTGTATTAATCTTTACAGCTCCTTCAGTTAAAACTTCACCTGTCGTTGAATCCTTGAATTGAGCATTTGGATTAACACAAAGAATAGAATATGTGTTTTTCATTGCAGCATCTTCTTCCCATATTATTTCAAGATTTGGTAATTTATCCCCATCTTTACTATTTTTGTATGATAAGAATGTTGCTTTATCTGTTAAAATATATCCATTTTGTTCATTAGCTGCTGTTAAGCATGCTCCCATTCCTTGTCCCATAGAAATATACCAAGACATAATAGATTCTGGTATTTTAGATACATCGTTGCTTCCATTTAAACCAACACTATCTGGCCATAAAGTCACTTCTTTATTATGTGTTCCTGATTTATCTCCACGGCTAATAAATTTGCATTCATTTTCAGCAATAGCTGCAAATCCATCTTTAACATCTGTTCCTTCCGTATTCTTTATTGTCTTAACCCCAGCTGGATCTGTTGTTGGTCCAACTAAAACAAAAAAGTTGTGCATAAATGAAACTCTTTCTGATTTGTAGCCATTGACTACATATGAGTATCCGCCACTAACAAATTCTTCTTCGGATTTCTTTGAGTGAACTAATATTACATCTGCATTTCCATATGTAGCAGAAGCAATAGCAGCTCCAGTTCCAGCTGAACTAATTTCCCATTTATATCCCGTTTCATTTTCAAAAGCTGTTCTTAAATATTCCATTAATCCACTATCATTAACTGATGTGGTCGTTGAAATACGAACTACTTTTGATTGAGGTTTTTGACAAGCGCATAAACATACTGCAGCGCAAACTAACACAATGATGCACAGAAGTGCAACAACTCTAATACTTTTTTTCATACTCTCTCCTTTCCACAATGGGAGGCATCCTCGTTTCCAAAAATACCCTACCGTTTTATACTCCATGGCGATAGCTTTAGGAACATAGAATCGGATTAATTTGATTATAAAATGTGACAATTTTATTGTCAATATTGGCAAAATCCGTCATTTTCGGTATTGTTAGTACTTTTATAGTATGTTAGTATAATAATAAGGGAGGTGGATATATGTTTAGAGTCGTTAAAGATAAGTGCATAGATTGTGGATATTGCCACTATGTTTGTCCTTTTGATTGCTTAATACACAACATCGAAGGAAAAACTTGGCAAATCGATGAAAGCAAATGTATTCAATGTGGACACTGCTATGAATCTTGTATCGCACAAGCAATTGAATGTGATGCTGATCAACAAGTTATAGAATCTGTTTTCATTTCTAACAAATGTATTGGTTGTTCTACTTGCTTAAAAAACTGCCCAACACATGCAATCGTTGGCGAATTTAAAAAACAACATTATATCAACCAAGCTAAGTGTATTCGTTGTGGCATGTGCGCTATTTCTTGTAAGATTGGCGGAATTGAAGTTACAAAAAAATATTTACTTAAAAAGAAAGGAAAATAAGAATGAAAAAAGAAATTAAAGGATATAACAAAAAGATTGTTAAAATTGATTTGACTAATAAAATAGTTACTGATTATCCATTTTCTGACAAAGAATATGAATTATTCGTTGGCGGAAAAATAATGGCTGCTAAGATTATTTATGATAACATAAAGACAAAAATTGACCCATTATCACCAGAAAATATGATAGTCATTACAACTGGACCGCTTAATGCTTTAGGTTCTCCTTGTTCTTCTCGTTTTAATACAAGCACTATTTCACCTTTAACAGGATTTTACACATCATCTAATTGTGGTGGAAACTTTGGTATGTCTTTAAAACGAGCTGGATATGACGCTATTATAATCGTTGGAAAAGCTGCTGAAAAAACATATTTAAAAATTACAGCTGATAACATTGAATTTAAAAATGCTGATGCTCTTTGGGGCTTAACTACTGGAAAAGCTCAAGAAGAGATAAAAGATAAAGGAGATAAATTTGTAATTGGTCCAGCAGGCGAAAATTTAGTTAAATATGCTTGTGTTGTTAGTGGTGAAAGAGCCGCTGGTAGAGGTGGCGTTGGTGCTGTATTTGGTTCTAAAAATCTTAAAGGTTTAGTTGCAGAAGGACATATTGCTCCTGAACCATATGATAAAGAAGGACTAAGAAAAGTTAACATCAAATGGACTAAAAAATTAAAAACTCACCCAACTACTGGTAAACAACTCCCTGCTTTAGGAACTGCTGGATTAGTTGCTTCAATGCATGCAAGAAACTTACTAGCTACAAATAACTATCGTAGTGGAAAATATGAAAAATTTGAAGATATTTCTGGTGAAACACTTCATGATGATTATTTAGTTAGAAATACTGGTTGTACAACCTGTCCTATCCGTTGTCAAAGAGTTGTTAAAGTTGAAGGAAAAGAAGTTAAAGGTCCAGAAGTTGAAACTATTGGTTTATTCGGTTCTAATATCTTAAATAACGATATGCAAAGCATATTAGATTGGAACTACTATCTTGATGAATTAGGAATGGACACTATTTCCTGTGCTAATACAATTTCTTTTGCAATGGAATTGAATGAAAAAGGCCTATGGAAAAATGGATTAGAATTTGGTAAAACTGACAACATTTTACAAACCATACAAGATATAGCATATAGAAGAGGAATTGGTGATGAATTAGCTGAAGGTAGCAAACGCTTAGCCCTTAAATATGGTGGTATGGAATTTGCTATGCAAGCAAAAGGTCTAGAACTGGCTGCATACGAACCAAGAGGTGCTGTTGGTCATGGTCTTGGGTACGCTATTTCAAATAGAGGTGGGTGTCACCTTAATGGTGGATACTTAGTTGTTTTGGAAGGTTTAATGATGTCTGTTGATCCATACACAACACATGGAAAAGCAGCCTTATGTATTATGTTCCAAGATTTAATGGAAGCTTGTAGTGCTGGAGGTAATTGCTTGTTTACTACCTATGCTTTTCTTCCTGCATTTTTACTTGATAGACCACTAGGGCCTATAACTACCGTGGTTAATAAGGTGTTTACAAAAGTTGGACTAATCTTAAGAGGATTATTAAGAATACCAACTGCTATTGCTATCCACTTGCCTGGATATATGCTTCCTCATACACAAGCTATTTCAAAAGCTACTGGCATTCATATGACATTTGGTAACTTTTTACGACTTGGTGAACGTGGATATAACCTAGAAAGAATGATAGATATTAATTTAGGCGTAACTAAAGCAGATGACGATTTACCTGGTAGATTAAAAGATGAATTACAGATTTCTAATAATCCAAAAAGTAAAGTACCATTAGATAAGTTACGTAAAGATTATTACAAAGCCCGTTTCTGGGATAAAGAAGGAAGACCTACTAAAAAATTAATAAAGAGATTAAAACTTGGAGACTAATATGGTAACAGTAAAATTATTTGGAACAGCTAGAGTAAAATTTAAAGATCGTGAAGTGCAATTGGATGTACCAACTATGAAAGATGTACTTAATGCTCTTGCAGAGAAGTATAACGTACCAGTTAAAGATTTTAAACAATATGTTTATTTTGTTAACGATGTAAACATTAGTGATTTACAAAAGTACAAAACACAACTTAAAGATGGCGATATAATAATGGTTATTTCTCTTGGATCTGGCGGTTGATAATGAAAATAGAATCTGTTTTAATTGTTGGTTGCGGAGGCTTAGGTGGCTTCGTTTCCGAAGAACTATGTAGATTGAATTTAAAGAAAATAACCCTCATTGATGGTGATACCTTTTCAATTGAAAATATGAATCGTCAATTATTTTGTTCTTCAACTACTTTAGGAAAAAATAAGGCACAAGTTGTAAAGACTGGTATTCAGGATAAATGTAATTCTGATATTGTTGCTATACCCTCATTTTTAGATGATTCCAATATCAATATACTTGCAGATGTTGATTTGGTTATTGATTGTTGCGATAACATAAAGACAAGACTCCTTCTTGAATCTTCATGTTTACAATACAACAAAATATTAATTCATGGTGGAATTGAAGGGCTAGTTGGTCAAGTTTGCATTTGCTCCCCTGGAGATAATACCCTATCTAGGTTATATAAAAATAACCCCGGTAAAAAAGTATTAACCTATTCATATTCTGTTGCGACTATTGCTTCTTTTGAAGTTGCTTTAGTTTATAAATTAATGACAGAAGAAAATTTGCCATATAAAAATAAAATGATTTTTATCGATATGGATTCACTTTCAACAAGTATTGTTAATGTATAAAGAGGAGAAAATATAGATGTTTACGGTTGCTATTTTAGTATCAAGTGATAGAGCATATAAAGGTATATACGAAGATAAAAGTGGCGCTCTTTTGAAAACCACTTTAATTGAGTTAGGTTATGATGTTAAAAATTTAAGTATCCTACCAGATGATTTTGGTATGCTAAAATCAAAAATTAATCAATATATTGAAGAAGATATTAATCTTGTTTTAACGTGTGGTGGGACTGGTTTTTCGCCAAGAGATATAATCCCAGAAGTTACAAAATCAATAATTGAAAGAGAAACTCCTGGAATAAGTGAAGCTATACGAAATAAATCTCTTGAGATTACTCCTAAAGCAATGTTATCTCGCGCAACCTCTGGAATAAAGAATAAGACATTAATTATAAATCTTCCTGGTTCAACAAAAGGTGCAAAAGAAAGTTTAGATATTATTCTTCCTGCATTAAACCATGGACTTGGTATTTTATTAGGAATTGAGGATAATTAACATGGATTTTTTTAATGTTGTATCTTTAGATTCTTGTAAAGAAATTGTTAAAAACAATCTTCCTTCATGCATCAATGATAGCGAAAAAATTCCTATTTTTTCAGCAAATGGATATGTATTAGCTGAAGATATTATTTCTCCAGATTACTTTCCGCCATATACTCGATCAACAGTAGATGGGTACGCTGTTATTGCTAAAGATGTATATTGTTGTAGTTCTTCTATCCCAGCATTTTTACATTGTAAAGGTAAAATACTGATGGGTGAAACTCCTAATATTTCCATTTCTAGTGGTGAAACTATAAAAATACCAACTGGAGGTATTCTACCAAATGGTGCTGATGCTGTCGTTATGGTAGAAAACATCGATGAACTAGATGGAGAAATTGCTATTTACTCCCCTGTTAGTGTTGGAGAAAATGTTGTTTTAAAAGGTGAAGAATTAAAACCAAATTCTTTAATAGCTAAACGTGGAACAAAAATTATCCCATTATTAAGTGGTATTCTTGCTTCAGTTGGAATAAGTAAAGTAAAGGTATATAAACCACTAAATGTTGCTGTTATTTCCACAGGAGATGAATTAGTTGATATTGAAACTGATGCAACTAATGGAAAAATTAGAGATATCAATACTGTTTTACTTTCAAATCTTCTCAAATCTAATGGATTTAATGTTTGTTATACAGCAAGAATAAAAGATGATGAACAAGAATTTAATACCGTTTTATCTTCTGCTCTATCCGCTGCCGATTTAGTTTTCATTTCTGGTGGAAGTTCTATTGGGACAAAAGATCTTACTGAAAAGGTATTATCACAAGGCAATATTCTTTTACACGGCATAGCCTTAAAACCTGGCAAACCTACTTTAATATCAAAGTTTGGAGACAAATTAGTTTTTGGATTACCTGGAAATCCATTTGCTTGTATGAATGTTTTACAAAGCATCTTTTTAAGTGTTGTTAAGTCATTACATGATGAGCCAATTAAATATACTTATGCATATACAACTATTAACTTTCCTTCTTCACCTGGTAGAACAACACTCCAACCAGTCAAACTAGATTTTGATGGGGAAAAATATCTAGCAACTCCTATATTTTTAAAATCAGCCCATTTATATTCTGCTCTTCAAGCTGATGGATATATTGAATTAGAAGAAAAAGCAGAAGGAATTTACAAAGGAGAAAAAATAAAAGTTTATTTATTTTAAATATATATGAGAAATACTTACATAGAAAATAACGATTTTACTGATGCTTTACATTCCTTTTGTAGTAAATTTAATCCACTATCTAGTGAAATCATTGAAACTAAAAATTCATTAAATAGAGTTACAGAAAAAGCTATTTTTGCTAATGTATGTGATCCAATATATAATGCCGCTGCTATGGATGGTATCGCAGTATGCTCTAAAGACACTTTAACAGCTAGTGAAATTAATCCTCTAACCTTAAATGAAGATCAATTTGCTTATGTAAACACTGGAAATCCTGTTAAATATCCATATGACAGTGTAATTATGATTGAAGATGTAATCATAGACAACAATAAATGTAAAATAACCTCTCCAAGCCACCCATATCAACACATACGTTGCATAGGTGAAACTATAGTAGCTAGCGAAATGGTTCTTTCATCTAAAAGGAAAATTACCCCATTTGATATTGGTGGAATTTTAGCTTCAGGAAATGAAACAATTTCTGTTGTTAAACAACCAGTTGTAACTATAATCCCTACTGGAAATGAAATGGTTGAATCCGTTTCTTCACTTAAAGAAGGTAAATTAATTGAAAGTAACAGCCATGTTTTTAGTTCGCTTATAAAAGAATATGGTGGCATCCCTATTAGAAATAAAATTATTTCAGATGATGCAAATGAATTAGAAAAAGCAATACAAAAAGCAATTGCTATTAGTGATATGGTAATTATAAATGCAGGTTCCTCAGCAGGAACAAAAGATTTTACAAAATCTGTTATTTCTAAATTAGGTACAGTTTTTGTTCATGGTTTAGCAATCAAACCAGGAAAACCTACTATTCTAGGAGTTATAAACAACAAACCAGTTATTGGCGTTCCAGGTTATCCAGTTTCAGCATATATCGTTATGGAAAAAGTTGTTAAACCAGTTATTGAAACTTTACTTGGTTTACCTATATCCTCTCGCCCTAAAATAGAAGCAAAAATATCAAAAAGAGTTGTTTCTTCTCTTAAACATGAAGAATTTATTCGTGTTGCATTAGGGTATGTTGACAACGATTATTTTGCTATTCCACTAGAACGTGGTGCTGCTGCTGTAATGAGTATGATTAGAGCTGATGGCTTAATATCTATACCAAAACACAGCGAAGGAATTGAAATTAATACAAAAGTTTCTGTTGAGTTATATTCTTCTATTGAATCAATAAAAAATAATCTTGTTATAGTTGGAAGCCATGATGTAATTGTTGATATAATTGGTGATAGCATGCCTATTGTTTCTGCTCACGTAGGTAGTATGGGAGGAATTTTAGCACTAAAAAATAATTCAGCTCATATTGCTCCAATTCATCTACTTGATGAAAATGGAGAATATAACATTTCCTATGTAAAAAAATATTTTGAACCAAACAGCATGGCTCTAATCAAAGGAGTTGGTCGAGTTCAAGGTTTATTAACCGAAAAATCTAATCCAAATAATATTCAATCAATACATGACATATCTAAAGGTTTCAGTTTTGCAAATAGACAAAATGGATCAGGAACTAGATTATTATTTGATTATCTTCTAAAAAAGAATTCTATTGATTCATCTTTAATAACAGGATATGAAAAAGAATATACCACTCATTTAGCTGTTGCTGCTGCTGTAAAGAATAAGATTGCTGATTGTGGTATTGCTGTTCTTTCTGCTGCCAATATTATGGATTTAGATTTTACTCCAATTGCAAATGAAGAATATGATTTTCTTGTTCCAGTTAAATTGCTTAATGATCCAAGAGTAATTAACTTTATACACATTTTAAAGAGCAAAGACTTTGCTGAAAAAATAAATAAGTTAGGTGGATATACTACAAATAACATTGGTGAGGTTATTATCATACGATGAAAGATAACTTTGGAAGAGAAATAAACTATTTAAGAGTTTCTCTCACCGATAGATGCAACTATCGATGTAGTTATTGCATGCCTCCTTGTGGTATAGAAAAAAAATCTCATAACGATATTTTATCTCTTGAAGATATATTTACTATCATTTCTACTTTTGCTAAATTAGGTGGTAACAAAGTTCGTTTTACAGGTGGAGAACCTTTAGTTAGAATTGGCGCAGCTTCTTTAATTGAAAGAGTATCTAGTGAACTACCAGAAATAAAAAAGCTTTGCTTAACCACAAATGGTATATTACTACCACAATATTTTGATCAATTAAACCGATGTAATTTATCCTCTATTAATATAAGCATTGATTCTCTTGATGAGAAAAAATATACATCTATCACAGGTGGTGGAAATTTAGAAAACGCTTTAAATGGTCTCCAATTAGCAAAACAATTGGCTCCTGAAGTTAAAGTTAATGCCGTTTTAATGAGAGGAATAAACGATACCGAAATACTCTCTTTTGCTAAGTTTGCAAGAGATAATGATGTAAAAATTAGGTTTATAGAATTAATGCCATTTGCAGCAAATTCCACATTTTCAAAGTATAATATTTTAGCAGATGAAGTTATACAAAATAACAATCTAACTTTTGTTGAAAGAATAAATAATACAGATTATTACGCTTTTGATTCTGATTTAAAAGTAGGTTTTATTCGTCCCTTATCTCATAAATTCTGTGGTGATTGTAATAGACTTAGATTAACATCTGATGGAAAAATAATGCCTTGTTTACATAACAATATTGAAGTAGATATAAAGCCTTATTTATTAAATGGTAATGTTGAAGAAGCTATAATTAATAGCGTAAATATAAAGCCCAAAGCTCATGCTATTAATCTTGGAAATCTTCAAAAACGAAATATGAATACAATTGGAGGATGATATGGAATTATCTCATGTTGATGAAAATGGTGCAAAAATGGTAGATATTGATATAAAAGAACCTACAAATAGAATGGCAATTTGTTATGGATTTGTTAAAGCAAAGCCAGAAACCATACAAATGTTGAAAGATAAGACAACACCAAAGGGAGATGTTCTTAATACTGCTAGAATAGCAGGCATCCAAGGAGCTAAGCAAACATCTAATTTAATTCCATTATGTCATAACATCCCATTATCGAATGTAAAGATAGAATTTGCCATTGATGACACAACAATTCATATTACTAGCACAGTTAAAGCATTTGCAAAAACAGGCGTTGAAATGGAAGCTTTAACAGCTGTTTCTATTACAGCTCTAACAATATATGATATGCTCAAAGCAGTTGATAAAAGCATGGAAATATCTAATGTAAAATTAATCTATAAAAGTGGTGGAAAAAGTGGAACATATATTAATGGTGAAAAGAAAGGATTTGTTTTATCTACAAATATTAGTGAAGCAAAAGGAACTATTAAACAACCAAAAGAATCAATAAGTCTACTTCCTGACTATGGCATCATTGGAGATAGCCATGCTGAATATGGAAGCAAACGACAAATCAGTTTTTTAGGAACTGAAAGCATTGATAAAATGAAAGCATTAGGTTTGAACGGATTGTGTTTTGGGGTATTTGCTGAAAATATCACTACCCAAGATATTGTCCTATATTCACTTCCAGTAGGAACGAAAATATTAATTGGGCAAACATTACATATCGTTACACAAATTGGTAAAAAATGTCATGCTGCAGATGGTTGCGAAGTGGCTAGAAAAGTTGGTACTTGTGTTATGCCAAAAGAAGGCATATTCACTCGCGTTTTATCTTCTGGAGAGATAAAAGCAAATGATCCAATTTATGTAATTAATGATTAATTCTATTTAGATATTTCTAAAATCTTTAAGAGCTTTTAATCTTGTTTCTTCAATTGTTTTATACACTTGTCTCATTTTTTGTGTATATTCTTGAAGATCTTTATATTCTTTTCTGAATTTTTCATCTTGAATATCAACATTTCCTTCATATAGAAAATTTTGATATGTTTTATGAACAATATTATTTCTTTTCCATGTTAATGTTTTCAAAAATTTATAATCACTATTTGATATATATGCTTTTCCATCAGATAAATCTAATTTTTCTAATTCTACAATTGTTTGACCTAATGTCCATTTTTCACTTTCGATTCTTTCCAATTCTTTGTATAAATCTCCAACTTTCATAGCGGCATATATAATCCTAATATCATGCTCTATTGTTTGAAAATACATGATAGCTTCACCAACTAATAATTGAAAATTCTTTAAATCATTTTGTGTCATATTTTTCCTTTTTTATCCTAAAACCTTAATGCTCTGTTTACTGGTAAATCTGCCTCATTATATCACATATATACCACAAATCAATCCACTTTAACAAATTTGTGGCACATTTTTGAATTTTTTGCCTAATTCTATTCGATTTATATACTGGTATTCTCACTATAGATAAAACTAAAAATGTAAAATTGCAAAAAAAATAAGCGCTTATTGCGCTTAACTTATTAACAGTGTTCTTACCTGAATGAAAAAGAAAGTGTACCAAATAAACTAAGTCGTTTTTGCTTAAATTCTCCATCTAAGCGATGCTATTTCTAGCATTTGTTTTTCGCAAGTTTCCTTGCTCCTTAAAAGGAGGTGATCCAGCCGCACCTTCCGATACTGCTACC
>JAIKVY010000058.1 GCA_024685275.1 Clostridia bacterium
TCGAGATGTCCATATTTCTCCATTTTCGTTATGAATAACAGAACGATATTTATAAACGAAAAAATGCATTGGTTTTTCTCTGCTATGATCCCAGCAACCTTCACACCAATAGGTATATCCATTCAAATACAAAGTCGCTTCATTATACCATCCTGTATCTAAAAATTGTTCTAATTTTGCATTAATCATATAAACCAAACTCCTTTAAATATATCGAATATTTTTCTTTAACATCAGGATGATCTGACATTCTTTCTACATTAATTCTGTCTAATCCAGAATACACATGATAATGAAGAATGTTCGTTACTCTATCCCCATTATTAATAATTGGTTCAGGATGGTATCCAATCTCTATTATTGGATTCCCATTTTTATCATAAAAGCGCATTTCATGAAGTGTTTTACCATCTATTTTTAGTTTAGCATATATAGAATTTGGAGAACGAGAATAATCTGGTAATGAATGATTATTACCAATACCTTTAAGTATTTTTACTCCTGAATTTGTAATAGAATAAGTTGTATATTCACTTGTTGTAACATGCCCATTTGTTGCTCTACTACCCCTTGAAGACATTTTCATCAACCTCCATCTCGTTCCAATTAAACATCGAAGGTTGCCAATAGTTACGATACCTATCCCAATTGCCAAAGCTTTGTCGATATTTTATATAACATATATCTTCATCCATTCCTTCAATTTTGTTGCCTATACATATAATTTGTGATGAAGGAAACCTTTTTCGCATTTCATGGTATCCTTTCAAAAAATCATCTTGTGAAAATTCATTACAGACTCCTAATGTAGAAATAATTAAAAGCGTACCATCCTCTATTCCAGCAAAACATATATCATATGTATCTTCATAAACCCATCCAACTGTTACAGCAACCCTATCTTTTCCATTCACTTGTTGCCACACACCTGACCACCTATTTTTAAAAGTAGCATCAATTATTTGAGCTCTTTTCATTCCTGGATGCATACCATAGTCAAGAGTAGATGAAGCATAATAAGGACCTATTTTAGAAAGAAACATAAAAGGATTATTATAAAATCTATTAAGTTCATTATTTTCCTTGAAACAATGAATAATTTTTCTATATGCATATTTATCATTTTCTTGAGCATTAGAAATATTAATCATCCATTTTCCATTATTTAAATTTTTAATATCTATTATGCTTTTTCGTACATAAGGTATCCCTTCAATATCTAGAGGCCAATTGCTAGGAATCGGTCTCATCAATTTTATATATTCTTTATTCTTATAAATTGGCATTATTAAAGCCCTCCTTAAAATAATTTGATTTTTTTATTTATAAGAGCTATAATAATACTTGCTTAGGGAACTATTATAGTTCTTATGACACTATTTCATTTTGGAATAGTGTTATTTTTTTATATTATTTAAAAACCATTCAATAAAATCAACTTCATAATCAAACATTGCTTCTCCATATTTGTTAACTCTATTATTTTTGGCATTTAAAGCATTCTTGCTTGCTGAATCAGTAAGTTTAAATTTGTTAATAATATCTTTTTGATTATCATACCTACCAGCAATTAAAACACAAGTTGGAGCTAGAAGCATCCTTGCAAAATGATTTGCTTCAGTTTCTTCTACATCTGTTGGATCAATTTCTTTATAAACAACGTGCTTAATTTCATGTGCTATTGTGAACCAAATTCTTTCTTCAATCATCACATCTTTAATATTGTCATTATAATATGTGTATGCCAAATATCCATTTTCATCTGGATGCCCTAAAATAATAGAGCATCCATCTTTTAATTCACCATTAGTAGCAATAGCATTTATCTCTTCTAATTTACCTTTTGGAAGTGATGAATATGAAATAAGTTTAATTCTCAACTTTTCACATAAATAATATAAATCTAATGGGAAATGAGCATTAGAATAATCCATTAAAATTTGCAGTATTTTAATATCTAATTCATCATACCTATTTTCCATCACTACTTACCTAATAAAGCCATAATGATTTTATTCTTTTGTTCTTCAGTTAATTTTGACCTATTTCTTGTCACCAAACTATATGTTTGCTCAAATGCAGTATTACCAGAAATTTGAGAAACGGTTGGTTCAGTCAATGTATTAACATCCACTTGAAACACATTTGCAATATTAATCAAAATATCCATTCTAGGCTTTGTGGTACCTTTCAAATACCTAGAAAGAGATGCTTCTGATATACCTGATAATTTAGATAATTCCTTTTGATTAATATCTTGACGTATCATTAATTCTTTAACCCTTTCTTGAAAAATAGACATATTTTTATCCTCCAATCTATGTTTCTACATTTATTATAATATTTAATTTATGAAATGTCAATTTCATTTTTGAAATTATCTACAAAAATAAAAAGCAGGGCGAGAAAGAGTCTGTTTGATTAAAACGGACTACAATAAAAAAGAGAGACAATGAAAATTGAAATTCATTGTCTTTTTTCTTAACATATTTTAAAAGGAGAAAACGAATGTATATTAGAAAAACAAATCATAAAACTCATAAAAAATA
>JAIKVY010000068.1 GCA_024685275.1 Clostridia bacterium
CACAGTATTTTCGATTTTGTATATATATGTTTTCAAAGTAGATTTTGCTTCGTTAATACATAAAAAAGAATATTTCATGTTCTGTTGTTCTTGTTTGCTTGTAGTTATTGGGTTATCAATCTATCTAAACAAATACAACAATGGAAAGCTACTTATTAAAGACTCAAAATTAGATGATTCAAAGTTTTTGAAATTACAAAAGTTAAAACAAAATAAAGAGTTTCAAGTATTTGATTTTAATACAAATAAGTTTAATGATGGAATCATTATTAATGCTGAAAAGAAACAAACAAAATATAAAATTGCAACAACGAGTCATTTACATTCTTTAATAGTTGGAACAACTGGAACAGGAAAAACTACAGGATTCATTGATCAAAACATAGCAATAAATGCTAAGTCGATTGATAAACCAAGTATGATTATTACCGATCCAAAGAAAGAACTTTACATTAGACACACAGCTAATTTACAGAACTTAGGATATACTGTTCAATTAATTGATTTGCGTAATCCATACAAGTCTATTCATTGGAATCCATTTGATATTTTAGTTGATAGAATAACCACCATTATAGATATCACTCTAAACAAAAAAGAACAAGAAGATGGTTCAGTATTAGTAGGAAGTGATAGGTATGAAAGCATAACAGAAGTTAAAGCTAAATTGCGTGAAATTAAAGATGAGATATATGAAAATGCAAAAGAATTTGTATATACGATTTGTCCGATAAAGAATAAAGAACAACCTATTTGGGAAGAAGGAGCTAGAAACTTAATCCTTTCCTTTATTCTAGCGATGTGTGAAGATGCAATAAATGGCCTTATTCCAAAAGAAAAGATAACACTTTTTAATGTATATCATAACCTCATTAGTTACTGTAATGGAGATATAAGCATACTTAGAAAATACTTACTTAATAACAGAGATAGATTTAGTAATGTTCCAGCGTTATCAAAAACAGTTTTAATAACCGAAGAAAAGACATTAACTAGTTACCTATCAGAAGTTATTGCATACCTATCTACTTTTGCTGATGATGGAATATTAAATTTAACAATAAAGTCTGGAATTGATATTAAAAGAATAGATGAAAGACCAACAGCCATCTTTATCGTTATCCCCGATGAAAGAGTAACAAGACATAGTTTTGTCACGCTCTTTATCTGTCAAAGTTATAAAGAAATGGTATATAAATCAATTCTTAATGAAAAAGAAACAAAAGTTAATGCTTTAAAACGAAATGTATATTTTTTCTTAGATGAATTTGGTAATTTACCAAAACTAAATCAAATAGAAAACATGGTAACAGTTGGTAGAAGTAGAAGATTAAGATTTGTATTTGTTTTGCAATCATTTTCTCAGCTTGATTTAAAGTATGGGAAAAACATTGGTGAAATTATTAGATCAAATTGTAACGTTAAAGTCTTTATTGGAACAGATGATAAAACAACAAGAAATGAATTTAGTGAACTTTGTGGAAATGAAAAAATTAATAGTGAATCAATGTCATTTTCAGAAAAAACATCAAATCTTCAAACAACAATATCTGTTCAACAAAAGCCATTAATTAGTCCAGCTATGCTAGAAAGAATTAATGGAAAAACTAAAGGGGAAGCAGTTATTTCTATTCGTGGATATGAACCAATATATGCTCACTTTACACCATCATATAAAATAACCAATTTACTTTTGGGTAAAGAAAAATACATAGAAGAAAAAAGGAAGACAGAAGTATTTGATAGGAAAGAGCAATTAATTGATATTGCAAGCATTAAAAACGATGATGATTCTAGCTTTAACTTAACAAATGAAGAAGAGTCAATCGAATATGAAAAATATTCAAAAGAAAAACAAGAACAAGAAATAGAAAAACGAATCAATAAAGCTAAAGAAATGATAACAAGCATAAAGACATATTTAAGTGAAGATGAATATATAAATATGCTCACTTTAAATATCAAAGATATGTACACAGAAATGTATAGAATATCAGTTTTTAAAGAATCAAAGATGCATAGAAAAATAATTAGATTGATAGCTGATAAGTTATATGAATTAGCTCAATTAGAAAAAGAAGGAGAAATAAAATAAATGAAAACAAAACTATATTTAAAAATGTTAATAATCTGTATATTGCTCACTATTTGTTCAATATGTGGATGTACTAGTATCCAAAACAAAGAATATGTAAAAGCAGATAATGAAAATACTTGCGTGCATGATTTTTCTGTTACTAAAACCAAAGCAACATGTACAAGTGTTGGAGAATATATTTTCAAATGTAATAATTGTAATTTCGAATATAGATTGTTATTAGAAGAAAAATTAGCGCACGACTATATTGATTTTTATGTCGCTCCAAGTTGTGAAACAGATGGATATAACGCCCAGTTATGCACTCAATGTGGGGAAATAAATATCATTAATACTATCCCTAAATTAGGTCATGAATATACGCAAACTATTGTAGAACCGACATGCACTGAATTTGGTTATACAATTTATTCATGCAATAGATGTAATCATGAATATATATCAGATAGGGTAGAAGCAAAAGGACATACAAATAAAAAAGAAGTTCATCCTAAAACTTGCACAGAAGATGGGTATACAAAACTAACATGCACAGTGTGTGGCAATATTGAATATGTTGATATTCATCCCCATGAAGGACACAAATATGTTGATACAATAACAATGCCAAACTGTAATCAAGTAGGGTTTACTACACACGAATGTAGTGTTTGTGATCATACATATGTAGATGAATACACAGATCAATTAGGGCATGACTTTATTCAGCAAGAAATATATGATGAAGAAAAAGATATTAGGTATATAAAGAATACGTGTAGTAGATGTAAATATACATATATATCAAGTATCGTTATTAACCAAGGATCTTCATTTACATATTCAGTATTTAATCAATCAGAAAAAACAACTGAACCAGATGAAGAACCTAATACCGATCCAGTAGAAGAACCAATAGATGAAACAATTGATATTGAGAAAATAAATAACAATTTGGTGTATATAATCGATGAAAATGAGAAGAAGATTTGTGTAAATGTATTGAATAACTTCGATACAACTAATCTATCAATTGTTCTTATCAACCACACAGAAAACACAATTAACCAATTAGAATTTAATACTGATTATTCTTTAGAACCAAACATTGATTATTCATTAGTTGTTACTTTTAAAGAAACAGTAATTACTTCAAAACAGTTTGTATTTGTAGTTAATGAAGAAGAACAAATTGATG
>JAIKVY010000096.1 GCA_024685275.1 Clostridia bacterium
ATCTTGAAAAAGATGAAATAGATGATGATAAAGGTTTGAATAATGAAAGCAAGAAACAAGAGCCCAAAGAAGTAGTAGTTGATAATTCTAATTGGTGTTCAAATATATTTAAAGATAATATAAGAAGTGTTGTTGAAATATACGCTTCGGATGAAAATGGTATAAATATTGGCTCAGGTTTTATTATTTCTAAAAATGGATATTTATTAACGAATAATCATGTTTTGGTATCAAAACAAACAGGGAAATATTGTGAAGATGTGTTTTTTCAGTTTTCAAATGATTCAGAGTCTGAAAAAAGTACTAAATTGAAAATTATAGAAACAGATAAGGAATCTGATATTGCTTTATGTAAATTTGATACTAATGATGTTAAAAAATTTACAGTTATAAAAAAGATAAAGAATTATTCTAAAGAAGTAAATCAAGGTGATGATTGTATGATTATGGGGAATCCATTTGGTTTAGGACTTGCCCCTGTTAGAGGTTGTATCCGATATATTAAAGATTCATATGGAGATTTAGTGTATGCTGCATCAACAAATGTGGGTGATTCTGGTGGGGCTGTATTTAATACTAAAGGTGAATGTATCGGAATAAACAAATCAAATACAAAAGAGATAGATAATATAGAAGTAAATGGTTTTGCAAATGCAACTAGCATGGAAACTATTGATTTATTTTTAAATAAATGGCTAAAAGAATAGGAGTATAAAAATGGAATTTAAAGACGTATTTAGAGAAATGTATAGGAATACTCTTCATGCAGCAAGAGCAAATGATGTAGATAATACAATTGAAGGATTAAAAGAAATTTATACATTGTTTTCTGAACAATTTGCTAAGAATAATGGTGATCCAATTGTGATTAAAGCAAAGTTATCTTATTGGAGAGATGCGTTTGGAACATATATAGATATCATTAATCAATATGGCATTAAAGATGCAAGAATTCAAAAATTATTTGGGTTATCTACAGATGAAAAATTACCATCATTATCTGATATTTTAAAAGGTGATGCTAAGATAGATAATATAGCAAAAAATGATGATTCATCTATTGATATTTCAGGAGTAATTGCAAGTGATGAAAATGAAGATAATAATTCTAACACTGATAATCTTAATATAAATGAACAATCTGAAGTTAACGATACGAATATTTCAGAAGATGTTACATTAAGTGGTGATAATGGTTTAGAAAACAATGAAACACAAGTTACAGATTTAACGCCTTCATTTGAACCACAATCACTAAAAGATTTTATCGGGCAAAGGCACATTGTTAAAGCATTATTAAAAGAGATTGCAATAGCTAAAAATGAAGGAAGAAAACATCTAGATAACATATTATTGCTTGGTAATCCTGGCCTTGGAAAAACAACACTTATGAATCTTATTGCTAAAGAATTAGGTGTTAACTATGAACTACTTGATTGTTCCCAATTTAGGAATAGCCAACAGTCATTAGCTGCACTACAAGCATTCTTTATGAAAATAGCTAAAGAAAACAAGCCAGTTGTTATTGCTTTAGATGAAATACATGCTTTGAATGAAACACTTCAATCTAGTCTTTTAACATTACTTAATAATAGGGTATATGTATCACCATTAGATAAATTAGGAAATTGTGTAAGGATTCCAATTGAAGAATTTACATTTATTGCTGCTACAACAGATGATGATAAAGTTCTTGAAACGATTAAGAATCGTTGTTTGAGATTAAAATTCCAAATGGTAGATTATACAGAGGATGAGTTAAGACAAATATATAAGAATAAAATAGCATCTAAAGGGTTAACAGTAACAGAAGAAGCAATAGATTTATGTATTCCAAGAAGTAGAGGAGCTATTAGATATGTAAATGCGATTGTAGATGGGCTTAATAGTGCTTTATATAACGATGAAGGAAGAAGAATATCAACAAACATTACATTAGATGTAACAGAGCAGTATTTTAAAGATGCTCACATTAAAAAACTAGGATTATCAGACAAAGATATTGAAATATTAAATGCTATTAGAGATAACAGTTTGGAAGCAATAGGCGTAGATGTTTTAGCTGCTAAAGTTGGATTAGATCCAAAGAAATATCAATCTGAATATGAAAGATATTTAATTAAGATAGGATTTATTGCAATCTCAGGCAGAGGACGAATTCTAACAGAAAAAGCAATTAGATATTTAGAAAATATAGAGAACAATGAATGATTTCTACATACGAATAATTGGAGGGATGTTAATTGGCTAAAGAAATTAGTTTAGAAGGTTATTTTTATATAGCAAAGATACAAATATATAGTACTAAAGAGGAAATAACGGTAAAACTTCCTCCCGATTGTTTTGGACAATTTGAATATAATAAAAAAATAGGAATTATTAATAAACAAGAATTTGCTGCTAAAGAGTATAGTGATGGTTCTACTATTAATACATTCTCAAATAAAGATGAAGATAAGAATATCAAAACTGGGACAATTACCATATATAACAAATCAATTAGAGGGACCTATATTGATGTCCCTATTGGAAATGAAGATGGCTATAGTATATTTAGATTTACATTTAGTGAGGATGAAGATGAAATAAATAATTCTTTAAAATCAATTGGAACAAAGTTTGATAGATTTTTTACAAAAGAAGGAGACATTTTTTATTTAAGAGAATCAAAATATGATGAAAATACTAGCAATTTTACTGGATTGGTAGCGGCATTAAAGGATACCTATTTGATTGGAATAGATATTTTAAGTGATGATGGATATAAAGGAATAACGGATGATAAATTATTTTCTTTCGAGAGAATAGAATGTGTTAAAAATAGGAAACATAAAAATGTGTAAGAGAAAAGGTATTATTAACAAAGATGGTAAAGTTTTAGTTCCATTTACATACAACGTAAGTGGACAACTCAACGATTTGTTAAAAGATAAAATAAAAAGTATATTATGTAATTTAGAGTTAACTGATGAACAAAAATATACTCTTAATTGGTGTCTAGATATACTAAATTCAATGTTTCCCAAAAAAGATAAACAGGTTATAAATTTGTTTGAAAAAGCATATTTTAATTTAAAAAAATTAGAAAACATATATGTCACAGAAGTTGAAAAGGATGAATATTATTTTTAGACTATTGAATTTTTCATTATAACCCATTTTAAAATCTCTCGCT
>JAIKVY010000098.1 GCA_024685275.1 Clostridia bacterium
CATTAGCAATATTTGGTAGAGTATTTTGAATATGTAAGTATGCAACATTACTAAAAGATGTTTCTATATTGAAGCGCTTGTTCAGTATTCATGAGCTAATTAATCAAACTAAGGAATGTTATAACAATATTTTAAAATCAAAGGATGAATCTTTTTTTAAATATATCATGACTTTAATGGACTTATTAAAAAATTCTTTTGGTTACTTCTCTGCTAGAAGAGCAACTATGTTAGAAGATTCTTTAATCTATCTTTTTGCTGCATCAAAAATACTGAACAAGCGCTTCAGTATAGAAACATCTTTTAGTAATGTTGCATACTTGCATATTCAAAATACTCTACCAAATATTGCTAATGAATATATTGATAAAGTACTATTAATGAATATCTGTGAACAAGCACTAAAAATATCAAACTTAGCTGATTCGATAGAAAAAGAAATATTACTAATATCTGACCCGATTGAAAGATTAAAAGTTTTAATTAAAAACAAAAAATCAGTTAAAATAGAAATAATAAACGATGTTATTACATCTTCTTTAAATGAAATTACTGATAGTAAAATACGCAGAGCAATGGCATTGTTCACATATTTATCTTTTAGAAGTAATAGAAATATCCATGCTGCTGTAATAGAAACTTTAGCTAATGAAATACGACCGGTTTTAGCAACAAGAAGTTATTCATCAGTTGGAAATCTAATTGAAAGAAAATATGCTGACTCCATAGTATCTTTGATGAATGATATTCCATGGGAAACAAAATACAGAAATTATTTAAATAACTATTTATATTCCTATTTACCAAATGGCTATTCTTCTGAAGATGAACCCAAAAAATTATTCGATTTCTTTGTAAAAAATTGGGAGGAACTTAATCTATGAGCGAACAAATACATAACGATATAAACTTTGAACAAAAACAACTTAAAAATTATGTCGCTTTCAATCCTATTATATTAGCAAGACTTCTTGGTGACAAAAACATTAGGATTACTGGACTAGAAGAAAAAGTTAGAACTTATTATGAAACTCACAAAAATAATATTGAAAATACTATTAAAAAACCAACTGGTTACATGATTGCAGAAACAATTGAATTCAATGGCGTAAATAGATTTTCAAAACCTTTAAAATATAAATTGAATAGATACAAATATAAAGAGTGTAATAATATTGAACTCCTTATTTTAGTTTTTTGCTCAACCGTTGGAGACTTATATATCCCCAATCGAATATTAAGTTTTGAAAGTACAAAATTTAATAAAATACTTTTATTCCCTGAAGATGAGGTAAATTCATGAGTAATATTGAAGATATAAAAAGAAGACTATTCTCGGTTATTCCGACCAGTTCTATTCACATGATGGAGTTTCTTAAACTGATGGATATAAGATTTGTAGAGGATGAAACTAAATCCGCTGCTATAACTTGTTCAATACGACCTGAATTATTATTAAATAAGACTTTTGTAGATACATATTGTAAAACTGATGAACATTTGTTTATGCTTATCATGCACGAACTATATCATATTGTTCTAGGTCATACTCACCTTTTCAAAAGACATAGTGAAATTGATAATATTGCCTTTGATGCTGTAATAAATGCGATTTTATGCCGCATGTTTCCTGAAGAAGAATATATTTCTTTCTTTAAATCTCTTAATGGCGACAATTTATTCCCAGGTTGCATTCTTAGACCAATTGGAAATAATACTCCGCAAAAGTTTATTCCTACTTTAAAAAATCTTTATTTAACAAATACGGGTACATATTTTGAGGTATATGAATGTATTACTAATGAACTAGAAGAATTTTTAAAAACCAAAGGGGGCTCATATATCCTTCTAGGAGATCATTATGATGATAATGATGATATGAATAATCCACTCCTAAAGAAAATGTTAGATAAAGTAATCTCAGATTTGCCTGGGAATAATTTAATTTCTAATGGAAGAAAATTAGGTGGAGAATTAGAAAATAAGACTATTAATTTTGCCAAAGCTGAAAGAGTTGCACAAAACAAAATGAATAGACTATTGCTAAAATCAGGAGTTGTTCAAGGTAATATTTCTAAAAGAAAAATAGCAATTAAGCATGTTCTAGAAGATGCTACATTGGTAACACCTGATTATAAAGATAGAATGTTATTAGCTAAATCTATCATTTATGGACAACCACTCCTATATAATTCGTCACTTATCAATTCAAGAATTGTTAGGGATAATAATGTTCAAACATTAGTTTATTTAGATGTTTCTGGTTCAGTTATTGATGATATTAATCACTTTGCACCTTTGTTATTGCAACCATATAAAAACAAAGAATGCCTATTATTTGCTTTTTCAACAGTAGTGGTCCCTGTTTCATATAAAAATTTTAGAAAAGGTAATTATCAAACTACTGGAGGAACAGATATAGATTGCATCTTTGAACATTATTTTTCATTACCAAAGAATAAACAAACAAAAAAAATACTGATATTAACTGATGGATGCACCGGAACTGTATCAGATGATTATTACCAACGAATTAAACAACAAAAAATAGAAGTCTACTGTGGCCTTTTTGGGGATTATACAAAAGAAGATATGTCAAATATAACAAAATACTTTGAGGAGTTTTAATTATGATTTTATTAGCAGAATATGTATCATCTGGCCAACCAGATCGTTTATGTGATGTAATTGTAGATAACATTGTTAATTATGTTGTTTCAAAAGACAAGGATGCTCTTTGTGAGTTAGAATGCTCTGTTTATAATAACAAAGTTTATGTTAATGGAAGAATAGCTGCCGGTAAGGATGAAAAAATAATTAATGAAGAAAAGATTAAAGAAATTGTTAGAAATGTTTATAACGAAGTTGGATATGGGAAAAAGCCACTTAAACTACCTTTCTATTTTAGATATCTTTTATGCCACCCTTTCCCAGAAGAGTTAGATATAATTTCAAACGTTCGTATCGAAAAACTATCTGATGATGAAAGAGCTTTAAGACAATATAGCGATGATTTAAATATAGTGAATGGATATGCACTTAATTATCCTTTAACAGATTACTTACCAATTGAGCATTTTATTGCACTAAAAATTGGAGAAAGATTAAAGGACCCTAAAATTGGTGGCCCTGACTATAAAATATTAATTCAAATTGAAAAAGAAAATGGAAACCTATGTTGGCGTAGATTAACTATTAGCATCCAGCAAATTGATACTTTTACTTATAAAGACCTTTATCAACAAGTCAAAAGAAAAATTGATTACATCTTACGCAATCTATTCTCAGGAACATTATTAAATTCTTTATCCACAATTGATAGAGACCATTTCTATTTAAATGGCGCTGGTGATTTTATTCAAGGTGGACCTGAGGGAGATAATGGATTATCGGGTAAAAAGTTGTGCGTTGATTTTTATGGTCCGTCAATTCCTATTGGCGGTGGCGCTATATACGGTAAAGACCCACATAAAGTTGATGTTTGTGGTGCTTTTCGTGCACGCGAATTAGCTGTTAATTTAGTAAAAAAATATGGTTATTATAGCGTATTTACAACCCTAGCTTGGTCTCCTGGTGAACAATCGCCATATATAATTGAAGCATATGAAATTGATGAATTTGGAACAAAATTCAAAATTGATGATTCTCTTTTACCCCCTAGAGATTTTTTCTCAATCGAATGTATTAATAATGATATGAATCTTGGAGAACGAAAAATCACATCAATCAAAGATATAAAATAAAACATTAAGCGTGGTATTACGCCACGCTTAACTTTTAAATAATCATTTGTTTGTATAATTACTAGTTTAATTACTGATAATCTACAACATCTACCCAATTCATTAAGAATTCTCTTTCTTCTGGTTTACCTTTTACTGATTGACTAGCAGCAACAATTGGAATCCATTTTTGAACATATTGTTTTGCTGTATCTGTCTTTTTGCAGAATAAATTTAAGTATTTTTCAGCTAATTCTTTTTCACCTTTTAAATTGAATAAAAGATATGTTCTAGCAACATCAGCTGATGCATTTCCTTGAGTTGCATGTGACCAGTCAATTACATATGCTTTTCCATCTTCACCAATAATTATGTTACTTGGGTTAAAATCTCCATGACATACTTTATGATGTTTTGGTAAAGTATTTAATCTTGTATGTAAATCATATCTTGTTGTTGCATCTAAAGTAGTTTCATCAATCTTTCTATTCATTTTATCCCAAAGCTTATTAAGTAAAGGAGCTTTCTTTGAATGAACTTCAATTTGAAGATTAACAAACATTTCTAAATATTCATCCATTTTTTCTGGATGTTTATCCATTAAACTTTGAAGAGTTTCACCTTTGATATAGTCCATTATTATTGCCCATTTGCCATCAATCTTACAAACTTCTAATAATTTAGGAATATTTAATCCAGTTTCTTCAACTCTTGCTTGATTAAGTGCTTCATTTAAAATATCTGATTTTTTAAATGATTCATCAAACATTTTTACTAACTTGTTTCCTTCAACATAAATAGTTTTGTTGCTTTCTCTTATTACTTGTTCCATGATCCCTCCTTCTTGCCATAATAAGCATTTAGATACATTGTTTTAATTTCACTCATTAATGGATATCTTGGGTTAGCACCTGTACATTGATCATCAAATGCTTGTTCAACCATTTCATCCAATCTATTTAAGAAATCTTCTTCTTTAATTCCATGTGTTTCTCCCCATTCTTTAATGGTACTTGGAATTCCAACTTTTGCCTTTAATTCATCTAAGCCTTTAATGAAGTTTTCAACCTTTTCTTTATCTGTCTTTCCTTTGAATCCTAAATAATCAGCTACTTCTGCGTATCTAGCCATTGTATGAGGATATGCATATTGAGAGAATGTTCCCATCTTTGTTGGAACTTCTTCAGCGTTAAATCTAATAACTTCATCGAGCATTAATGCGTTAGCAACACCATGAGGAACATGATGGAAAGCTCCTAATTTATGAGCCATTGAGTGACAAACTCCTAAGAAAGCATTAGCAAATGCCATACCTGCCATTGTTGCAGCATGTCCAACTTTTTCTCTAGCTACAGGATCTTTAGCACCATTGTCATAACATCTTGGTAAATAATCAAATAATAACTTTAAGCTTCTTAATGCTAAACCATCAGTAAAGTCTGTTGCCATGATAGAAGCATATGCTTCAAGGTTATGTGAAACAGCATCAATACCACTTGCACTTGTTAATCCCTTTGGAGCATTCATCATCATATCAGCATCAACGATAGCCATATTTGGCATTAATTCATAATCTGCTAAAGGATATTTGATTCCTGATTTTTCATCTGTAATAACTGCAAATGGAGTTACTTCTGAACCAGTTCCTGCACTTGTTGGAATACATACAAAGTATGCTTTTTCTCCCATCTTAGGGAATGTGTATACTCTCTTTCTAATATCCATGAAACGCATTGCCATATCCATGAAATCTACTTCAGGGTGTTCATACATTACCCACATAATCTTAGCAGCATCCATTGCTGAACCACCACCAATTGCGATAATTGTATCTGGCTTAAATGCATTGATTGCAGCTACACCTTCTTTAGCACAAGCAAGTGTTGGATCTGGTGCTACATTAAAGAATGTGCTATGAGTAATTCCCATTTCATCTAACTTATCTGTAATTGGCTTTGTATATCCGTTTTGATATAAGAAAGTATCAGTAACAATAAATGCTTTCTTCTTTCCTAAAACATCCTTTAATTCTTGTAAAGCTACTGGTAAGCAGCCCTTCTTCATATATACTTTTTGAGGTGCTCTGAACCACAACATATTATCTCTCCTTTCTGCAACAGTCTTAATATTTAATAAATGTTTAACTCCAACGTTTTCTGATACTGAGTTTCCACCCCAAGAACCACAACCTAAAGTTAAAGATGGTTTTAACATGAAGTTGTAAATATCGCCAATACCACCATGAGAAGATGGTGTATTAATTAAAATACGACATGTTTTCATTCTTGAAGCAAATTCATTTACTTTTTCTTCTTCATTGATTTGATCGATATATAAACTTGAAGTATGTCCATATCCACCATCAGCAATTAATTTTTCAGCTTTTTGTAATGCATCTTCAAAATTCTTTGATTTATACATTGCAAGAACTGGACTTAATTTTTCATGAGCGAATTCTTCTGATAAATCAACGCTATCAACTTCACCAATTAAGATCTTTGTTCTTTCTGGAACTGTTACTCCAGCAAGTTCAGCAATTTTTGCTGCTTTTTGTCCAACAATCTTTGCATTTAAAGAACCATTGATAAGAATTGTTTTTCTAACTTTTTCTTTTTCTTCTTCATTTAAGAAGTAGCATCCTCTATATTCAAATTCTTTTTTAACTTTATCATATATTGATGCATCAACAATTGTTGATTGTTCAGAAGCACAAATCATACCATTATCAAATGTTTTACTATGGATAATTGAGTTAACAGCTAATATAATATCAGCTGACTTATCAATAATTGCTGGTGTATTTCCAGCTCCAACGCCTAATGCTGGTTTTCCACTTGAATAAGCAGCTTTAACCATTCCAGGGCCACCTGTTGCTAAAATAATATCTGCCTCATGCATTAATAAATTAGTCATATCTAAGCTTGGAACATCAATCCAACCAATAATATCCTTAGGAGCTCCTGCTTTAATTGCTGCATCTAATACAATTTTTGCTGCTGCAATTGTTGATTTCTTTGCTCTTGGGTGTGGGCTAATGATAACACCATTTCTAGTTTTTAATGCAATAATTGTTTTGAATATTGCTGTACTAGTTGGATTTGTTGTAGGAATAACAGCTCCTATAACACCGATTGGTTCTAATATCTTTTTGATACCGAACTCCTTATTTTCTTCAACGACGCCAACAGTTTTAACATCTTTGTAACAGTTATAAATGTATTCAGAAGCAAAATGGTTTTTAATAACCTTATCCTCTACTATACCCATTCCTGTTTCTTCGGCTGCCATCTTTGCAAGTGGAATTCTTGCTTGATTTGCTGCCATAGCTGCTTGAAAGAAAATTTGATCTACTTTTTCTTGCGAAAATGTCGAAAATTCTTTTTGTGCTTTTCTAACTCTTTCAATTAGCTTTTCAAGACTTTCAACATCACAAACTAAATCTTTAGTTTCCATCACTCATTCTCCTTTTATATTTTATTTTTTAATTCTTTTGATAATATGGCTAAACTTGCTGCCATATCTTCATTTCTAACTACAATATTCTCTGGCAATTCTAAGTGTGTCGGAGCAAAATTCCAAATTGCTCTAACCCCTGCTTCAATTGCCTTAGTTGTTACTTCCTGTGCATATTTTGTAGGAACTGTAACAATTGCTATCAATATATTATTTTCTTTAATATATTCTTGCATTTTACTTATATCATATATGTTTTTATCTGTGATTGTTTTTCCAACAAGTTCTGGATTTGTATCAAAACCAGCTAAAATATTGAATCCATATTTATCAAATCCAACATATCCTAAAAGTGCTTGTCCTAATTTACCAGCACCAATTAATATTGCATTTTTTATAGTGTAATAACCTAAATTTTCTTCAATATCTCTAATAGCTGATTTAATTTCATATCCTAATTTTGGCTTTCCTGGTTGTGAAATAACTGATTGTAAATCTTTTTTAACTACCGCTGGATTTTCTCTCACCATTTCGGCAAGAATGGTTGCAGAGCAGTATTCTCTCCCTGC
>JAIKVY010000205.1 GCA_024685275.1 Clostridia bacterium
ACTTTAGCAGTTGCAGGATCTAAAGGAAACATAATTAAAGGAACAAGTGAATATTATGTAACACATGATTTAGCTTCTGTTGTTTTCTACGCGTTAGGTTTAAAACAACCTGCATATTTCGAAGGAAGCGTTCCTAAGAATTTATTTAATACAATAACGGTAACTCAATAAATAGAAGCAATTATTGATTAGGTAATTCATCGTCGTCAATTACTATACAATTGACTTGATTGCTGAGAGCAGTACATGCGTCAATAGCTATAATACCTTTTGCATAGAATGGGGAATAATCGGCTTCTGAGCCAAATTCATTATTTTTGTTTTCAAGATAATGATGGCCCCAAGAGGCGTGCCAGTGGCCACAAACGATTGTTTTATTGTCTAAAATAGCGCCTAAATTGGCGTAGCTCATTCCGTTTAACCAACGTGCATCGCTCCATGTTTTTTCATCTAGCTCTCTCCAATCTGTTAAAACTTCAAATTTGTTATTATTTTCATTGTATTCACTTGGTATCCAGCCATGTGTGAAAACATAATTTTTGGTTTCAAAATAATTAACAGAATTAGGAATAATATAGTTGTAAAAATGATTGTTTTTCACGTTGTTAAGCATTTCTAATCCAGCATCTGATGTGTCTCCAATTTCTCCTGCTAACTCATAAAAAGATGCAAGAGTTCCATTTGTTTGATGATGGTGAGGGAAGGAGCAGTACATATAATACTTAAGGAAATTATCAAATAAATCTAAAAATAAATCTTCATGATTTCCTCTAACAAAAACTAATTCGTTGTTTTTCATTTTTTCATATGTAAAGTTAACTAATTCGTTTGGTTCTTTACCTCTATCTAATAAGTCTCCACAGATGATAATTTTCTTATCACCATTATAATCAAAGTATCCTTTTTCTTTTAATGCTTCAATTGTTAAAGTATAAAAACCATGAGTATCTGATACAACATAATATTTCATATTACACCTCGAAATTATTATTAAAAAAAATAACATTGAATTATTATATATTTTCGTTGATAGTTAATAATTTCCTAATTTAGTCTTTATTATCTTTGATGTTATCATCTATTTGTTCGTTATTTATGTTATTTTGTAGTTCTGATGTGGTTGTATTATTATCACTTGTATTTGCAATAACAGTAGTTTGTTTTTTAGTTTTTTTTCTCATGCTCAATTCTAAAGTCTTCTTTACGGCCATAACTAGTGCAGGGGTTAATGCTCCACAAACACCTAGTTCAATAAGAGAATTAGATAAAACAATAGCCCATATAAATGGTCCATCTAAAATTGCTCCACCTTTTAAAGTCGCTCCATGATAAAATAGATATAAAAATCCTAAGAATCCAGCTGTATTTGTTGCAACTCCAAATATCGAAGCAAATACGTATTTTATAACATCATAAGTTGTTAAAATTGCTTTATTATTTGTTTTTATTTTTGTTTTGATTAAGTCAAATACCTTTATTACTAGATAAACAATTACTCCAATCATTATTCTTGGGAAAAATGTAACTAGTGGATTTTCAATTAGCATTTGAGCAAAAATACCAGGATGGATAAATTGATTAATAAATGATACAAAGCCAAAGAACAATCCAGTTAATATACCATTTAATAACCCCATAGTTTCAGCAGAAATTAAAACAGCAATAATCGGAATTACTGCAAGCGAAAAGGGACCAATTGAAATTGGTACTAATACGAATAACAAGATTATTGCACAAAGTAGAGCATTAATCGAAATTATTTGCGTCCTTGTATAAAAGCGACAAGAACCGAGTAGTTCACTTTTAAGTTTGTTCATATGAATAAGTAACCCATTATCTAAAATTATATAAATTCAATTATTTTATCAGTTATTTCTTTTGTAGAACATTTAATATAACCATCCATATAGATATCAGCTGTTCTATAATTATTATTTAAAGTTTTTTCAACTGCATCTTGGATGTCTTTAGCTTCTTGTGGCATATTGAAACTATCTGAAAGCATCATGGCAGCAGATAATATTGTTCCAATTGGATTAGCAACATTTCTTGGTAAATCTGGAGCAGATCCATGTATCGGCTCATATAAACCTAAGGTTGAATCTCCAAGAGAAGAAGAAGGGAGAAGACCAATAGAACCAGTTAATGCACTAGCTAAATCACTTAAAATATCTCCAAACATATTACTTGTTAAAATTACATCAAATTGTCCAGGATTTTTGGCTAATTGCATTGCTGCATTATCAACAAGCATATCTTCAACAAAAATATTAGGATAGTCTTGTGCAATATCATGAACAATTTTTCTCCAAAGTCTTGAAGATTCAAGAACATTTGCTTTATCAATACTTGTAACTTTCTTATTTCTTTTTTCAGCCATTTCAAATGCAACTCTAGCGATTCTTTCTATTTCAATTTCAGAATAGCATTCGGTATCATAAGCTTCTCTTCCTAATGAACCAGATCTAATTCCACGTTCACCAAAATAAATTCCGCCAGTTAATTCACGAACGATTAAGATATCAAAACCTTTTTCACTGATTTCATTTTTTAAAGGACTTCTTTCTTTTAATTGAGGGTATAATTTAGCAGGTCTAAGGTTAGCATATACTTTAAGTGCTTTTCTAATACCGAGTAAACCAGCTTCTGGTCTCATTTTTCCTGAAAGATTATCCCATTTATGTCCACCAACAGCGCCTAATAAAACAGCATCTGATTTTAAGCATGTATCAATGCTTGATTGTGGTAAAGGTTCGCCAAAGACATCTATTGCATTTCCTCCCATAGGAGCATCTACATATGTAAATTTATGATTATATTTTTCAGCAATTCTATCTAATACTCTTACAGCAGATTCTACTATTTCTGGGCCAATACCATCACCCTTAATTAAAGCTATTTTCTTATTCATTTTTACCTCCAAAGTCACTAATACAATTTAATAATCCACCTTTTTCTACAATTTTTTGAATAAAATCAGGGAAGGCAGTACCAACGTATTTTTTATTTGTTGTTTTGTCAATAATAGTTCCAGTTTTAACATCAACATCAATATCATCATTAACAGATATTTCTTTTGCTGCTTCAGGACATTCAATAATATAAAGACCAATATTAATTGCATTTCTATAAAAGATTCTAGCAAAACTTTCAGCAATAACGATATTAACGCCACAAGCTTTAATTGCCATAGGTGCGTGTTCACGAGAAGAACCACATCCGAAGTTTTTACCAGCTATTAAAATATCACCTTTTTCTACAGTTTTAGCAAAATCTAAATCAATATCTTCCATACAATGTGCTGCTAAATTTTCTTTAGTTGCTATATTTAAATATCTTGCAGGAATAATTAAGTCCGTATTTACATCATCGCCATATTTATATATTTTCATTTTCGTTATCTCCTTAAATTATAGTTCTTCAGGTGAAGAGATATATCCATTTATAGCACTTGCCATTGCAACTTCAGGATTTGCTAAATAAATTTTACTTGTTGTATCACCCATTCTTCCAACGAAGTTTCTATTTGTTGTAGAAATACATACTTCTCCATGGGCTAAAACGCCCATAAATCCACCTAGACAAGCTCCACATGTTGGAGTAGAAACAACACCACCGGCGTTAATTATTTTTTCTACATATCCCAATTTAACACAATCTAAATATACTTGTTGTGTTGCTGGAACAACAATTAATCTAACACCTTTATGTACTTTATGACTTCCAATAACACTAACTGCTTTTTCTATATCGCTTAATCTACCATTTGTACAACTTCCGATATATACTTGATCAACTTTAACTTTTTCACTAAGTGGAAGAGTATGAGTATTTGATGGTAGAGAAGGGAATGAAACAGTAGGTTTAAGTTCAGAAAGGTTAATATTAATTACTTTTTCATATTTAGCGTCTTCATCTGAGTAAAAAGGAGTGAATGGAGCAGTAACTCTTCCTTTCTCGTATTCAGCAGTTATTTCATCATATGCAAAAATACCATTTTTAGCGCCACATTCGATGGCCATATTACAGATAGAAAATCTATCATCCATTTTAAGAGATTTTACACCTTCACCAGTAAATTCAAGAGTTTTATATGTTGCGCCATCAACGCCTAAAATGCCTATTAAGTGAAGAATTAAATCCTTACCTGAAACATATTTATTGAGTTTTCCTGATAGGACTATTTTTATTTGACTAGGAATTTTTAACCAAGCTTTTCCAGTTGCTATTCCCATAGCCATATCTGTTGAACCAATACCTGTACTGAAAGCACCAAGAGCTCCATATGTACAAGTATGAGAATCAGCACCGATTATAACATCGCTTGTTTTAACAATTCCTTTTTCAGGGAGTAAAGCATGTTCAACACCCATATATCCAACATCATAGAAATTAACAATTCCATGTTTGTTTGCAAAATCTCTGCATTGTTTACATTGTTCAGCAGCTTTAATGTCTTTATTTGGTGCAAAGTGATCTAAGACAATACTAATTTTCTTGTTATCAAAAACGGTATCAACATTGTGATCTTCAAGTGCCTTAATAGCTACGGGAGTAGTAATATCATTTCCTAAAACCATATCTAAATTGGCAAGAACTAACTGTCCTGGTTTAACAGAATCAACACCAGCAGCTTTCATTAGCAATTTTTCTGTAATTGTGTAACCCATTTGTATCTCTCCATTTGTACTCAAAAAATATAATTTTTTGTATTGATTTAAAATGTTTTGTAGATTATAATAAAATTCAAATTTGATGTCAAACAAAAGACTATGAATAGAGGGGTATTGTAAATGAAATTTTTGTTAGTTCCAGATAGTTTTAAAGGTTCACTAGATGCAGATAAGTTTTGTGAATTAATAATTAATCAGTTATCTAAAGATGAAAAGAATACAGTAAAGTATTTTCCAGCTTTTGATGGTGGTGATAATTTCTCAAATATAATATCAAAGATAACGGGAGCGACAATTATTACTTCAAAATATACAGATGGTAATTTTACAAAAAAAGTTGCAACATTTGGCATTAAAAAAAGAACAGCATATATTGGAGTTTCAAATACTTCTGGATTACCTGATACTGAAATAAAGGATCCTAAACTAACAACAACACTTGGAATGGGAGAACAAATATTAGATGCAATAAATGCTGGATGTAATGATATAGTAATTGGCTTAGGTGGGTCATCAACTAATGATGCTGGGTGTGGAATGTTAGTAGCTTTAGGTGCAAAATTTTATGATAAAGAAGCAAATGAATTTATTCCAACAGGATGTAATCTAGGTGATATAGTTGCAGTCGATTTAAAGCAGTTGAATAAAAACATAAAAGATGTTTCATTTACAATTTTATGTGATGTTGAAAATCCATTAGTCGGCCCAAAAGGTTGTTCTAAAACTTTCGCCAAACAAAAGGGTGCATCAGATGAGGATATTGAGTTATTAGAAGATAACATGAAAAAATTCTTACAATTTTGTACAATACTTTTTGAAAATCCTGATTCACAAGGTTGTGGAGCCGCTGGTGGGTTAGGTTTTGCATTTAAAAACTTTTTAAAAGGAACATTAATAAGTGGAGCAGAGTTTTTCTTAAAACTAATTGATTTTGAAAACATTTCTAAAGATATTGATTATGTGATAACAGGAGAAGGAAAATTTGATAATACATCGTTAGGTGGAAAAATTTGTGGTACTATCATTTCTAAATCTCTAGAAAAGAATATTAAAGTTGCAGTTTTTTGTGGGAAAGCTGGATTAGTTGATAAAATTCCAGTAAATACTAAAGTATATTCGTTATATGACGATACTTTGAGTTTTGATGAAAATATTAAATTAACAGAAAAACATTTGATTGAAAAATTTAATGAATTTAGAAAAACACTTTAGGAAAAATATGATAGAAGAATTCAGTTTATCAAAAAAAGAAAGAAATAAAAGAATAATGCTTATTATGCTTATTGCTACAATATTCAATTTAGTTCTTTTTGGAGCAAAATTATATGTCGGTTTAGCAGCTAGCAGTGTAAGTGTAATTTCAGATTCGTACAATAGTTTAGCTGATTCGTTAGTTACAGCTGTTGCAGTTCTGTGTTTCTTTCTAATCATGAAAAATGTAAAAAGCAAAAGATTATCTCATGGCTTTGGTAGATTAGAATATGTTGTTTCTTTGTTAATTGCTGTTGCAATGGTAATAATTGGAATAACTTTTTTATTTAGATCTCTCGATAGATTTGCCTTATCAAGTCCTATTAATTTTAAGTGGTTATATTTTGGTGTAACTGTGGGAGCAATTGTTTCTAAAATAGCGTTGGCTATCTATTATAAGTGTTTTTATAACAAGTACAAAAGTGATGTTCTTAAATGTGCATTTTATGATAGTTTATTAGATATTGGTGTTTCAACAATGTCTTTAATTGGTCTAGTTTCAATGAGATACATTAGTTTAAGACTGGATGCTGTATTTGGAATTATTGTAAGTATAATAATGCTAGTAGGCGGCGTAATTCTTTGTAAAAATGGATTTATTAAGATTTTAGGTGCTTCGCTAGATGATAAAGCAAAAGAAGAAATAGAGAATTATATCTTAGAGATAGAAGGTGTAAAAGAG
The DNA here is from genome assembly GCA_024685275.1 of Clostridia bacterium. Lineage (GTDB taxonomy): Bacteria > Bacillota > Clostridia > Christensenellales > DTU072 > CAG-1782. The sequence goes on from JAIKVY010000205.1 coordinate 6,607, forward strand.
ATTAAATTTATTTCTTTTGATGATTATGGAGAAAACGAAAAGTATATAACTATTGAAATAATTGTAAAAAAAGGGTATGATTTAAAGGTAGAAAATATATTTGAATATATCTTACATACACATAATCTTTATTCAAGGTTAAATTTATTAAAATGTGAGGAAGAATAAATGGCCAATGAAAAAACCTTAAAACAACCTAGAAAACTAAAAGGTTGGCAAATATTTTTAATTACAGTTGTTGCTATCATTGTAATAATTGCATTAGCATTTGGAACTTGTTTCTTAATAGGTTTTATTGGAAGAAAATCTAATTTGGAATATTGCAGAAGTGTTGAAGCAATTGAATATACAAATCAATTAACTCCAACTTGGGTAGAAGCAGAGTATTATCGTAATGGTACTCCTATAACAGAAGAAGAATATTTTGAACATGAGGGTGATGCAGATTATACATCTATTATGGGACACTATAAATTTGTAACTGATGGTGATTTTAAAATTACTCAAATTACAGATGTTCATATTGGAGCAGGATTCTTATCAACACAAAAAGATAATTGGGCTTTAAAAGCTGTTGAAACTCTAATTAGAAAAGAAAAACCAGATTTTGTTTATGTAACAGGAGATATTGGTTGGCCAGTTCCATATTCATCAGGAACAATTAATAACGAACCACCAGTTGAAATGTTCTCAGCATTAATGGAATCACTAGGAGTTTATTGGACATTCGTATTTGGAAATCATGATACGGAAGTATATTCATTACATGACAGAGCATATATCAGTAATTGGTATGTAACACATAAAGAATCTAATCCACATTGTTTGTATGTAGAGGATCCACATTATTCAGGTCAAGGACGCAACGAAAACTATTCACAATTAGAAAATGGATATGGATATGGAAATCAAATTATTACAATTGAAAAAACAGATGGTTCTATTAATAAAGTATTAATGGGTATTGATTCTGGTTCATATGAAAAAGGATTTCTACGTGACTACGATCATATTCACAAAGTTCAAATAGATTGGTATTATTCACAATTAATGTCACTTGAAACAAAATATGGTTATTTGCCTGATTCTATGTTATTCTTCCACATTCCATTAGAAGAGTTCAGAGTAGCATGGGAGAACTATGTTGAAAATGGAAGAAAAGATAATGAAAACATAATTGTAAAATTTGGAGATGCTGGAGAATCTGGAAGGGTTGTATATAGTGGTATAAATAATAGCGAATTATTTGAGGAAGCAATTTTATTAGGCAGCACAAAAGCGATATTCTGTGGTCATGACCATCTTAACAATTTCTCTTTGTTATATAACGGCTTAGGATCACCAGATGGTGATGAACCTGAGGATCGTGTGTTTGATCAAGCAGAAAAAGATTTAATAATTGGTGAAGGTAGATATATTAGATTAACATATGGAATGTCAATCGACTATATTGCTTATCCAATGATTGCATCAAAATCAACACAAAGAGGAGCTACAAGTATTATTGTTAAACCAAGTGGTTCATTTGAGGTTTATTCTAGAAGATTAATTGATGATACATTATTAGAAGATGATGATAACATAGATTAAGAGTAAATTTAATTGCTATTTAAAGTTGATAATTTGACTAGCCATATTGTTTTTTGGCTAGTCATTATTTTATGATTAATTAGATTTAGATATAAACTAAATTAATTAATTTGCTATAATAGTTATGTATTTGTTAATATAAAGATAGTTATAATGAAAAGGAAAGTAATAGCATGGAAGAAAAATTTAAAAAGTTTTTAGAAGAAGAATTTAAAAAGATTTCACCGACAAAAGCAGCGATGGAATATAGAAAAAGAATATATAAAGATATGCTTAATAGAGTTCAAGAATTGAAGATTAAGGGCATGACAGATGAAGAACTTATCATTGATACTGTACTTGATGATTATGTTGATATTGAAAAAGATTTAATCAAATTTGAAGAAACTGAAATAAAAACTGATAAGAAAAAAAGATTTACATTATTTGCTGTTTTAGTTTCATTATTTGTTGTTTTAGCTGTTACTATTACATATTTATTAGTTGGATTTTTAGCTCATATTTGGCATCCTACATGGTTAATTATAGTTGGGGGGATATTTATTAATATTAGCGTTTTTATTATGTACAAAGGAGTTTCTTTAGCAATAAAGAAGAAATATGTTGTCTTTAGAATACTACTTGTTATATTTGAAATTCTAGTATCTGTATTTACTTTCTTAATACTACAACTTGTTATTAAACTAAATGGTTCTTGGATGACATTTTTAGCAATGGTATTTTTAATACTTTGTGTTGATACAATAATTTCATTTTTTACTGGATCAAAAATTAAATGGATTGAACTACCCATAATGATTGAAATTACGTTTGTTATTGTATACGTTATGTTAGGATTGTTACTTAATTCGTTTTGGCATATCGGTTGGCTTTTATGTTTAGTTGGAGTTGTATTTGCTCTAGCAGAAATTATATCTTTTGTAGTAATTAATAATAAAAAGAAGAATAAGGAAGAAGATAAAAAGATTAAAGATAAATATGTTAAAACAGATCCAGCATATTGGACTAATTGGGATGATTAATATTAATAAAGGATTGATATGGCAAAAATATTAAAAGCAGAAATATGGGATAAAATGCAATTTTTGTTTAGAGATTTTTACGATAGAATGGTACATTGTGTCCAAATATATGATGCTCCAATTGATGTAGAAGCAATGAAACAGGTTTTAATATGGACGACAGAAAAAACTCCTGTTTTGCATTCATCTTTTAAAGTAAATGCTGTTGAACCATATTGGGAAGTAGAAGATTATACAATAAATGATATATTAACAGTTGATTTGAACGTTGATAATCTATATGATGCCATAGATAGTTTTATTACAAAGACAATTCCAATTGAAAGCAATGTTCAGTATAAATTTGCTATATATTCTGATGGAACTTATTATGCCATAGCAATGATTGTAAATCATATGTGTATGGATGGTGGCGATTTTAAATACTTCATGAAAAAGCTCGCTGAAAACTATAATAAACAAATAAATAAAGATCATAGTTTTTCTATTAAAACAGGCAGTAGAGGAATGGAAGAAGTATATAGTAATTTAACAGATGAAGAAAAGGAAATAGCAAAGAACTTATACAAAAATATTAGTGCTGTAAAAGATGAGCATAGATTTCCATTAACCGAAAAAAGCGATAAAGATAAAACAATGATTCTTAGAAGTAAAATAGAAGAAGAATCATTTTTAAAAATTAAAAATATAGGAAAAAATCTTGGTGTAACAATAAATGATTTAATGCTTGCGTTTTATATTCGTTCACTGTATGAAATTGGAAAATTTAATGACGATGAAAAGTTATCGATTCCTTGTATGGTTGATTTAAGAAGGCATATTGTTGAGTCTGGTCAGAATACTGGATTAACAAATCATACAGGATTTATGGTTGTTTCTGTAGATAATAAAGGTGAAACAATTAATGATACACTAATAAACGTAATTAGATCTGTTAGAAAAAGTAAAGATGATCCATTTATTGGATTGTATAGTTTACCATTATTAAAATTAGCATATGCTGTATTTCCACATATTATAAGTGAGACAGCTATAAAAATAGGATATATGAATCCTCTTATAGGAATGTCAAATATTGGGTTATTAAACCCAACACTTTTGAAATTAGGAGATGCAAATTTAATAGATGGTTTTATGACAGGTGCTGTTAAGTATAAACCATATATGCAATTAGCTTTAACAACACTTAACAATGTTGTAACAATGACTATAGCTATTAAAGGTAATGATGAAGATAAAAAGGTAGTAGAGGAGTTCTTTGAAATAATTAAGAAAAATGTTGCTACTTTTATAGAAACAAACAATAAGTAATTTATCTACAAATCTATTATATAATAATAAGAGGCCATAATTAATATGGCCTCTAACTATAAATAGATTTAAACTATATACTACTAGTCGTTGTACTTATTTTCATTATCATATGGTTTAGCAAGTTTATCCATAGAAAACTCTAATTTATCTAAATCAATAGTTTCGAAAATAATATTATTAATTTTGTTATCTAATGCAGCAGCATATTTGTTTTCATCTCTAATTGTCCAACAGAGTAGGTTCATACCATTTTTGTCAGTCCAAGCTCTCATCTTTTTAGCACCACTAATTTCATAAGAAATAAAATGTGGTTTCATTCTCTTTGCATACATATATACATCACAACCTAAAATTGGTAATGATAATAAACCTCTATAGAATTCCGGAGCATTTTTTGCAAACCAAATAATACTATATGGGTTAAAAGCTTGAACAGCAATCCAAGATTCTTTTCCTTTAATTAAAGGTAGCACTGCTTTTTCTAGGTCGTAATTAAATCCATTAAGTTTTAATTCTAATAAAATACCAGTTTTACCATCAACTAATTCAAGCATTTCTGTAAAAAGTGGAATATGTTCACCATTTGGAAGTAGATAATTATCACCCTTAATATCATCCAATGTTAAATCCTTAATTTTAACATTTTTTCCACAAACTCTTTTTAAAGAATCATCATGAAAAACAACAACTTCACCAGACTTGAGTAAATGAACATCTGTTTCGATATTGTATCCATGATCTAATGCATTTTTGAATGCTCCCATAGAATTTTCTGTTAATTCTTTATTATGTAAACCCCTATGTGCAATAGGCTTTTCAAATAACCACATGTGTCCCTCCATTTTTTATGTGAATTAAATCATATTAATTATAAAACTATATTTTAAAAAAATAAATAGTGAAAATTTGAAAAATTAATAATTTTTACGCAAATCAGAGAAAGAATATTATTTGATTTTTAAATTATAAAAAATTGAAAAAATATTTGACAGGTATATTTTAATATGATAATATTTGAATAACCTATCAAGCAAGTAGGTAAAAGGGTAAAAATGAAAGAACTATTAATTGAACTTGTTAGAAAGAATTTCCGATTTGGTCGAATGTGTTTTCGATGTTGTCAGTAATATAAAAAAACATTCAATAAAAACAATAAAAAGGAGATTAAAAAAATGAAAGAATATAAATTTGAAACATTACAAGTACATGTAGGACAAGAACAGCCAGATTCGGCAACTGATGCTAGAGCAGTTCCAATATATGCAACTACATCATATGTCTTTAAAGATTCAGCACAAGCAGCTGGAAGATTTGGTTTAACAGAAGGTGGGAATATATATACTAGATTAATGAATCCAACGAGTGATGTATTTGAAAAGAGAATAGCAGCTTTAGAAAAAGGTGCAGCAGCACTTGCTACGGCATCAGGCTCTTCAGCAATAACGTATGCTATTCAAAATATTGCAACTGCAGGAGATCATATTGTTGCTTCTTCTAATTTATATGGAGGCACATTTAATTTATTAGAACATACATTAAAGGATCAAGGACTTTCTGTAACATTTATAGATCCATCAAATCCAGAAAATTTTGCTAAAGCAGTAAAACCTAATACTAAACTATTTTATGCAGAAACTTTAGGTAATCCAAATTCTGATATAATTAATATTGAAGAAGTGTCACGTATAGCTCATGAAAACGGTGTTCCATTTATAGTTGATAATACATTTGCAACGCCATATTATCTCAGGCCAATTGAACATGGTGCTGATATTGTTGTTCATTCTGCTACAAAGTTTATTGGTGGACATGGAACTGTTATGGGTGGAGTTGTTATAGATTCTGGTAAATTTAATTGGGCACAAAATGATAAATTCCCTGGATTAAGCAAACCAAATCCATCATATCATGGCGTTGTTTTTACAGAAGCATGTGGTAATTTAGCATATATAATAAAATTACGTACTACATTAATGAGAGATCAAGGTGCAACTATATCACCATTTAACTCATTTTTGTTATTACAGGGATTAGAAACATTATCACTTCGTGTGGAAAGACATGTAGAAAATGCTCTAAAAGTAGTTGATTATTTAAAGAATCATCCACAAGTAGAAAAAGTTAACCATCCATCACTTGAAAAAGGTAAACAAAAAGAATTATATGATAAGTATTTTCCAAACGGAGCAGCATCAATATTTACTTTTGAAGTAAAGGGTGGAGCACAAGAAGCAAAGAAATTTACTGAAAGTTTAAAGTTATTTAGTCTTTTAGCAAATGTTGCTGACGTAAAATCATTGGTAATACATCCGGCATCAACAACTCATTCTCAGTTAAGTGAAGAAGAGTTATTAAAAGCTGGGATTAAGCCTAACACAGTTCGTTTATCAATTGGAACAGAACATATTGATGATATTATTGCAGATCTTGAAGAAGGTTTTGCAGCAATTAAATAAAACAAGTATATTAATAAAATAAAAGGAGAAATAAAAAAATGACTAAAATTTATACATCTGCAGATCAACTCGTTGGTAAAACACCATTATTAGAATTAACTCATATTGAGAAAGAGTTTAACTTACAAGCTAAAATATTAGCTAAGTTAGAATATTTTAATCCAGCTGGTTCAATTAAAGATCGTATTGCTAAAGCAATGATAGAAGATGCTGAAGAAAAAGGATTATTAAAACAAGGTTCTGTTATTATTGAACCAACGTCTGGTAATACTGGAATAGGACTTGCGTCTATAGCAGCAGCTAAAGGTTATAGAATTATAATCGTTATGCCTGAAACAATGTCTGTTGAACGTAGACAATTAATGAAAGCATATGGAGCTGAATTAGTTTTATCAGATGGGACAAAGGGAATGAAAGGGGCTATTGCAAAAGCTGAGGAAATTGCAAAAGAAACTCCAAATAGTTTTATTCCTGGACAATTTGTAAATCCAGCAAACCCTAAGATCCATAGAGAAACAACAGGCCCAGAAATATTTGAAGATACTGATGGTAAAGTAGATTATTTTGTTGCTGGTGTAGGAACTGGTGGAACTATAACAGGTACAGGGGAATATTTAAAGAGTAAAATACCAAATGTTAAAGTTGTTGCTGTAGAGCCTAAAACTAGTGCTGTATTATCAACAGGTATACCTGGCCCACATAAGATTCAAGGAATTGGAGCAGGATTTGTACCAGATGTTTTAAATACCAAAATATACGATGAAATAATACCTGTAGCAAACGAAGATGCTTTTTCTATCGGAAAACTTATAGGTAAAAAAGAGGGCGTTTTGGTTGGTATATCAGCTGGTGCTGCAACGTGGGCAGCAATAGAAATCGCTAAAAGACCTGAGAATAAAGGTAAAAATATTGTTGTTATATTACCAGATACTGGAGATAGATATTTATCTACACCATTATTCCAAGATTAAAACAAAATACCGTTGCATCATGACATATATCATGGTGCAATGGTATAATAAAGTAATAAATTCAAAAAGGGCATAAATAAATGAAGATTTCAACAAGAGGTAGATACGCATTAAGAGTAATAATTGATTTAGCTGAGCATAATAGTGAAAACTATATACCACTTAAAGATATTGTCTCAAGACAAGAGATTTCTCAGAAATATTTGGAAGGAATAATGACCGATTTAGCAAAAGCTGGTTTACTTGAAGGACAACATGGTAAGGGTGGCGGATATAAACTCAAAAGAAGTCCTGAAAAAATAACTGTTGGAGATATTTTACGATTAACAGAAGGGGATTTAGCGCCAATTTCTTGTTTGGAAAAAAATGCAGAACCATGCAGTAGAGTTGCAGAATGTAGAACATTACCAATGTGGGAAAATTTTTATAATCTTGTAAAAAATTATTTTGATGGAATTACTATTGCTGATTTAATGAAAACAAATCCAACAGGCGGGGATAATTATATAATTTAACTTTTCATAATAATACAAATAAAGCGAATAAATATATCATTGATTTCTTGAAATAATAGATAATAAGTGATATATTATTTTTGTTGTTTCGGGGTGTAGCGCAGTTGGTAGCGCGCTTGGTTCGGGACCAAGAGGTCGCAAGTTCAAATCTTGTCACTCCGACCAGAAATTTTATCGTAAATTTCCTATTTTCTATCACTAATATTATGTATAATAATTATGTTTTTATTCAGTTTTGTTTAATATTTGAGTCATTTTCACTGTAATGATAGTTATACATTACCTTGCTATAAAAGGCAAAATGTGCTATAATAGATATGGTAATGAATCCGTTTGAATAGCGACTATATTACTAAAATGTTGTAATTGTAATGCGGTTGAATTTGATATAATACATAGAGGAATAATAATGTCTAAAAAAGATCCATTTGAAGAATACTTACGAGAAAAAGATCCATCAAAACAAGAACGTAGTTATGCTTGGTATACTGCAATTGGCTTACAGGCAGTAGATGGCTTGAAAACGTCTGATTATCTCAAACAAACTGCTTTAAAAAGTATTGAGGGAGAGATTACTTTTTCCGAAGCACAGGAACTTATCGATTCTTATTATAAAACTAATCGCAAGCAAGAAGAACCACGCACCGAAGAAGCGGATAAGGTCTCTTCACGCATAACTACTATTATTGCAGAAAAGGGATTTACATTTTCTGTGATGGAGTATATTTCTATTCATAAGAGATTATTTGATGGTATTTATAAACATGCTGGAAAAATACGAGATTATAATATTACAAAACAAGAATGGGTATTGGATGGTGATACAGTAATATATGGTAGTTGGTCACAGTTATATGCTACATTAGAGTATGATATAGAACAAGAAAAATTATTTAAGTATGCAGGACTACCTATGGATGAAGTTATTAAACATCTAGCTCTATTTATATCTCGTCTATGGCAAATACATTCTTTTGGGGAAGGGAATACAAGGACTACTGCGGTTTTTTTCATTAAATATTTACAGGCGCTTGGATTTAATGTAACTAATAATATTTTTGCTAAAAATGCTTGGTATTTCCGAAATGCGATGGTTCGAGCTAATTATACCAATTTACAAAAAGGGATTCACGAAACAACAGAATATCTTGAATTGTTTCTGAAAAATTTATTACTTGGAGAGAATAATTCACTTCATAATAGAGAACTTCATATTCGCAATAGATTACTTAAACAGGACTATAATGATATTAAACAGGACCTTGGACATGCTAAACAGGACTTTGATCGATTAGTGGAGGCCGGTTTATCGGTTAGAACTACAAATAATGTATTAAAACTTTTGAAGCAATTAGGTTTTGATAAATCATTTGGAAGAATGGATATTGCTAAGATATTAGATATTACAAAATCTCCAGCTTCAGAGTTGTTGAAAAAACTTCTTTCAATATGTGCTGTTGTTTCAGTTGAAGGAAAAGGGAAGTATCAATTTTCATCTGAATTTTTCAAATAAAATATTGTTCACTGTATATTTTTTATTAATCAAAGATAGTTGTGGTAAACTATTTTACTTGAAACGGATATGCAAATTTAGTAAAATTAAAGTAAATAAAGATATCGAAGTTTTAAAATAAGGTTTGAATTATGAACAATATAGAATCTAGTATCAAGATTATTAATAGTATAATGTCTGTAAAGAGCAGACCATCTATATTGATGAGTAAATCAGATGCTTC
>JAIKVY010000213.1 GCA_024685275.1 Clostridia bacterium
TTACAAGTTGCTAATTCTTTATTAGAATAATCAATAAATTGTGTAAATTTATCATCATCAAAGGCAACTCCAAAAGCATTAGCATGTCCTTCTGCAAGACTAGCATAACCACTTTCTCGAATGAAACTTCTTAAATCATTAAAAGTAGAAGTTTCATAGCCTCGACCAGAACCTCGCCAAACAATTTTTCCCTCTTCTTCATATTCTTTAAGAAGTAAGAAAGGATGTTGATATTGAGCCATTAATTTATTAGCAATTAAACCTGTTAAATTTGGATCGGTATTATATTCAGTTCCTAATTTTACAGCAATAATTTTATTATCATCTAAATGTTTATCTTGAATGATTTTTTCAATAATTTCAATATTTTCATTTACTGATTTATCTTGATTTCTTTTTAAATTCGTACAATTGCGGCAAGCCTGGGTTACGCGAGTCTCAAGTTGTCCTTTACTTCCTCTTTTTGTTGAAGGAATTTGTTCGTAAGCACGATAATCTAACATCGCTTCAAAAAGTAGTGTTTTCTCTTCTAAAGTTCCCACTCTAATAGTTCCATTAATTTGAGGAACGATATAGAAGCTTAATGCAAATGGACATAACCCTCCAGCGCGAGTTATGGAATAATCTTGAACCTTACACATTTCTTTAAAATAAGGATTTCTAATTCTTTTTAATCCCTTTAAAATTAAGTGTCTGGTTTCAAAATCTCGGATATCCATCATATCTCCGACTAAACCTAATGCCGTTAAATCTAAAAAGTTATTAGCATAATCAGCATCTACCATTTTATCGAAATAACAACAAAATTTATAAACCATACCAACACCAGATAATGATTTTGTTGGATAATCACATAATTGATTATTAATTATACAAGCATTTTCTGAAACTTTTTCAGCCTCATGATGATCAATAACCAACACATCTACTCCATTCTCCTTTAAAATTTTATGTTGGTCATAGTCATTACTGCTTGAATCTGGTGCAACTATTAGTTTATATCCTTTTTCCAATATCCATGGAATCATATCTGGAGTAATTCCATGCTGTTTTCCAGGATGTATGCGGTAATGGACCTTGTGTTGCACATATCCAGGAAACAAACAATTTAAATAATTAATTAAAAAAGCTGATGATGTAAAACCATCACAGTCACTATCTACTTGTACCAATATATCATCATTTAGGGCAATATGCTTTGCCAGCATTTTTGCTCCATCTTGAATATTATCAATTAATTCTGGATCTAATATGTCATCATCGGTTGTATGTAAATAATGTTCAATATCTTGAGGATCTACTCCTCGAGTTGCAAATATCCGCTCTACCACGTTATAACTATCCTTCTGTGGGAGCAATGATTTTTTTAGTTGATATTCCATACGAAATTCAACCTCCTTTCATCATAACACCTCCTATAAAATTAAATCATTTATTGTAATATTATTTATTTTTGTATATGGGATTCTAATTATTGGAATATGATGTTCTTGACACCATTGATTTTTGTAATTATCATGTGCTTTAGTAATTTCAAAATTCATTTTCGTATTCCAAGTATGAGGATTATCTTTATAATAAAAGTGTTGTTCTCCATCATATTCTATAAGATATTTATTGTCTACCCAAAAATCAAATCTTGCTAAATAATTAGTATCTTCAAAACGACAATCTATAAAAGTTTTTTGTTTTTCATAAGGTATATTATGTTTTTTTAATAGTTGTTCTATTATAAATTCTCCTTTAGAAATTAAACAACCACAAGAACTTTTTTTACCTTCTTGTAAACTATGGGTATCTACATAACAATTATTCCCACAATCACATTGACATAACCATACTCTACGACCATCTGGGGTTCTTTTAACTGGATCTAATTTAAGTGCAATTAATTTTCCAAAACGTTGATTAGTTAAATCTAATGTTTGACGTTTTTTATTAGCTTCTATAAATTTTTCTATTTTATAGCATCCACAACTTTTAGTAGATCCATTTTTTAAGCCATCTGATCGGATATCTTTTATATTACCACATTCACATTGACATGTCCAATATATTTTATTTTTCTTTCTAATTGGACCATCAATAACAGTTAATTTATTAAATTTTTTACCTATTAAATTTTCCATAATATCTCTCCTTTTTCTTTCTTTATTATATTATAAAAAATCTAATATGAGAATTTTATATTTTTACCCAAAACTATCGGCCTATAATATAATTCGTTCTTTAAAAAGCTGTAAAAATTTTTCTTTTCCCTCATCTATTGGGCTCGACTTATATCCTGTAATCATATTTTTATCAAATATAAATGAGATATTTACTTGATTACCATACTTTGATTTAATTTTCATTAGATTTTTTGTTAAATGCTTAAATTCAACATCACCAATTTCTTGAAACTGTCTATCAAATGCAATTATAATTTCTTTTGCTCCAGCTTCTTGTAATAATTGAACTTGATATGCTGATAAATTTGAGCCACAACAAGCGACTGAAATATCATTTTCAGAACCAAAATATGTTTTATATAAAAGACAAGATTTTTCCCCTTCAAAAACAATAGCTTTTTCTAATACTTTAATTGCTTTTTTAGAGTGATTAAGATTATATAAATTCATTCCT
>JAIKVY010000215.1 GCA_024685275.1 Clostridia bacterium
GTTGAAACACCAATAGTCATAAGGTAAAGTAAAAAGCCCATTGGAATTGCTAAAAAGTAAATTGCTGGGTTAATTTTAAAATTGACTCTATATGCTACTAATGGATTTCTTTTGTTTAAGATAATGCATAAAACAAGCGGAACTATACCAAATCCAAATACTTGGACAATACAAGTAAAGATTATAGTAATATAGTTATCAGCAATATTTAAGTTGCTGACAATCATTCTACCTACTATAACAAACAACAATGCAATATATAGGGTTAACCCAAATTTCATTGTCTTTGACATTTTTTCGTATTGTCTAAATTGTGTTTTCATTTTCCCCTTTAATCTTCCCAATTATATTACATAAATATTTAATAATACTTAAATTACTTTGCACTTGGTATAAGCGATAAAGCAAGTGAAATACCCCACACTACTACTAATATAGCTATAAGCACAAAAACTAATACGTTTATTTTTTCGTTTTGAACACTTTCAGTTTCATTTTCTTCATTATTAATTACTATCGAATCATTCTTCTTGCGTTTTAGATATAACAAGAATAATAAAATACTTGCTACTAATGTGGCTAAGCCAACAGCACAGCAAACAATTGTGGTTGTGTTAAATCCTACCCAAATATCTTGATTAGTAAATGCAGTTAGGTTAAGAGCAAGAGCATTGTTTACTAAATGCATAATCATAGTTACAAAAATGTTCTTTGTCTTTACATACATAAAGGCTAATATGCAACCAAAAATAAATTGGTGTACCGTTTGAGCTAAATTAAAATGTGCTAAAGAAAATATAAGACCAGATAAAAAGATTACTTTTATTTCTCCAATATTACTTAAACCATCACAAACTGCTTTTCTAAACATAAGTTCTTCTGCTACTGCGGGCATAACACAGATTATTATGTTTGCTAATATGATGTTTCCAGCATTATCCATCTGTGGTAATGGAACAGTTGCTGATGATCCAATTTTGGCAATAAATAGTGATACATAATTATTTGGTAGTATTGCAAAGAAAAACAAAGATACAGCGGCGGTTAATCCAAATACAAAGAACATTGGATTAAAATCTTTTTTTGAAATAAAGTCAGTTTTAGGAATTTTGAAAAATCCAAATGTTAAAACAAAATATGTCAATATATACCAAACTGGAGCTATTGCATATGAAATGTATATGTATAAATTAGAAGTCGTGTCTAGTTTAAAAAAGGCAAAAATAGTTGAAATAACAACAAGACCAACTAATCCTGTTATTATTGTTATTACACTATATATTTGATTTGCTTTCTTTGTTATCATTTGTTTGTATCCCTTGTTTTGGTGTTCCTTTTGTGTTGTTTAGGTATTCTGTTTTAAATAATTATTATCTCTCGTTGTGTTGCCACCTTTAGTTCTACATCTTCTTTTGTCGCGCCATTTGCTTGTAAAAGTTTTTCTGTCTCCCAATAAGCTAGTTCTTTTAAATTATTGTTTTCGCTTAGATGAGCTAGTAAAACTTTTTTAGTATTATTCTTTGCTAAATCAAGAACAGTTTTAGCACAATCTACATTAGCTAGGTGTCCAGTTTCTGAAAGAATTCTTTTTTTTAGGACATATGGATATACGCCTTTTTTTAACATCTCTATATCATGATTACTTTCAATAACTAAAATATCACTTCCCTTTATTTTCTGCTTCATATTGTCTGTGATCTTTCCAGTATCAGTTAAGTATGATAGTTTTTCATTACCGCTAAAAATATTAAATCCTAATGGATGAGCAGCATCGTGAAAAACATTAAATGGCTTTACAAAAAAGGAACCAATTTCAAGTTCGCTTTGTTCATTTATTTCTATTTTATTATTTATTTCTCTACCATCTAGATATGAATTAATTGCGTTGAATGTATCTTTATGTGAATAGACATTAGAATAACTGGACATTTCTTGGATTGATCTAATGTGATCAGAATGTTCGTGGGTAACTAGAATTCCAGCTATATCAAAAATATCGAGGCCTATTTTTTGTAAGCCTCTTATAATTGAATTGATTGATAAGCCTGCATCTATCATGATATTGCTTTTACCATCTGAAACAATAAAGCAATTCCCTTTAGAGCCACTTCCTAATGAATATACATTTATAGACATCTATTTACCTTTATTGAATTTATAATAGAGGAATATCTCCTAAATAAATAATATCTTTCTTATTTTTAGCATCGCCTTCAGCTAAAACAAATGCTTTACAAGCAATTATTCCACCAGCTTTTTCTACTAATTGTTCTAAACCAATTAAACTACCACCAGTTGATATTACATCATCTACAATAGCAACTCTTTTTCCTTTAACTAAATCAACATCATGTTTTGATAAATATAAAATTTGTTCATCTGCTGTTGTTATTGATTTTACTGTCGATGAAATACCATCTTGCATGTATAACTTTTTAGATTTTCTTGCAACTGCATATAAATTTTGATTGAGGTTTCTTGCAACAACGTGAGCAAGTTGCAATCCCTTACTTTCTGCTGTAATAACAACATCAACGTTATATTCTTTAATTCTTTCAGCTAACTTTGCTCCACAAAATTCAGTTAGTTCTTGATTGCCATGTAAATTAAAGAATGCAATCCTAACACCATTACCAATTGAAAGAATCGGTAAATCTTCTTTTCTTCCAGCTATATCTGTAGTATAAAATTCCATTTTTTGCCTCGCTTTATATTTTTATGTCTTTCGACAATTATTCTTGCATTTCCGTAATTTTTAAATAATATTCATCTGGATAAATTGTTCCAGCAATAACTATAATGCTCTTAATGTTATCAAATCCAATTAATGAATGTTCATTAAGCTTTTTAATCTTCTTTCCAGCAATTGTCAATTCAACCAAATTTAAATCTACTAATTTACCAGAGTATTGTCTCAATGCCCATCCATCTTGATATGCTTCAAGCACAAAGTCTCCTGAAACATTAGCTGTTGATACAATATGACTAGATACACTACTCCATTGGTTATTAAATAAATTTGCAACTGTATGTGGAACAATTATTACATAATTGCCACCATAATTTGCTCCAACATTATCAAACGCACTTTGACCTAAGTTATCACTTGCTGTTGTAAAGTTAATCGTTATTCTTGTTAAACTTGTACAATTTGAGAACGCCTCATTTCCAATTAATTGAACAGATTGAGGAATAATAATTTCTTTTAATGATGTACAGTTATGGAATGTACCAGATGCAACTGCAACAAGTGAATTAGATAAAGTTACTTCTTCTAAGCTTGAACAGCCATAGAATACATTATCTCCTAATTCGGTAACTGTATTCGGGAAGATAATAGATTTTATCTTCTTATTGCCATAGAATGCATGATCATTGAACTTAATAATCTCACTATTTGAAGCAAATGAAACGCTTTCAACGTTATCATACAGGAAATATCTTCCTAAAGCGCTAATTACATTTGTAGCCCCGTTAATAGTTATTGTTCTTGGTATGGTTATTGAAGATTCATTTCCAACGTATGCTGTAATTGTTACTGCGTTTTGTCCTTCAAAATCATGTGAATAAGCGTATTTCCCTGAATCATCAAATTGGTTCTTTATAACAATTTTTTCACTCCAACCGACTTTGGATGCATATGTTGCTTGTTGATCTGCTGGAACAAAGATTTTAATAAATGGTCTATCATCTAATCCTGCAAATACATTTCTTTCAGTTTCAGTTACAGCGCTAACACCTTCCATAATAATTCTATTAAGGTAAATTGAATTTAACTTTTTACAATTACTAAATGCATAATTATTTACTTTTTGAACTGTATCAGGAATATTGATTGTAACTAATCCTGAATAGCTAAATGCATATGCTCCAATTGTAACCAATCTTGAATATACAGAGAATTTAAGTTCATTCATGTTTTCACAATAACTAAATGCATATTGTCCAATAGATGCTACTTGTCTTGGTAAGTATAACTCTTGTAATCCAGTACAATAATAGAATGTGTTTTTACCAATTATTAAGTTTTGAGAATTGCTTATAGATTCTTGAATTACAAATTTACTATCTAATCCTGTTAAGCTTGTACAGTAAGCAAATGAATAATCTTTAATTTCTGTAACTGTATTTGGAATAATCATCTTTTCTAAATCAGTACATCCGTAGAATGCATAATTTGAAATTACTAAACCTGTGCTATCTCTATCAGTAAATACAACTTCTTGTAGTGAATAACAATCTCTAAATGCATCTTCTCCAATTTCTGTTATTCTTGGTGAAATTGTTACCTTTGTAGTTTCTCTTCCAATAAATTGTCCATTAGGAATATTTGTTGAGCCATTTGCAGCAGCACCAATTCTTGTTACAAAATATGAATTAGTATTATTGTTATTTGTAATTTCAATAAGCTCTGGTACAGTGATTTCGTTTTCATATACTATTAAATCGTTTTCTATTGCCTTAATAAAGTTTTGTGGATAGTTATAATTTCCATCTAAAATTGGTGTTCCCAAATATGCTAGAGCCATAACTGTTCTATTATTTTCTGACATTACTTGATATGCATAATACCCAGTTAACCCATCACCAATTATTAATTCAGCTGATGTTAATTTTGATTTTTCTGTTTTTGATACTGTATTTGCCCAATCTTTTGTGTATTGAGCAAGCATTGTATTATGAACAATTACAAACAATCTATTACATCCACTAAATGTTTCATTTGAATTATTATCTAATTGTGCATACACATTTGTTGAATCTAAGATTAAAGTTTGTAAATTACTACAATTCTTAAATGCACCTTCTTTAATGCTTTCTACATCGGCATATATAAGCATATTCTTTACATTTCTACAGTTATAGAAAGCGAATAATCCAATACTCTTAATTGACGCATCAGTATTTACTAGAACTTCAACATTATCTTGTCTTTCTTTATATGATTTTTTATGTTTAAATACAACTTTTTCTAATGCCATTTCTGATTCTGAAGCAAAGGCATAGTTACCGATTTGCAATAAACTTTCTGGTAAAATAATTTCTCTTAATGATCTGCATTCGTAGAATGCTTTTTCATTAATCGTTGTTAATTGACTCTTATTACTTTCAGTATTGACAATATTAACTGTTTCTAAGCTTTGTAAGTTTTCAAATGCATATGCTCCAATTGTTTTAATTGTGCTAGCTAAAGTAATTTCTTCTAACCTAGATGCATTTACAAATGCTCTTTGAGCTATGCTTGTTACCCCTTCACCGATAACTAGTGTTTCAACAAATTGCCCAATTGAATATTCACCTATTTCGATTAAATTAATTTCTTCTGAAATATTACTATGTATCGTTACATTTACATCAGTGTCTCCACCAATATATGAAACTAATCTATATCCATTTGTAATCTTTTCTAATACATATTTTTCATATCCAACAGCGTTACAAATATTTTCAAGTGGAATAATTTGAGAAATATAATTTCTCCAAGTAATATTTGATTTATAATCACCTTGTACTTCATTTGCTACGAAAATCTTAAATCCTGTTACTGTTCCAGCAAAGGTATCTTTATCAATAGTAGGAACGCTTAAAGATCTAAGAATTACATATATT
This sequence comes from Clostridia bacterium, assembly GCA_024685275.1. Classification (GTDB taxonomy): domain Bacteria; phylum Bacillota; class Clostridia; order Christensenellales; family DTU072; genus CAG-1782. The sequence continues at coordinate 5,611 of JAIKVY010000215.1, forward strand.
AACTTATCGTCGTTATAGAACGCTTGTTTTTCTATCTTTCTTATTGATGAAGGTAAATCTAAACTAATTAAACTTCTACAGTTATAGAACGCATTTACACCGATTTCTTCAATACTATTTCCAAATGAAATATTTGATAAATTGATACAATTGTTAAATGCTGAATTTTCAATCACTTGAATATATCTTGGTAATGTAATTGTTTCTAAATTAATACAATCTTGGAATGCACACATTTCTATTTTTTCCAAGAAACAATTATGATCCACAAAAGTAACTGTTGTTAAATTTACACACTCTTGGAATGCATATGATTTAATATTAACTATACCTCGACCAAATACTACTTCTCCTAAATTTAAACAATTACTAAATGCTTTACTTCCAATTTCTTTGATTGAATTCCCTAAATCAATTCTTGTAATATCATAGTTGTATGCAAATGCTTTATTTCCAATTCTTTGCACAGGATACTCTGTATGTTCATCCCCGAATTCAACAACACTTGGTATTGTAATATCGATATCACTACCTAAATATCCTGATATAGTTAAACTCTTATTAGAATTGTATGTATAAATAAAGTTATCATCACTAACTGAATATTCTTTAATAGTTACATCTGTCCATTCATTTTGATATTGTAAGAATAAATCTCCTGGAACGTATACTGCAAAATCCTCTAACATCTCATCTATTGCTTCATCTTCTTTATCAACTATACTAGCGTTTTTAATAATTAAATTAGATAGATATGCACTCTTATAGAATGCGCATTCATATATTTGAGTACAATCATTATGAATCGTATAAGTAGCTCCAATTAATGCTGAAGGGTAATACACCAAACAACTATGATCATTTGTGTATATAACCCCATTATCTACAACATAATTAGGATCAGTTTCTGTTATAGTTATACCATCTCCTAAAGAAACATCATTATAGAATACAGATCCATTAAATGTTACTTGATTAGCAACTAGTTTTAACGTGCTTAAACTAATACAATTATCAAAAGCATTCCTGTTAATTGTAATATCTCCAGTTGTGGTAATTTCGACATTTTCTAAAAATCTACAATTATCAAAAGTTCCTTCGCCAATTTCAAAATCATTATGTAAATCTGAAATTACTAAGCTAGTTAATGATGAATAAGCAAAAGCATTTTCACCAATATAGCTAATGTTATTCAATTGATATTCGATTCCATCAATACCATATAATTTTTCTACCTTTGTCGCTTCAAACGCATTGTTTCCAATTGATTCATAGCCATTAAATCTGACATTCACTAAATTATTAGATTGCTCAAACATACCGATAGGAACAAAAGTAAGTGATGGTGCTACAAATGTTGTTAATGTAGAAATACTAGAGAATATATATCCGCCAAGAGAATTTGTATTTTCAATTGCTCCATTTGCTAAATATACTTCTGTTAGTTTTGTTTGTCCAAACGCAAAATCTGCTACATATACATTAGCATTTTCTTCTATTGTGAAGTTTTCAAGCCCTGATTTATAAAATGCTAAACCTTCAATTCTGTTAACACGTTTTGGTAAATCAATATTCTTTAATGTTTTTAATTCTGAGAAAGCATATTCACCAATATCAAGTGCTAATTCTCCACCTTCAATAGTTATGTTAGAAAGAGAAGTATTAATAAATGCATAGCCACCTATTTTTGAAACATAACTTGGAATTGTTATACTCTTTAATGCATATATTCCACTAAACAAACTTTCATTTATTTCCAATGGTTCAACTCTTGTTCTGTTAGCAGCTGGCGCAAATGTAATATTTTTTAATCTCGTATTATTTTCAAATACACCAACACCAAAGCTAATAATATTTGCTGGTATATTAATCTTTTCTAAAACATTCAAATTAGCAAATGCATTATCACCTATTTCAATTTCATCATCACCTAAGAATGTTATAGCTTTAATATTTGAACAATAAATAAAGGCATTAGAATTTATAGCTACCGTTCTTCTTGGGAAAACAATCTCTGTTAAATAAATATCATATTCAAATGCACCTTCATCAATTATTAAATCCTTATTTTGTTCTTCAGCAAATGTTACAGTTAATAAAGAATATTGATTACTAAATGCATTTTTACCAATATATTCAACTGTTGCTGGAATACTTAATGATGTAAATGCTAATTGCTTAAATGCACCTTCTCCAATTGATATTCCGTTATCATCGTATGAATATGTCTTGTCCTTATTTATAATACTGTACCCAAGAGTAGATTTAGTAAAGAACGTATCTTCAAACGTTATTTCTGTTAAATTTGGACATTGATAGAAAGCATATTCACCTATTTCTTTTAATCTTCTGTTAAATGTAGCTGTATCAATTAATGATTCGCTAAATGCATAATCACCAATTTTTAATAACATTACATTTTCAACATTAGCTTGATGATCTTTACTATTTGTCTCTAAAGCTAAAGAAACAATTGTACTAGCCGCAAAAGCATATCTATCAATTTCTGAAACTGAATTAAGCACTGTATATGAAGCAGTACTTTTTGCCATTGGGAATTGATGTATTGCTCTTTCTGTTAATAATTCTGTTTCTGTTGAATCATATAATCTTCTATATACAACACCATCTTCTACATACAAGCCATTAACATTTTCTTGTTCGAACCTAAAGCTTGTTAAACTTGTACAATTTTTAAATGGCATTTGACAAATACCTTCTAAGTCATCATCACTCTTTACTTTAAGTGTGCTAGGTAAAACCATTTCTTGAAGACTTGTACATCCATTAAATGCACCATCTAATATCGTTGTTAATTGTGTTCCAGTTTTATATTCAACTATTGATAACAATGTACAATTGCTGAATGCAAATTTTGAAATTGTTGTAAGAGTATTTGGTATATAAATTTTTTGAATATTAGAACAATTAGCAAACGCATATTCCCCTAGTGAAACTAAAGAATTAGGTAATACTTCCTTATCACCATTTTCAGATGATAATTTTGAGCAGTTATAGAACGCATAATTACCTATTCTTTCAACAACCGATACGTTATTATCTCTAACGAATGTTGCAGAAATAATATTAACACAGTTATAAAAAGCATAATCTTCGATTACTCTAATATTTAATGGGAATGAAATAGACGTTAAATTTGTACACCCATATAACAAACCTTTAGGTATTGTGTCATATGTATCATTACGGTTAATACTTATTCTTGAAAGATTATTACACCCTTTAAACAAATATTGTCCTAAATCAGCATTTGATGCGATATTTTTAGAAATTGTAAAGTTCTTTATTGAAGTATTACTAAACGCATAATTGCCTAAATGTGTTATATTAACTAAACCAGTTGCGGCATCTGATGATAATTCAAATGAAGATTTATTAGTACATGCAAACGCATAATCACCAATATATACTAATCCAACTGGTAAATTTGTTTCAGTCAATTTCTCACATTCATTAAATGCATTATTTTCAATTCTAGTTAACTCTGTTCCAGTCATAAAGGATAATCTATTAGCACTAGAACAGTTATAGAATGCATAGTTCCCAATACTTTCTACCGTTTTTGGAATTGTAATACTCTTTAGTGATACACATCCATAAAAAGCATAATTAGGAATTCTATTGAGATTCGTATCTAAATAATCAATGGTTTCTAATTTTGAACAACCCATGAAAACATTATTTCCTAAAATAGCAAGTGTTGATGGTAATTCAATTGTTGTTATGCTAGAACAATCTGAAAATGCTCCTTCTTCGATATTTGTTAATCTAGTTGCCTTTAATTCTAATTTCTTTAAAGATGAGCATCCTTTGAATGCTTCTTTTCCAATTCTTATTAATTCTCTAGAAAAGTTTATTGTTTCAAGTAATGTAACATTTTCAAATGCATTTGCAGATACTTCTGTTATTGATGAATCAAAAGTAAATGTGGTATTAGTATTTTGTTTTGGATAATAATAGAGTATTTTCATGTTTGAAGAATAAACAATGCCGTTTATTCCTTTAAAGTTTCCACCTTCATGGAACAAAATATCTGAAATACTACTATTTTTAAATGAACTAACATCAAATCTATTCATAGCAGCAGATAATGTTATAGATGTTAGATTTTCACAATTATAAAATGCACCTTCTCCAATTGTAGCGAGTATGCTGTCTCTTGGTATATTTACGTTTTCAAGCGACATATCAGCTAATACATAATCGCCATAATCATATCCACGTATAGAAATTTCACCATTTAAATAATCATAATTTAATCCAGCGAAACAATATGCTCCGATATTAGTAACATTTTTAGGAATATCAATGCTTCTTAAATTTGAACAACCCATAAAGGCTCCAAGTCCTATGGTGGTTAAATTATCTCCATTAAATATTACTTGTTCTAATTGAGTACATCTATAAAAAGCAAAGTTTCCAATTTTTTTCAATGTTTTTGGAAGAACAATTTTCTTTAAAAATGCATTATTGATAACTGATCTTGTTGGATCATATAATTCAAATTCAGCAGAAATTGCATATACATTTTTCCCTTCAATCTTTGAAGGAATTTCAATTGTGGATTGATAACTACCAACAGGAGATAATCCAGTAATTATTACCCCTTCTGAAGTTGTCTTGTATTTAAAATATGAAAGTTTATATGTAAATTCTTTAAACTTAGCATAAATCTTTGTTCCATCTTTAACCTTAGGCATTGTTGCTGGTATTTCAGCACATGGATTTGTGTATTTAGTATCATAATACCAACCATCAAAATAATAATCCCCCTCTCCTGAATAAGATGGAGCATCTACTTGTTCTATTGTTGCTCCTGCATTTTCACTAAATGATTTATATTCTACAAACTCACCTTGAGCATTAAGCGTGTATATTTTTAAAGAATATACTTCTTCATCGTCTTGTTCTCCTGGATCAGTATATCTTGCTTCAATAGTTCTATTATCATATACCGTGTAATCAGCATCGTCCCAACTATACCCAATGTACGCATCCAAACTTGGAAAATCTCTACTATATATCCTTGTGCCATATCCATATCTACGTGTATCAACAACGTTTTCTCCAGCTTTAAAAATAACAGTATATTGAGTTCTTTCCCAAAGAGCATATAAAGTAATAGAAGTGATAGGAATGGTTTCATCACTCAGCATACTTTCTGCTCTATCCGTGCAAGATCTGTCATAATACCAACCAGCAAAATCATATCCTGTTTTAGTTGGCGTAGGTAATTCGATGGTAGTTGTATCTGAATCAATTGTAATATCTTCACATTCAGTCCCGCCATTAGAGTTAAACTTAATGACAACTGGACCAGTTGTACATGCTATTAAAAGCAAACACATTATTAATGCAAATGTGAAAATAATTAAAATTTTAAGACTCTTATTGTTTAATTTATTCATTTACCATTCTCTCGCACGTATGCGCGCTCTCACGTGTTTAGTATATATAATATACTATTGTATATTACAAAGAAAACTCTGTCAATTATGAGCAGAATCTCGAAACGATTATTTAAGCATTATTTTACTATAATTTTATTAAACTATTTCTTCCAAAATGAATGGTAGCATGTATATTGGTTTGTATAATAATTTTCCTTCAGTTTTTACATCCTTTTGTGATAATACGTAAGCATTAGATGTATACCTGTTATATTTCACACAAAATTCCTTAATCGATTCATGCATGCAATTATCAGCTGATTTAACTTCAAATGGAATAATTTTAGTGTCATATCTCAGTAAAAAATCTATTTCATAATGATGTGTGCTATCTAGTTTTTTCCATGTGTGATAATATAATTCAGTGTTAGTACAAGCAATCATTTGAGCAACAACATTTTCATACAAATAACCTAAGTTTGCCGGCAATTTGTCTCCTAATAGCTTATTATAAATATTATCGCCTGTTGTAGGTGATGAATCAAAAATCATTGTTGTGAATAAACCCACGTCTAATAAATATAATTTAAAATTATCATCTGTTTTACTTTGAGATAACGTAACATTTGGATTTGTAACATTGTAGCATGGTAGAACTGTTTTAGAATCAATCAATTCTGCCAATCGCTGTAAATCCTTATCAGTTTTTCTTTTATTAGTTGCATTTGAAATAACATATCTTTTCTTATTTGATGCTAACTGACTAGGTATTGATTTAAACATTTTTCCAATTAATCCAGATGGATCTATTTTTTTAAAATCTTCTATGTATAAATCAATAATAGATCTTTTAATTCTATCTATCGTAGCAAAGTCCTTTCCATCTACATATGCTTGTATTGCTTGTGGCATTCCGCCTATAGCCATATATATACGAAAATCACGCATTAACTTACGATTAGTTGCATTTCCTAATTCAATATTTTGTCTGTATGATTCTCTAATTAAATCGTAAGTATCTTCACTTGTAGCCCATAAAAATTCTTCATAATCAAAAGGGTAAATATTGATTTTATATTCTTCTGATGGAATAAGGATATTCTTTACATTTTTCTTAATACTAATTAAAGAACCAGTTTCAATGTAATCATATCTTCCATCTGCGACAAGATGTTTAATAGCCTGGCGAACAGGTGGGTTAAGTTGTATTTCATCAAAAATAACAACTGATTTTCTTTCGTATAATCTAGTACCAGTAATATTCTGTAATCTTAAAAAGAACAAGTCTAGGTTTGTAATATCATTAAATACATCTAATAACACATTATCAATTTGACCAAAATCAATCTTAATATATGATTTATAATTTTGCTTTGCAAATTCTTCTGCTATAGTTGATTTACCAACTCGTCTAGCACCTTCAAGCAATGCAGCATACTTAGGTGCAAAATTATTTTTCCATTCTATTAATTCTTTCATAGCTTTTCGTTTAAACATACTTCCATCTCCTATGAAAACTTGTATATCGACAATTCTATATACTTATATTATACGATATAGTCTACATTTTTCAAGCATTTTAATTAATTTTTTGCAGTTATTTCAAAGTAATTTATGTCAAAAAGTGCAGTTATTTCAAAGTAATTTTATATAAAAAGTGCAGTTATTTCAAAGTAATTTATGTAAAAATTGAACTTTCTCAGATGTCAAAATTATTGATTTATTTATGATTGGAAAACTTTTTTGCTTAGTTTAGAGTCCTAATCATACGGATTTGTTATTTTTTATTCCATTTTTTTGCAATTCTTTTTGCTGTGTCGTTTATAAATTCTTTTCTTCTGTAATTACTTCTACTCTTTGACCAAGCGATTATTCCAAATAAAGCTATCAGTAAAAAGGCTCCGCCAATGATGATTATATATAAAATATTATTATACACAACTATTGTTCCTTCGAACTTTCCACTTGCTTGAATTGATAGTGTTTGATCTGCTTTATTATATGTGAAATTATTAATCTCTATTCTGTTATTATCTTTATCA
>JAIKVY010000218.1 GCA_024685275.1 Clostridia bacterium
AATTGTCCTAATAATTTAAGAATTCTTCTCATATCAAATAAATTTTTAGATATTAATTATCATAAATTGATAACAAATGCCCCTAATCTAATCAATGAAGAAACATATGAATGTGATATAACAGATAATGATATAAGTGCAAAATATGATAAAGATGATTGGATTACTTTGGCTTATTTATCTAATATATACAATTTAGATAGTGTGTTCTTAGAACAAAATTATCCAAGAATTATAGAAATGATAAAAGAACTATTTATAAATTCGAATAAAGGTGTTCTTTTTATAGGGAAAGCTATTTCAATTTCTGAAAAATTTAAATCTATTATTTTTGATAAATATGGAACAAATGAAAAGATAGCAGAAGAGATAAATTCAAACTACTTTAATTATTTATTAAATCAAAAAATCCTAATATATGACAGATTGCTTGATTTTTCAATAAAATCAGAAAGACAAGAATGGATTAATATTGCAGTTCAAGAAGCGATAAAAAGTGGATATGGATTGTGTGAATTAAACACATATACCAAACTACATTATTTTAAATCGGGTATTCCAAATGTTGGAGAAGAGTATCTAAAGTTTCTACAAATTTATTTATTAAACAATTTATACTGTTTTGATTCTGTTATAAGAGAAACTAATACTGTTTTAAATGGTAGTAAGCTTCCAGATGATTTATTTTATAACTTTTTAGAATTAAATCTTGATGCGCAATACAATAAAGGAAATATACCTGAGTCTATAGAAAAAAACGAATTTTTTATTTCAACATATATAAAAAAGAATGGTATAGATAAAATAGAATCTATAATAAATCTGGTTATTCAGTATTTAAAATTTCATTATAAAGAGAATAGATTGATATCAAAAGAATTATTCTCAGTGCTTTTTGATGAATTATTAAAGGAACAATACAAAGATAAGTATTGGTATTATAATACTTTATCGTATTTTGTTTCTGTTAATTTAACTAATTATAATTATTCAAAATGTAATGAACTAATAAAAAAGATTGATAAAAATACTAATTTTAGGATTATTACAGAAAGTATTATATACTCATCTATTTTGGATAAAGATAACAGTAAAGCTGAAGAATATTCAAACTTAGTTTTAAATAATTTAAAATATGCGGATAGTGATTCAATTGTGGATGCCTATATAATAAAAGGCATTGATTGTTATGAAAACAAAAACAACAAAAATATAGGATTAGAGTATTTTGATAAAGCAATACAAGTGCAAAATGCATCAACTAATAGATTCTTGATAGCTTTAATTTTTAGATTATTTTTCTTTAAAACACAGAATAAATCTAGTGATATATTAAATATTGCTGAATTATATTATAAAAAATATCAATCAAATCTATATTATGCTTTTTTATCAAAATCATTAATGGCTTATCTATATTTTATTGATCAAGAAGAAAAGAAGTCTATTGATTTGATAAATAATCTTCTCAAAAATACAGAATACAACAAATCATTATTTTACTACATGGATGAAGCAATTTTAATTAACCATAAAATTAAATATGGTGAAGATGGACCGGAAATAAAAGCATTTATTGCAAAATGTAAGAATGTAGGATTTTTTAAATTATTTAAGATTTTTTTGACAGAGTTTCATTATTTGGCAGAGTACATTAATGATCCAAGAAATGCTAAAAATGTAGGTGTTGTTATAGAACGAGATACATTTAGTAAAGTTGAATTAAAAATTAAGATTTTCGGAAATATCGGGGTTTTTGTTAATAATGAGGAAATCAAATGGAAAACGATTAAAACATATCAATTATTTCTCGTGTATATGATAAGAGGAAATAATGGTATTTCAAGAAAGGAGCTTATAAATATTTTTTGGGATGGATATATATATTCATCAGCTTTAAATAATTTAAAGACTACAAATAATATGCTTAGAAATGCATTGAAAGAAAAGAACGTAGATTTTAAATTAATATATTCAAATAGCAAGTATACATTAAAGATTTCAAATTATGTATCAGATTATTATTCATTTCAAAAAACTTTTGAAGAATTAAAGAAAGAAACAGATCTTGGAAAAAAATTAATGCTTATGGTAAAAGTTTTATCTATTTATTCATCAGGATTTTGTAAAATATTCAACGATATTCCATTTTTCTTAAATATTGATAATTATTTCAAAAGAGAAATTGGAAATGAAGTACTAAATTTAGCATTAAAATTTGCAATTAAAGGAGAAACAATTACAGTAAAGAAATGCCTAAGTGCATTAGATAATTTAAATATAAAATATGATAATTACCCAATACTATTAAAAATGAAGGATTAATATGAAAGTAAATAACGAATGGAAAGATTATAAACTAATTTCAACTGGTTCAGGGATGAAAATTGAAATATTTGATAATATTGTTTTAAATAGACCAGATCCACAAGTAATATGGGAAAGTAAGAAAAAACAAAATGTAAAACTAAATGGGACATACCATAGAAGTAACACTGGTGGCGGATATTGGGAGAATATTACTCCAATACCCGATACTTTTAAAATTCATTGGAGAGATTTGGTTTTTGAATTAAAAATAATGAATTTTAAACATGTAGGAATTTTCCCAGAACAAGCGGTTAATTGGGATAGAATGATGTTTAGAATAGAAAAAGCCAATAGGACAATAAATGTTTTGAATTTATTTGGATACACGGGTGGTGCGACAGTTGCATGCTTAAAAGCGGGAGCTTCTGTTTGTCATGTTGATGCTGCAAAGTCAATGTGTGAAATGGCAAAACGAAATGTACAATTAAGTAATTGTGATATTACTAAAGCTCGTTTTATTATGGATGATTGTACTAAATTTGTTGAAAGAGAAATCAAACGTGGAAAAAAATATGATGCAATTATAATGGATCCACCAAGTTTTGGAAGAGGTCCTAAAGGAGAAAAATGGAAAATAGAGGACGAGATATTTAATTTAGTTAAACTAACTAAAAATATCATATCTGATAATCCATTATTTTATTTAATTAATTCGTATACCACAGGGTTACAACCAACAGTAATGAAAAACATTTTAGATATTGTGTTTAATAGAGGTCATGTTGATGCAGATGAAATTGGAATACAAGGAGAAGATGGAATCATTCTTCCATGTGGGTGTAGTGCATTATTAGATTTCTAGAAATATATCTAGTAATAATAAGGAATATTGATAAATAGCATATTAGTAGTAAAATAATTGTATCATAGCAAAACTATGTAATGAATGGATGGGGAATGACTAAAAATAAGAGAATTATAATAATTATTGTTTCTATTTTTGCTGCATTAGTTGTAGCCTTTACATTATTAAGTACATTATATGATGATTTTAATCTTCTTCTTTGGAGTAAAACTCCAATAGATTTACCTGAAGGATTTACAATTACTGCTCATGCAGGATGTGAAAACACAGTACAAAATTCTATGGAATCTATTGAAAAAGGTTACATGGTTAATGCTCAAATTGTTGAGTTTGATATAAATTGTACTGAGAATGGAGAATGTGTCCTTTCTCATGATAAACCTAAGGCAGGCGTAACATATGTTACATTAGATGATGCGCTTACATATGTGGCTTCAAAAGACCAATTAAAAGCTAATCTTGACATAAAATGTACCGATTATATGGATAAAGTATATGAATCTATTGTAAGCCATAATTTAAAGGATAGAGTATTTTTTACTGGTATAGAGGATAAAGATATTGCTACAGTTAAGACTAATTGTCCAGATATCGGTTTCTATTTAAATGTAAGAAAGCTGTGTGTAACAAAAAAAGATATTAATAATGTAGTTGGACTTGTATTAGATAGTGGGGCTATTGGTATAAATTTGCACTATGCAAAATTAACTAAAGGTCTTTGTCAAGCATGCCATGATAATGGTTTACTTGTATCTGTATTTACACCAGATAGAATGGTTGATATATCACATGTTTTACGTTATTCACCAGATAATATAACATCAAGGCGACCAACTTTAGTAATAAAAGCGATTGAAACAAGAAAAAATAACAAATAGATTATTATGTAAATAATACATTAAAAGGAATAATTGATGGGTAGTACAAAAATTATATCGTATGATTTTGGTAAAACAAAAAAGGGTGAAAAAGTAACAGCTTTTGAAATGAGCAATGATAATGGTATGCTTGTTAGAATACTCGATTATGGTTGTACAATTCAAAGTATTGTTGTTCCAGATAGTAATGGGGGATTAAGAGATGTCGTTTTAGGTTATGATGATATTTTATCATATGAAAATGGCACAAGTTATTTTGGAGCAATGGTAGGGAGATATGCTAATAGAATAGCTGATGCTCGTTTTGTTTTAGATGGGAAAGAATATATTCTGGAAAAAAATGAAAATAATATTACTCATTTGCATGGTGTATATACAACAAAAATATTTAAAAGTCGTATAGAGAATAACACTTTAATATTTTATTATCTTAGTTTTGATGGGGAAGAGGGTTATCCAGGCAATTTATCAATTGAAGTAAAATATGCTCTTGGAGACGATAATGCTCTAACAATCTCATATAAAGCTACAACAGATGCACCTACTATTATTAATCTTACTAATCACAGTTATTTTAATTTAAATGGTCAAGATGGGTCTACAATACTTAATCATATATTAAAACTGAATAGTAGTTATTTTACTGAATGCACAAAAGCACTTACGCTAACAGGAAAAATATTAAGTGTTGATGGAACACCTTTTGATTTTAGAGAAGAAAAAGCTATAGGTGAACGTTGGAATAATAACCACCCTCAATTTAAAATTGGTTCTGGTTATGATCATAATATGATACTTGATGGTAATGAACATGAATTAAAAACAATTTGCATATTAAAAGGTGATAAGAGTGGAATTATAATGGAAGCCCTTACAACAGAGCCTGCAGTTCAGTTTTATTCAGGAAACTTTGTTCAATGTGATAATGTGAAAAAAGGAAAAAATGGAATATATTATCCACAAAATGGAGGGGTGTGTTTTGAAGCACAACACTATCCAGATTCTATGAATTATCCACAATTTCCAAGCGTAGTCTTAAGGCCAAATGAAACATATACACAAAAAACTACATATAGATTTATGGTTAATAAATAATACATTATAGAATATAAAAATAGGAGAAAAGAAAATATGAAGAAAGTTTTAATTTTATTAATAGTAACAGTTCTTTTATCATTTTCATTAGTAGGATGTAACAAACAAACTGAAAAAGAATATTTTACATTATGGAATGAATGTGATTCTTTGAAAACATTAAAGGAATTTGTAGAGGATGTAACAAATCCAAATTCAAAGAATTTTATTCCTGTAGAAGATAGGATTGCAACATTTGATATGGATGGAACATTTATTGGTGAATTATATCCAACATATTTTGAATATAATTTGCTCGAGTATCGTGTGTTAGATGATCCAGATTATAAAGATATTGCGCCAGCTGATGTGGTTGAGACAGCTCAAGATATAAGAGATTTTGTTAGAGAAGGCAAAGCTTTACCAGCTCATTTTGATATGAAACATGCCTATGCTGCAGCAAAAGCCTATGCTGGTATGACATTAAAAGAATTTGATTTATATGTAAAAGAATATGCTAAAAATACTGCATGTGGATTTAGGAATATGACATATGCTGATTCATTTTACAAACCAATGCTTGAAATATTTGATTATTTAGAAGCCAATAATTTCACATATTATGTTGTATCAGGTTCAGATAGGTTTATTTGTAGATCCATAGTTGAATCAATTGGTATTGCGCCAGAAAGAGTGATTGGAATGGATGTTGTTTTAAAATCTGATAATCAAGGAGATGAAGAAGGAGTAAATTATACATACAAAGTAGATGATACACTTATTAGAACAGATGAATTGATTATAAAGAATTTGAAAACTAATAAAGTAAAACAAATAGCTCAAGAAATTGGTAAAGTTCCAGTATTATCATTTGGTAATTCTAGTGGAGATTCAGCAATGCATAATTATTGCTTAAGTAATGAAAAATATAAATCAGAAGTATTTATGCTAATAGCAGATGATGAAGTTAGAGATCATGCTGATTTAGTTGAAACAGCTAAAAGAAAAGCAATATGGGAAGAGAATAATTATAATATTATTTCAATGAAAAATGATTTTAAAACAATATATGGAATAAATGTTGTTAAAACGCAGTTTGATTTTAATATTACAATGCAAGCAGGAAATGCATATACAGAATGTGATATTTATACCCAAGAAGAATTAGTGTTTTGTTAATAGTAACACATAATTTTTAAAAATATTATTAAATAGCTAGGAATTATTCTTAGCTATTTTTTATTATTTGAGCTAATAATTGGAATAATTTTTATACAATATTAATTGTATATTTGTATATTTTATGTATAATATATCATATGAAAAAGAGTGAGAGATTAAATATAATTAAAGAGATTATTACTAATCACGAAATCGCAAAACAAGAAGAAATATTAGAATATTTAAAAGAGTATGGCGTTGATACTACTCAAGCAACAATCTCAAGAGACTTAAAGGAGTTAAATTTAGAAAAAGTTTCTGGTAAAACAAAAAAGTTTAAGTACGAAATACTTAATGAAAACGTAGTAAATTCAAAATATGCTAATATTTTTAGAGAAAGTGTTATTTCGATTGATTATTCGTTGAATATTGTTGTTGTTAAGACATATTCAGGTAATGCTAGTGGAGTTGGTTTCTTTTTAGATAAGCTAGATAATGAAAATATTCTAGGAACTATTTCTGGTGATGATACTGTTATGGTTATTTGTAGAAATGTTGATATTGTTCCTGAGTTAGTTAATAGATTAAAGAGGTTTTTAGTTTGATTAATTCATTGTATATAAATAACATAGCCATAATTAGCAAATCTTCAATTAATTTTAATGAAGGTTTAAATGTTCTAAGTGGTGAAACAGGCGCAGGAAAATCTATTATTGTAGATTCTATTAATTTTGTTTTAGGCGATAGGGCTGATAAATCTTTAATAAAATATGGAGAAAAAAATGCATTTGTAGAAATGAGTTTTGTTAATATTAAACGATTTGACGAAATCAAAGAAATATTAGAAGATGCAGGAATAGAATATGATTATGGCGATATTATTATTTCAAGAAGAATGTCTCAAGATAGAACAGAATGTAGAATTAATAATAGAATAGTTACTCTTTCAATTTTAAAGAATATAGTTTCTAAATTAGTTGATATTCATTCTCAAAATGAACAAATTAGTCTGTATAAAAATAGTGAACAATTGAAAGTATTGGATAACTATTCAAAAGATATTCTAAAAGCCAAAGAAGAGTTTATTAGTAGTTTTACATTGTATAACTCATTATTAAATTCTCTTGCTGAATATCCAAATGAAGAAGAAAGGGAAAGATTAACTGAACTATATAAATATCAAGTTGATGAAATAACAAGTGTTCAATATTCAAAAGAAGAAGAGGAAGATTTAATAAATAAAAGAAATAAGATTAATAACTTAACAAAAATTAACGATGAATTAAAAAATGCAATTAATAACTTAACTAAAAATGATTCATTTAATGCTTCAAGTTTAATCGATAATGCCTATTCATCAATTGATTCTATTACAAAGTATGATTCACAATTAGAAGATTTAGCAGAAAGGCTTAAATCAGCTATGATAGAAATCGATGATATATCAGATACATTAGATGACATTCTTTCTGATTCATATAACGATAATCTAAATATAGAAGAAATAGAAAATCGATTAGACAAGTTCAAATTGATTAAGAAAAAATATGGAAAAACAGAAGAAGAAATAAATGAATATTTGGAGAAAATTACTAAAGATTTAGAATATTTTGAAAATTCAGATATTGCTTTATCTAAGATAACAAAACAATTAAAAGAACAAAAACAAGATTTAGATATAAAAGCTAAAAAATTACATGATTTAAGAGTTAAATATGCATCAAATTTGGAAGGAGAGATAGTTTCTAATTTTAAAGATTTAGGAATGAAAAATACAAAATTTAAAATTGAAATAATTTCAGATTTTGAAAAAATAAATAACACTGGAGCTGATCAAATAGAGTTTTTGATATCTCCAAATCCAGGTGAACCTCTTAAACCATTAAATAAAATTGCTAGTGGTGGAGAAATTAGTAGATTTTTATTAGCAATAAAAAATGTTATTGCTGATTTGGATGATATAGACACATTAATATTTGATGAAATCGATACAGGAATTAGTGGAAATGTTGCCAAAGAGGTATCTAAAAAGTTATACACAATATCAAATAATAGACAAGTTATTTGTATAACACATTTACCACAGCTTGCCGCTATGGCTGATTATAATTATTTGATTACAAAAACAAGTACGGATAATTCAACGAATACACAAGTAAATCTTTTAGAAGGTGATGAAATATTTACTGAATTAATGAGGCTATCTGGAGCAAAAACGGATAGTGCTATTGGATTAGCTAGTGCAAAAGAATTAAAAAATGAGTGCAACGAATACAAAAGTAAGGTAAATAAATAATGCTATATTCTCTTATATTTTCTGATCAATCGATCCCAATGAAGTTTGTTATTGCTGCAGCTATGATTATTGCTTCAGTAATATCAATAACAGTGCATGAATTTGCTCACGCATATTCAGCCCATTTATGTGGTGATGATACAGCAAAAATAAATGGAAGAATGACTCTCAATCCATTAGCGCATATGGATATTATTGGATTTATTCTATTAGTAATTGTAGGATTTGGATGGGCAAAACCAGTTCCAGTTGATACGGATAATCTTAGAAATAGAAAAAGAGATTCATTATTTGTATTTTCTTCAGGTGTAATTTCGAATATAGTTATGTGTTTTGTATCAATGCTTATATTATTTTTACTTAGAAATGTAATTATTGGGCTTGTTAGATTTGATACAGGGATAGTATATTTAGGGTATTTTTTATCTTATTTACTTCAATATTTGATGTTAATAAATTTAATGTTGGCATTTTTCAACATATTACCAATATATCCATTAGATGGATTTAATATACTTGTTCTTTTTTCAAAAAGAAGAAACGCTTACATTGATTTTATGTTAAAATATGGTTCATTTGTTTTGATTGGAATTATTCTTGTTTCCAATATATTGGAATATGCAAATTTAAACTATCTAAATGTCTTTTATTGGGTTAGATATTTAGGGCAATTATTAGTAAATATAGCTTTTGGGTTTTAGATTATGATAGAGCAGATTAGTGAAAATTTGGAATTAATTAAATTTAAGCTTGATAATGGCATGTTTGAAGGGCCAATTGATTTGCTTGTGAAAATGATAAAAGATTCAGAAATAAATGTAATGGATATATTTATTTATGATATCACAACTCAATTCATGGATTATATAAAGAAAGAACAACTAGATGATGAATCAATATCAGAATATATTGTGTTTGCTTCAATACTAGTACAAATAAAATCTGCTAAACTTAATCCCAAAAAATATGAAGTACCAGAAGATGATGAAATTTATTCTATATCAGATTTAGAAAGGGATTTAGTAACTAAAATCAATGAAAAAATACTTAATGAGTCTCCGCAAGAATTCGAAGAGAAAGAAGTAATAAATGTTTTCTATCCAAAACCTGTATATAGTGAAGATGACTATAAACTTATTTTAGGTAATTTAACATTAGAAAAGCTTACAGAAGCATTTATGGGTATTTTGGAAAAGACTGAATTTCAAACAAAAGAAGATGAAGTACAAACTATTGTAGTTGATAGATTTACAGAAGAAGATAAAATAAAAGAAATAGAGGAATTATTTAAGGTAACAAACAAAATTAATTTCTTTAGTTTATTTAGAAGCGATTACACTAGATCAGAAGTAATTACTGTTTTTTTATCAATTCTTCATATAATAAAAAAACAGGTTGCAAATGCATATCAAGAAACAACAGATAGTGATATAATACTTGTTAGAAGGGAAAAATAAACATGTTAGAAAACTACTTAGAAGCTTTAATATTCGCAGCAGCAGATGGGATAAAGTATAATACCATTATTGAAAACCTAAAGGACTATTCTAAAAAAGAAATAGATATTGCTTTAGAAAATTTAAGAAAAAAATATTCCAATAAGTCTGGTATTATTTTAATCTGTTATAACAAAATATATCAATTTCAAACAAATCCGGAATATTCAGATTTGCTTGTAAATATTTTACAGCCAATAAAAGAAAGAAAACTAAGTAAGACAATTTATCAAACACTTGCATTAATAGCATACAAGCAACCGATAACAAGGCTTGAAATTGAAGAAGCTAGAGGTGTAAATAGCGATTATGCCATTAATATGTTATTAAAAGCAAGTCTAATAGAAATAGTTGATAGAAAGAATACAGTTGGAAGGCCAGCATTATTTGGCACAACAGATTCTTTTTTAAGAAAGTTCCAATTAGAATCATTGGAAGATTTACCAAGCCATGATGAGATTAGAAAATTAATTGAAGAAAGCGGAAAATTCAATGCAAAATCTGGAAACTTATATGAAATCAGAAATAAAGAATTATATGATACATCAGAATTAAATGAGGAAGAACAATCTTCACAAACTAATGAAATTTCAGAAGATATTGAAAAACCGGAATTCTTAGAAGGGCAAGATGTGTTAATACTTGAATCTAGAGAAAGTAAAGATAACTTACAAGATAAAGAAGATAATATAGAATTAAGTGATGAAGAAATATCTAATTTTGTTGTAGAAGATTTTGATAAATTAGAATCAAAAGATAATAGTAGTTCAACAGACGATGATGATAATAATTAAATAAAGAAGGACACAATATGAGAATAAATAAATATATTGCATCAACTGGGTTATGTAGTAGAAGAAAAGCAGAAGAATATATATTAAGTGGAAATGTAAAAGTTAATGGTAAAAAAATTACTGAATTAGGTTATGATGTGGATGAAGAAAACGATACTGTTTCAATTAATGATCACAAAATAAAACCAATAAATAAAAAAGTTTATGTTGCTTTTAATAAACCAAAGGGTTGTATATGTTCTAAAAAGGACGAAAAAGGTAGAAAAACTATTTACGATTATTTAAATGATTATTCAAAATATAACATAGTTTCAATTGGAAGATTAGATTTTAATACTGAAGGATTACTTATTTTAACAAACGATGGAGATTTAGCTAATCTTTTAACGAAACCAAGTAGTGAAGTTCCTAAAAAATACTTGGCAAAAATTGAAGGTGAATTAACTGAAGATGATATAAAGAAACTTGAAGCAGGTGTAATAATTGATGGAATAAAACTAAAACAATGTAGTATTTCTATAAAAGATTATTCAGATAACCAAACAAGTTTATACATTACGATATTTGAAGGTAAAAATAGAGAAATTCACAAAATGTTTGAAGTCTTTGGAAAAACAGTTGTTTTCTTAAAAAGAGTAGAATTTGCAGGAATTAAACTAGGTGGTTTAAGTAGAGGTGGACATAGATATTTAAATGAGAAAGAAATAAGTTTATTAAAATCTTTTTATAACAAAAACATTATCTAAAATAAACGCATATAATTAAATATAATTAACAAATAAACGGGATTATTCATAAATCTCGTTTTGTTGTTTGACACCATAATAAAATAGAGTATAATGTAAATAGTTTTTTATTTACAAAATTATGGATGGCTTAGAAAAAATAAAATATGGAATCTTGTTTAATTATTATGGAAAATTATTAAATGAGAACCAACAAGAGATACTTAATTTATATTTTAATGAAGATTTAGGCTTCAGTGAAATAGCAAATATGTATAAAACAACAAGACAAGCGATTAGACAAGTTATTATTAACGCAGAAAGTAGATTAGATAATTTTGAAAAACAGCTTGGGATAGTTGAAAGAATTAAGGATTATTCTAAGAGATTACAAGAAATTTTGAATAATGAGAAACTGGATACAAAAGTAAAAGAAAAACTAAAGGGTATAATAGAAAGTATAGAGGATTTTTAATGGCAGCATTTTCATCTTTAAGCGATAAATTAAATCATGTTTTCTCTAAATTAAAAAATAGAGGAGCATTAACTGAATTAGAAATTAAAAATGCAATGAGAGAAATTAGAATTGCTCTCTTAGAAGCTGATGTTAATTTTACTGTTGTTAAACAATTTGTTAATAGTGTATCAGAACGTGCTATTGGAGAAAATATAATTAAAGGGCTTGATCCAAGTCAACAAGTTGTAAAGATTGTTAATGAAGAACTTGTTAAATTGATGGGTTCTCAAAATGCAAAAATAGAGATATCATCAAAACCACCAACAGTTATCCTTATGTGTGGATTACAAGGTGCTGGAAAAACAACAATGTGTGGAAAGCTCGCTGCATACTTAAAAAAGCAAGGTAAAAAGCCATTATTAGTAGCAGGTGATATATATAGACCAGCAGCTATAAAACAATTACAAATTGTTGGAGAAAGAGCTGGGGTTCCTGTATTTGAAATGGGACAAATTAATCCAGTAGTTATTGCAAAAAAAGGTATATCACAAGCTAATGCTAATGGTAATGATATCGTTATTGTCGATACAGCTGGTAGATTACAAATAGATGCTCCTTTAATGGACGAACTACTTAATATAAAGAAAGAAGTTAATCCAACAGAAATATTATTAGTTGTTGATTCAATGTTAGGTCAAGAATCTGTTAATGTTGCTAGTGAGTTTAATTCTAAATTAGATTTAACAGGTGTAATTTTAACAAAACTTGATGGTGATACTAGAGGCGGTGCAGCATTAAGTATAAAAGCAATGTTAAATAAACCTATTAAGTTCTGTGGAATTGGAGAAAAGATTACTGATATTGAACCATTTTATCCAGATAGAATGGCCTCAAGAATATTAGGAATGGGAGATGTTTTAACACTGATCGAAAAAGCTGAACAAGCAATAAGTGAAGAAGATGCTAAAAAAATGGCTAAAAAGATGAAAGAAAATTCTTTTGATCTTAATGATTACTTAGAACAAATTGGCTCAGTTAAGAAAATGGGAAACATAAATGATATGTTAGGAATGATTCCTGGTATGAATAAAATGAAAGGAGCAAATACGGAGATTGATGAAAGCATATTTGAAAAAAATAAAGCAATTATTCAATCTATGACTCTAAAGGAAAGGACACACCCAGAGATTCTTAATTCATCAAGAAGAAAAAGAATTGCTAAAGGGAGTGGAGTAGAAGTTTCTGATGTTAACAGATTACTTAATCAGTTTAACCAAACAAAAGAAATGATAAAGAGAATGAATTCAGGTAAATTTAAATTACCTTTCAGATTTTAACAAAAAATAAAAATATATAATTGGAGGAAATTATGGCAGTTAAAATTAGATTAACTAGAATGGGAGCAAAGAAGGCTCCATGTTACAGAATCGTAGCTATTGATTCTAAGAAGAGTAGAGATGGAAAGTACATTGAACAAATTGGTTTTTATAACCCAATTAGCGAACCAGTTACTATCAAAATCGATGCTGAAAAAGCTAACAAATGGTTAAAGGTTGGAGCTATTCCAACAGATACAGTTAAATCTTTATTCGTTATGCAAGGAATTATGGCTAAAACTGAATACAAGAAAGTTGAAGTTAAGGAAGCACCAGCAGCTGAACCTAAGAAAGACGAAGAATAATTAGAGGTTAGCTATGGAAGAAATTGTAAAATTCTTAGTAAGTAAATTAATTGATGAAGATAAATTTGAAATTATTACTGAAGAAGAATCTAACAATGTTGATATTAGAGTAATGGTTGATGATTCAGTTATCCAAAGAGTAATTGGAAAAGGCGGAAAAACAGCTAAAGCTATAAGATCAATAGTTAAGAATTTTTCAGCAGGTAATGAAGTAAAATATAATATCTTTATCGAAAATAAAGTAAACGATTAATGATTGAGTTTTGCAAAGTTGTTAGGCCACATGGTATTGATGGTAAATTAAAAGTACAGTTATTTGTAGATTCATATTTTGATTTATCAAAAGTAAAGAAAATATTAATTGATTCACAGGAATATACAGTAAAAAAAATTACTAAGATTGATAGTGAATATGCATTAATTAAACTCGATTTGATTAATACTATGAATGAAGCCGAAACACTAAGAAACAAAATAATTTTAGTTAATGATGAGAATCTACCTAAGTTACCTGAAGGTAGATTTTACATTAAAGATTTAATTAATTTAGATGTTGTAACTAAAGAAGGCATTAAATTAGGTAAAATCATTGATGTTGAAAATTTAGTATCTTCAGATGTTATTTATTGTACAAATGACAACAAAAGATTTTGTTTTCCATGGATAAAGAAATTAGATGTTGTAGTAGATATACAAAACAAACAATTCATTATCGATTCTGCAGTTTTTGAAGAAGTTGTAATATATGATTATTAATGTATTAACGTTGTTTCCAGAGATGTATAAAGTTTTCGATAGTTCAATTATCGGAAAAGCACTCGAGAAGCAACTTTTTACATTAAATATTACAAATATTCGAGATTACTCATTAGATAAACATAAAAGAACTGATGATTATCCATATGGTGGTGGAGTTGGTATGATTATGACTCCACAACCAGCACACAGTGCTATTAACGCAGTTGATCCTGAGCATAAAGCATTAAGAATATACTTATCTCCAAAGGGTAAAAAATTAGATCAAACTAAAGTAGTTGAATTATCAAAATATGAAAATATTTTACTATTTAACGGCGGATATGAAGGAATAGATCAAAGAATAATTGATCTAGATATTGATGAAGAAATATCAATAGGTGATTATATCTTAACAAGTGGTGATTATGCTTCATTGGTTTTAATTGATTCAATCGTTAGATTTGTCCCTGGAGTTTTGGGCAAATTAGATAGTACAGAAGATGAATCATTTTCAAATGGATTGCTTGAATATGCTCAATATACTAGGCCAGAAGAATTTTGTGGATTGAAAGTACCAGATGTTTTATTAAGTGGACATCATGAAAATATTAGAAAGTGGCGAGAAGAAAATAGTTTTCAAATAACTAAAAAAAATAGGCCAGATTTATTAAAGAAATAATATGTATATACATTGGTTTCCAGGACACATGAAAAAAGCACTTAGAGAAATGGAGGAAATGGCTTCATTTGTCGATTGTTTTGTTTATATTTTAGATTCTAGAATACCAAGTTCATCAATTAATCCAGAGTATGAGAAAGTATTATCAAGAAAACCCAATTTATATGTATTAAATAAATCTGATTTAGTAAATCCAAATGATTTAACACAATGGATTGATTATTTCAATACCAAAGGTAAATGTATTCAGTATAACTCAAAAGATAAGAATCATAAGCAAGCAGTAGTTCAAGCGATCAAAGAATTGAATGCTGAAAAAATAGAAAGATACAAGAATAAAGGTATAACAAAGAATATTCGTTGTATGGTAATAGGTGTTCCTAATTCAGGAAAAAGTTCATTTATTAATAGTTTATCTACAAAAAATAAAGCAATTACACAAAATAGGCCAGGAGTTACAAGAAATCAACAATGGGTTCCAATAAATGATTCTATAACACTTTTAGATACTCCTGGAACATTATTCCCAGATTTTTCAAATCAACAAAAAGCTCTTAATTTAGCCACGGTAGGTAGTGTAAAAGAAATAGTAGTAGATGAGTACGAAATATCTGATAACATAATGAGAATATTACTTAATAATGGGTATGAAGATGTTTTATATACTAAATACAACTTTACATCTAAACCAGAATATGATTTTGAGTTGTATATAAACACAATAGCAGAGAACAAGAATTTATATAAAAAAGGTGGAGAATTAGATTTTGACAGAGCATCTAATATGGTAATCCAAGATTTTAGACGACAAGGTTTTGGAAAAATAATGCTTGAAAAATTTAATAATAAATAATGAAGTCAATTGAATTATTTAATAATGATATAAATATCGTTAATGATGAATACAAATTAGTAGCAGGAATGGATGAAGTTGGACGTGGTCCACTTGTTGGTCCTGTTTCAGTTTGTCTTTGTATTATGCCATTAAACCAAGAATCATTTATTGACGGTATTAATGATAGTAAAAAAATATCAGAAACAAAAAGAGAAAAATTAAATGAGTCTATTGTAAATACAGCGATAGATTACATAATAATCGATATAGATGAAAAAACAATAGATGAAATTAATATATTAGCTGCAACTAAATTAGCGATGAATAGAGCAATTAAAGAAATAAAAACAAAGCCAGAATTAGTTTTAATAGATGCAGTAAAACTTGATACAGATATTCAAACACAATCAATAATACATGGAGATGCTCTTAGTTATGAAATAGCTGCAGCATCAATTTTAGCAAAAGTGCATAGAGATAAAATAATGAAAGATTTGGCACAAAAATATCCAGAATATGGCTTTGAAAGGAACAAAGGATATGGGACAAAAGAACATATTGAAGCACT
>JAIKVY010000245.1 GCA_024685275.1 Clostridia bacterium
TTTTTTTCTGAGCTATATTGATTTTCACCATATATATCCCATTTACGCATATTCATAATATCTATCTTAGGTTTATCATTCTCAAAAGTTATCTTTCCACTTATTATTACAAATTCATTTTTTTGTAATAGAGTCATATACTTTTCATATGTTCTTCCAAAAATAGTCATATCTAAATCGCCAAAATCATCTGTTATAACAACTTGAGCATATTTAGTATTCTTTTTTGTGAACTTTATGGAAATAGAACTAATTATTCCACCAAATCTTATTAATTGTCCCTCTTTAACTTTATATACAATATTTCCTTCTTCTTGATTTGAGTCATCATTTTCTTTATCGGTTTCATCTGCTTCAAATAACATTGATGTATTGAAAGTAAAATCTTTCATTGCTTCTTCATGTCCATCAAAAGGAGAACCAGTAATAAATCTTCCTGAGACTTCCTTCTCATCTAACATTTTATTAATATTGCTATCTTCGACAATTTTATACTTGTATTCTTCTTGATCAAAAGATAAATCAAATTTTAGTTGTAAACTATCAGATTCTCCCTTTTTTTCATTTTCAATTCTAGCTATTTCTTCATAGTTTGCTAACAATGTAGCTCTGCTATAACCAAATAGATCAAAAGCCCCGCCTTTTATTAAACTTTCCATCATCTTTTTATTTACTAATCTTGAATCAACTCTGGATATAAAATCTTCAAATGTTGAAAATGGCCCATTTTTCTCTCTTTCTTGGACAATTTGATTTACAGCTTGAACTCCAACATTTTTTAAACAAGCAAGACCATATCTTATATTTCCATCTTCTGGAATAAACACAGCTTTTGATTTATTAATATCTGGTTTTAAAACTTTAACACCTTTTTTTACAGCGACACCTATATATTTTGTTGTTTCATCACTTTTCCCAATTCTATTATTTAATACTGAGCAGACATATTCAACAAAATAATAATATTTAAGATAAGCTGTTTGATATGTTACAACAGAATATGCAGCTGCATGTGATTTGTTAAATGCATATTTTCCAAATTCTTTTAATCTATCCCACATATCATTGGCTATTTTTTCATCTATCCCTTTTTTATTGATACAACCATCTACGAATTTTTGACCTTGTTCAGCTATAGCTTCTAATTTCTTTTTACTAATAACCTTTCTAAATGTATCAGCTCCTCCCATCGTAAAATCAGCCATAACTTGTGTTATTTTCATGGCTTGTTCCTGATATACAACAATTCCATATGTTGTTTTTAAAATATCTTTGATTGAATCAACCGGATACTTAATTTGATCTGGATTAAACTTGTTGTGTATATAATCTTTTATATATTGCATTGGCCCTGGACGATATAAACTAACCCCGGCAATAATTTCTTCCAATGAATTTGGCTTTAATTTTGTCATGAAGTCTTTCATTCCAGAACTTTCTAATTGGAACACCATATCAGTGTCACCTTCACCAAGCATATTAAATACTTTTTCATCATCATATTGTAACTTTGAAAAATCAATTGTTTTATTATGATATTCTTTTATAAATTTCAATGTCCCATCTATATCTGTAAGGGTATTGAGTGCCAAAAAGTCCATCTTAAGTAACCCTAACTCCTCAGATTCGCTCATGTCAAATGCTGTCGTTATATCATCTCCATTTCGAGAAAGGGCAGTAACATCTATTAATTTCTTGCCACAAATAACAACACCTGCTGCATGTTTACCTCTACTTTGCGGTAAGTTTTGTAATTTAGCTGCTACATCTATAATTTCTTTATAAAGATCATTTGTTTCATATTGTTGTGCAAGCTCCGGAACGTAATAATCTTGTATTTCTTTACCTGCTTTTTGAGCTTTTTCAATTTCACTTGGATCTACTTTTGTTAGTAAATCTTTGATTTTAACACTTTTATCATACACTGGTTTAAGATTCTTACATAGTTTATTCATTTCATCAAATGGAACGCCATATACTCTTCCAACACTTTTTAATGCATTCTTTATTTTCATTGTTCCAAAAGTAATTATCTGACAAACTTGATCTTCACCATATTCTTTTCTTACGTAATCTATTACTTTTTCTCTTCCTACTGAACAAAAATCCACATCTATATCTGGCATGCTTTTTCTTTCTGGATTTAAGAATCTTTCAAAAATCAAATCATATTTTAATGGATCAATTTGAGTTATTCCTAAAGCATACGCTACTATTGATCCTGCTCCACTTCCTCTTCCTGGTCCAACGGGAACACCATTATTTCTTGCCCATTCAATGTAATCCCATACTACTAAAAAATATGATGGGAACTTCATCTCTTCAATTACGCCTAATTCATATGTTGCTCTTTTTTTAATCTCATCAGTTACTACTTCATATCTTTCTTTTAGCCCTTCAAATGTCTTATATCTAAGGAATTCCATATCATCTTTACAATTTCCTATTTTTTTGTAAACTGGGTTTACATATACATGAAATGGAATTTCAATATTACATTTGTCTGCTATCTCTAAAGATGTTTTTAGTAATTCTTCGTTTCCTCTAGCACATTCTAACATTTCATCATATGATTTATAATAAAAGTTATCATTTGGAAATCTCATTCTATCTGGATCATCTTTTTTAGCCCCTGTTTGCATGCATAATAAAATATCATGTGCTTTTGCATCTTCTTTCTCGATATAATGTAAGTCATTTGTAATAACCGTTTTTATATCTAATTCATTAGCTAATTGCATCAAAAGTGGATATATTTCTAATTCTTCTCTTATACCATGATTTTGTATTTCTATATAGTAATCATCTCCGAAAAGATTTTTGTATTTAGTTGCTACTTCTTTTGCTCCTTCATAATCATTATTTATTAATTTTTTAGGAACTTCTCCAGCTATACAAGCACTTAAACATATTAAATCGTCATGATATTGAGAAAGTAATTCAAAATCAATTCTTGGTCTTTCATAAAATCCTTCAATAAATGCTATACTAGACAATCTCATTAGATTTTTAAAACCATTGTAATTCTTTGCAAGTAATATTAAGTGATATCTTTTTTCTTTTCTTACACCAACTTTTCTATCTTCTACAATATATGTTTCTATTCCAAGTATTGGTTTAATCTTCTTTTCCTGACAAGCTTTATAGAATTTAATAGATCCATAAATATTTCCATGATCAGTAATTGCTAGTGCACTTGCACCTTCCTTAGCAGCCTTAGCAACTAATTCTTTTATCTTTGCTGCTCCATCTAATAAACTATATTCTGTATGGTTATGCAAATGAATAAATTCTTTACCAGTTCTTTCTTCTATGTTTTCGACTTCTTTTATTTCATTATTCTCTTCTGCCATTATATTACTCCTTCATTTATAGTTTATTAGCCAATTCTATTATTCTTCTTAATCTATGATTTATACAACTTTTAGACACAGGTGGATTAAACATTTGTCCTAAACTTGTTAAATCTAAATCTAAATTATTTAATCTTTTTTCACAAGTTTCTTTTAGTTCATCACTTAATTTATTAAACTCTCTACTAGCCATTAATTTTTCTATCGCATCTTTTTGTTTATTACCTGCTTCTATTATTCTATTAATGTTTGCTATATCTGCATTCCTTGCTCTATTAGCATCATTTTTTATTTTTCGTTCCATTTTCACTTGCATAATTGTAAATAATGCTGTTGGACAACCTATATATGCAAAAAAACTTTCAATACAATCAGAATCCTTTAAAAAGATTTCATTAGATTCAGCTTTTCTAAATATTTTTTTATCAGTAATATTTAAACAATTTGCAAGCAAGTTTATGATTGCATCCTGTGCTGTTCCAGAATTCAAATTAAAACTAAGCGTATAACCACTTGTTGAATTCTCAGATTCTGGTATTCTTATATTTCCGCAAGCTAAATATAGCCCTTTTAAATATTCCTTTTGAGATTCCCTTCCCTTAAAAAATTTCGGTGGAAAATCCTCATAAAAATCCAAATTATTATTTAAAATATATGCTTTATTCAATATATCTTTTGAACTATTTGGAGAAAAAATCAACGAATATTTTTTTACGCTTTTATCTCCCTTTAACAAGGTAACTGTTGTTTCCTCTTCTATTTCATATTTATATATTTCTTGCACATAATCATTTATTATTTTAAGAAATTCATATGACTTATGTTCTAATTCAAGTGTAAATGCGTTTCTTCCTAAATTTAGTATTCCACATCCTCTAATTACCCCGCTGATATATTGATAAAAATCCTCTTTTTTTATGGGTTTTTTAAGAAGTTCTTCAAATATAATATCACGAATTTTAGCAGTCATTTTTTCCTATTAGTTGTCACAAATTTTATCATATATATGATAAAAATGTCAATGTGAACAATTTGCGTATTTTTAATATTTTTCTTTGTTTTTATTTGTTTTTAGACAAAATTGTCTATAAATTTTTGTTATCTAGACAAAACTTTTCTATTATTGTTGCTATTGGATTTTCATTACAATTTGGAGCTATATACTTAGCTATTTTCTTAGCATTTTCAGTTCCGTTTTCAACAACAATTGGTAAACCAGAAACTTCTAACATTTTTAAATCATTATCTGAATCTCCAACACATATAATATCATCTAATTCCACATTATGAATCTCTGCAACTTTTTTAACTGCTAGTCCTTTATTAATATCCTTAGGGATTATTTCAATAATGAAAGGTTTGCTTGTGTTTATTAAAAATTTCTTTTCAAACTTAGAAAAATCCTTTAATATTTGTGGAATTTTTTCTGGATTATCCATAAGTAGCATCTTTGGAGGATTTATATTTGATTTTTCTAAAAACTCACTTAAAGGAATTTTAGTTTCAACATAATCAGCCATGGATAATTCTCCATACATTTTAGTAAATGATGTCGCCTCTTGTGTATAAAAATAATCTCCATCATATGTTTGGATATAATTCTTTTTCTTTTCCGCAAATTTAGCTATTTTAATAGCATCTTCATTTTTAATATTTGTGGAGAAAACTACATTATTTGTTTTTAAATCTGTTATTACAGCACCCTGATATGAAATTAATTCGTTTTTTAAATTTAATTTTTTACAAACTGGTATTGCACCAACTGTCATACGACCAGTACATATTACAAATATTCCACCAACCTCTTGGTATTTTTTTACAGCATTAATTGTTTTTCTACCCAACACTTGGTTAGAATCAATTAATGTATCATCTAAATCACAAAAAATCATTTTGTATTTCATATTAAAACCTTAAACAATTATATTACAAAATTTAAATGAATTAAAATAGAAAATTGATATTTAAATTATGAATTATCTTTAAAATATTTAATGATATTATCTGCATCTTTGTTTGATATTCCATTTACAGATATTAAGTTATCCAAAGTTGCATTTTTTATATTTTGAATGTTCTTAAAATGGGACATTAATATTTTAACTTTTTGCTTACCGATACCTGGAATTTCCTGTAACTTACTTTCGGTCATTTTTTTATTTCTTAAATTCCTATGGAATGTTATCGCAAATCTATGTGACTCATCTCTTATTCTCATTAATAATTTAACAGCTAGACTTGTACGTGGTAGAAGAACACTTTCGTCTTTATTTGGAATAAATATTTCTTCCTCTCTTTTAGCTAGCGAACAAATATCAATATGAACACCAGAGTCATCCATCGCTTTTAAAGCATATTTTAATTGTCCTTTACCACCATCAACTATAATTAGATCTGGCTTTTCTTTAAAAGAATTTTCTTTCCCTTTCTTATATTCTTCTAATCTTCTGTATATAGTTTCGTATATCGAAGCAAAATCGTTATTTCCTTCTACTAATTTAATTTTAAAATGTCTATATTGATTACCTTGTTTTTGCCCATTTTTAAATACTACCATACTGGCAACTTTATTTGTTCCACTAATATGTGATATATCATAACATTCCATTCTTAGTGGTGGCTTTTCTAGTTTTAATAATTCCTGCAATTGATATACTGCTCCAAGTGTTAATTCTTCAAAATTTTCTTGTTTTTCAACTATATTTTTTAAGAATTCTTCCCCATTCTGTACACCTAGCGAAACAATCTCTTTTCTCATTCCTGTTATTGGAACTAAGATATCAATATCTTTATTTTGAATCGATTTAATATATTGTTTTAATTCTTTGTTAAATGATAAATCTATATTTACCAATATCTCAGACGCTAATAATGGATTCTTTTGATAATACTGCATTAAAAATGTTGATAAAGCATCTTGAGCGTTTGTTTCCATACATTTATAGTTTGTCCCGCCTAAATATTTACCACCTCTAACTACAAAACAGTTAATAACTGAATTAACCCCATTGGTTACGAAAGTAAATACATCAATATCAATTTTTTGTTTAAATGGTGTGCTTTGTTTTCTTAATATATTATCTAATTTATATAAAATATCCCTATATATTTTTGCTGTTTCATATTCTTCATTTTCAGCAAATTTCATCATTTTTTGAGTTAATATTTCTTTTACCTCTGTTTCATTACCATTTAAAAAAGAAATGACTTTATTCACTGTATTACTATATTCTTCTTTGATATCTTTATTAATACATGGGCCTAAACAACGTCCAATGTGATAGTTTAAACATTCTTTATTTGGAATATTTTTACAGTCTCTAAGTGGATATATTGACTGAATTATATCTATTAGTTCTTTAATTGATATTCCAAGCATATATGGTCCAAAATATTTTGCGCCATCTGGTTTTAATTTATATGCAATTTCTAACCTTGGATATTCTTTTTTTACATCTATTTTTATGTATGGATATGTATGATCGTCTTTTAATAATATATTATATGGAGGATTATTGTCTTTTATTAAATTGTTTTCTAAAAGTAAAGCCTCATATTCACTTTGAGTAATTATGTATCTAAAATCCTCTATCTTTTCAACAAGTTTATATGTTTTTTCGTTTTTAACAGAATTATGAAAATATTGTCTTACTCGATTTTTTAATACTTTTGCCTTACCTACATACAGAATACTACCATGCTTATCAAGCATAATGTATACTCCACTTTTGTCCGGCAATGTGTCTAATTTAGCTCTAATTATTTCATTCATTATTATCTTTTTTTATAGTTAGAGACATATCTAACGATATGCCTCTAATTATTTATCTTTTATATTTAAAATATTAAACTACTGATGGATCAAAAATTGTATTTTCTGTTACCCAACGTTTATATTTAACAGGAACAGCGATGAAGAAATAAATAAACAAAGTTATAACTGAGAAGAATCCCCATACAAAGAATTTCCCGAGTAATTCACCTGCTTTTCCCTCAAATCTTAAAGGCATACCTACTATAACAGTATTTTTTGCTACCCATCTATGTCTGATAACTATAGCTAAAGGTAAGCAGAATGGAATTAGTGATAATAATCCAGTACCAATTAATATACCAAAATATCCACCATACGTGCCTCTGAACTCAGAAGTAACATTTTGTTTTGTCTTCTTATTTTTTACAATTTCACCTGAAAGGTTAACAATATTATTGCCCATTTGTCCTCCAAAAAAACCTAAATAATTTTATCATTTTAATATATGTTAAGTCAATAATTAAGAACTTTTAACACAGCTTTTAATCAAAATTGCACATTAGTTTTATTTTTGCAATATCTTTTGTAATGTAATAGTCTTCACATAACTCTGCAAAATTCATTCCTCTATCTCTATGAAGAGCAATAAATGTATTAGCTAAAAGCTGATAATCCTTATCTTCTATGTTCATTATATTATTTATAATGTATGTATATGGCATACGTGTTAATCTATGAACCTCAACGAATGTTTCTATTATTAATCTTGAATCAAAGCTTTCTCCTAAACCTAATAGTCTAATAGCTTCAAAATATCCGCATTCTCTTCTAACAATAAAATCAGCTAATGAAGATACTAAAAGATCATGCCTCTTTACATTAATGTTATATACTTTAGCTACTTTTCCATATGGTGTTTGTGTTCTTGCAGCTGCTTCTGTTATACAAAAGCCTAATACGCTTTCTCTTACCGTAATTGTATCATCAAAGTATATCTTTTTCTGTTCATTGAATACTTTCTTAAACTTTTCAACACCTTTAGATAAATAACGTGTCTGTGATGTGTGAGCAATTAACATATCCAAATAATCTTGTTGTCTTATTATGTCTAATTCAACACCTATTATCATATTAGCAATGCTATTGCCTTGAAGAATGTATGATAAACTATTATATGGATATTGATTAAATGGTATAGGGCTCAATCCATATACATAACACATCTTTGAAAACAATTCATTAGATGAAATAACTGTAACATCTTTATCTAGTCTAAATGGATATCCGAGTGGTTCTTTACAAGCTTGATATTGAGATGCAAATCTTACATTTACTAATTCTATAAATCCTAGAATAATCTTTTTATTATCACCTTTAATAATTATATGTGCACTATTATTAATAATTGTATAACAAAGCAAAGCTACTGATTGTCCTTGATTTGATGCAGCTTGTAATAAATAACCATATAATTCTTTATTTTCATCTTTTCTAAAAATATCATAGCTATAAATTGAATCTACAACAACATAGCAAATAGTGCCTTTTCCTTTTACTGGTAGAAAATGCCCTGCTTTTTCTTGCTCCTCCATATACTCTAAGGCTTCAATATTATTATTAAACTTTAAATAATCTTTGAAACCATTTCCTGGAGTAACTGTCTCTACTTCATAATTCACATCATTTTTCTTTTTCATCTTTAACCACCCTTATTTTTATTCTTGTATTGTTAAATCTATTTTATAACTTGTATGATTCAATGAACCAACATCTATTTCATATTCACCATTATTATCATCATCTACATATTCTAATCTACCATCTAAAAGTTGTAAAACTCCATTTCTTGTTAAAAGTTCACCATAATTAATTAAATAATTGATATGGTATTCATCATTTTCTATTTGCTCATTTGTAAATTTATTTACTCCAATAGTCCATGAATCTTTTATTCCTGCTATATCGCTATTTGCATCATTTGATATTGTCTTTTTCGTTCCAAGCGCATTAAAGTTTATTTCCTCCAATGTAACTCCCATTTTACTGATAAATGCATCAGTTGTTAGAGCATATAAAATATCTCTCATAACTCCTGCAATTAATGTATCTTGAATATCATGTAGTGGATTAGATTCATCTGTTACATAGTTATTATTTAATAAAATCATTATTTCAAAACTTGTTACATTTGGACTAGTAATGTAAATTTCACTAATACATGTTTGGTTTGGATCAGTATAATATGATGAGGCTTGATATATTGGTCTTAACCTATCTGGTCTTAGGAGATACAAGATTGCGTATGGATTTCCTCCAGTAGAACTATGACTATTATCATTTGCAAGAGATGTTGATACTGTTATATAGTGAGCCGTTGTTAATTTCGGACTTAAAGTTGATACACTAATAACCTTTTGAATAATTGAAAATGTGTTAAGTGCATATGCTGTTGAATAATAATATCTCTTTGCATCTTCTCTAGAATCCACTGCAACAACCACAATGTAATATGAATTACTTTCTTCTTCATATAAATCTTTTTCTGCAACTGCTAATGACAGATATTCTTCCTTTAATATTTTGCTAATTGGTACATCATGGAATATTTTAATATATTCTTTATTCCCAGCTTGAGCTAGAATAAGCTTTTCATCAGCTGATAAAGTATCGTAATCAACAAAATATGTCATATCTGTTTCTTTACCTGTAAAGTCATAATTTTTAATACCACTAAATAATTCCTTACAATCATCAGATACTAATGCATACCTATCTTGAGTTAAATAAGCTATAGTTCCATATTCTATGTAGTAAATACCACTTACTGGATCAATATAATTATCATTAACTAAATCTGATTTTCTGATATACATAACTTGAGCAAGCTCTGAATCTTTATCTTTTATAGTTACAGAAATATAATCTTTTTTGTTTGCTTCAGATAAACTTGCATATTCAAATATCGTAATTAAGTCATTAAATTCACAATACTTAAGTGTAATTTCTCCTGTTCCCATATCAACATTAGGTAAGCTAAATGCATATATGTAATCATTAATGACATATTCCGCTGCCGTCGCTCCACCGTAGAAGAATATTGTGTTATTAAAGCTCAAATCTAATTGTTGTCTTTCATATACTTTTATTGTAAATGTATCAGTTAAGTCGCTATATTCTTCAAATTGTACAGTTATTGAAATTTCTGTTCCATCTTTTGAATATTGATTCTTTTTAAATCCAGAATATGCCAAACTGCTATTTGTCATATCGAGATATTTATACATATATCCAATTGGAATCCCTGAAACAAATCTTCTAAACTTTAATTCAACGATTCCACTTTCTAAGTCTAAATCATCTTCACTATTAATTGATGAGAAGATATAATCAGTTTTTGGTTCAATAAATACATTTACAGCATTTAATTCAGCTTCCCAAACATAGATATATACTTCACAAGAGAATGTTCTATATGTAATGGTTGCTTTTCTATATCCTGTTGATTTTTCTTTTCTATCATACGAAACCATTGAGTTATCAATTTTTACATATCCTTCTCTTCCATTAGCATAATTAACCGTAATGTATTTATCACTAACTAATCCATCGTTATATTCAGAAAGCATTAAACTCCATCCATTAGCTACTTCGCACAATACAGGTGTATTTGCTTTTCCAAATGTTGTTTGAATATCAGAATGAGCATTTAAATATGTCTTATCTTCTACTTCATTGTAATAAACGCTATTAATTTTCCTGTCAAGGACAGATTTATTTGGCTCATATTTTATGCTTGTGATTTTATTTTCATTATCATCACTTCTATTTACAACTACTGTGTAATATGTATATTCATTAACCATATTTTCATCTAAATTAGCAATACCATTTTTAACAACTTCGAAACTTGGTGTTGAAATATATGAATATCCTTTTACACTGTTACTATCTGCATATGAATAATTAAGAACAAAAATAACTCTACCAACTATACCATATACAGAATTAATTTCCCTTCCACTGTCATTATACATTTTATACCACCAGCCACTTTTAGCTTCTCTATTAGGTACAAATGTTAACCCTGATATTTGTATATCTGGACCAGCGTTATATGATAATGATACCATATAGTTACTAAAGTTAATTCCAGTTATATCGTTGTTATAATATAGATCCTTTCCTGTTGTTAATATATTAATCTTAGTCGGTTTTCTTTCCCCTACATTAATAACAAAATCATTCTCATTTGTTTTTGCTCCTAAGTAAGAAAAACCAACATTAACTGAATTCTTAACTTGATTGGTGCTACCTTTATAAATCATATATGGCTCAATTGGAATTCGAGCTGTTAATGCACTATTTTTATATGATACATTCAAATACATTCCAGTTAAATCCCAATCTTCGTATTGAGTATATTGTGTTTTATACACATTAGCTCCGTTAGGATCAACTTCGCCATAGAATGTAATTTTATCAACTAAGTTACTTGAATTTAAAATATAATATCTAAATGATATTGGTTGTGAATAAGTTAAATATTCATCAAAATAAACAATTTTGGCAACGTAATATTTTCCATCAAGAATATCATCAATAGATAATTGAACACTATCCGAAGAAAGAACAAATAAATAAACTTTTTCTGATGTTACCTCTGTAGCTAATTCATCTATTCTATCTTGCATAACATCCCAAGAAGCAATTTCATTTAAAACACCTGTTGCTGCTGCATTAAATAAATCTTTTTTAGCACTTTCTTTAATGGTTACAACATTACCATTTCTATATGACAAACTAATTTCTGTATCTTCAAATCCAATTCCAATAGCACTATCAACATATACATCTGATGGCTTTGTTAAGAATTGTGCACTTGTTATTGGTTGTGGTTGAGCATTAAATTTAACATCAACTGGAGTAACTTCATCAGCTTCAGGTGGAATAATACTTTCGTATTTGTCAGGCAATTTGAATCTAATAATATTATCACCTTTCTTTGTCGGACAAATTAAACTATATCCATCAGCAATCATGTCTTCAGTTATTTGCGAATATTCACTATATGAATCATTATTAAACTTGACTCTATATGTCATGGTGTTAATACTAATTGTATCGCCATAGTAGAAAGTTCTATTTTCTATTGTGTTTGTTACAGTATTAATTTCAAGACTAATCGGATATTTACTTTCAACATTAACCATTAAAGAAATATGATGATCTTTTACTCCCGCATAACAGATGAATAACTCATATCTGCCTGGCTTTGAAATATCTAATGCATCATTAACTGAAATTGCATCGGAATTAATGATTTGAATATTTGCTGAATCTGATAATTTGAAATTAGCTGATGAATCATCATCATAGTATACTGTAACTAACCCAGTATTTCTATCTATTGTATCGCCTTCAATCATTGAACTAATGGTCGTATTTTTATATGTCTCTGGTTCAGGGAATATAGTTAACTCCATACTTTTATATGATTTATTTCTTACATTTGTGGTAAATGTTGTTGTTGGAAATGTATTTACAACAATTTGTCCGTTATGTGTGCTTTCTACAATTCCACCACCCTTTGAACTAATTGAATCACTACCTCTTCTTCCAATAACAATGTTATCTTGGATAATATCACCTGGTTTAACATATATTGCTGTACATTGATTGTATTGAACCTTTCTACTTACCTTTAATGTCCAAGATCCATTTGAGTTTTTAGATAACTCAGTAACTCTACCATAACTTTTACTAATTACATCGTCCAAGCTAATAGTCTTACCATTTCTAGTTATGTTATTACTTGAAATAGCAGTATCAGGCGTTACTATGTCTCCAACATTTACATATGAATTACCGTAGAATGTATATGTAAATTCTTCTGGATATTGTTCTGGTTCATATAACAAAACGCCTGTTTTTGTACCAGATATAGAATCATCGATATATACAGTTAAATCATCTTTATATCCTACAGCATTTTCTACTGGCGTTTCTGAATTATCATATGATATTCTAATCGTCATTCCTTCAATGCTATATTTATCTCCTTTTCCAACAAAAACAAAGTTTTCAGCTGCATCTTTTATAATTTCAACTTTCTTTGCAGTTTTATCAATGTATTCAACCTCAAATTGTAATGTTGTTCCATGGAATGTAGCATATATTGTTTGTTTTCCAATTTTGTTTTTATCATATGTTTGCAACATATTTGCATCAAGATTATATGTTTTTTGTTTATTATCCTCAAATTGACAAAGAATTGTCGCACCTTCTGTTTTTACATCCTGACCAACTACATATTGATATACATATGGATTAGAGCCAAGAGTTATTGAACTTAATTCCCAACTTTCAATTGTGATTTTAAATGAAGTAGATTTACCTTTGTACTCTACTAATACATCATATTCCCCTGGTTTATTCATATCATAACTTGATGGATTTAAATAATCCTCAATTAAATCAACTGTTTCAGAGCTTCCATCATCATACCTAACAAGAAGTTTTGTATCAGTTAAATCAATTTTATCTGAAGCGACATATACTGTGTTGGTAATCCCTGAAACTGAAATTTGAATAACTTGTGGATCTGCTTTTATGGTATTAACTTGGCAAGAGCAAAAAACAAGCAAAACGCCAATTAATAAAAGAATTAAAAGAATCTTTTTGTTTTTCACTACTACCCCTAGTTTATATATTAATTAATATATAAAATTATAAACTAGAGCATCAAATTATGCAATAACACTAATTGATAGATATCAATTAGACATATTTTTGAAAAAATATCGATTTTTAGATTTTCCAATCGATTGGAGTTTCACCTAAAGATTGGAGTATTTCATTTGTTTTTGAAAAATGTTTACAACCAAAAAATCCTCTACTTGCAGCAAGTGGAGATGGGTGTGGTGCTTCTAATTTAAAGTGAATATCATTTGTAATTAAACGAGCTTTTTCTTTTGCAGGATTTCCCCATAACAAAAATATAATCGGTTTTTCTCTCTTGTTTAGCTTAATTAGCACATCATCTGTGAATATTTCCCACCCTTTATTTTTATGACTAAGTGGTTCTCCAGCTCTCACTGTTAATACAGTATTTAACAATAGAACGCCTTGCTTTGCCCAACTTTCTAGACACCCATTATTTGACATATGGATACCTAAATCCAAATTTATCTCTTTATATATATTCTTAAGAGATGGTGGTAATTGCACACCTTTTTTTACTGAAAAACAAAGTCCATGAGCTTGATTTGGGCCATAATATGGATCCTGGCCTATAATAACAACTTTGACATCTTTATATGGCGTTAATTTTAGTGAATTAAAAATATCATATTTACTTGGATATATTGTTCTTGTATTATATTCATTTATCAAAAACGTTCTTAAAGATTTATAATACTGTTTATCAAATTCACCTTTTAAAACTTCATCCCAATCATTACCAAGATTAACCATTTTCTCCTCACTTTAAATTACATTTTATATATGTCGTTAAAATCCTTATTTTCATCATCAGTTTTAGTTTCTTCTTTTTGTATCTCTGGTTTTGCCTTTTTATTATCATTTGGTTTTACTGGATTTAATTTTAATTTACTAGCAACGTATCTAGCAAGTTTTACACCTTCTATTAGTAAAATAGCATAAATTACAAAACATAGAACAAAAGAAATATTTAAAAAAACATATAAACATACTTGAGATAAATTTTGTAAAAATGATATTTTACAAATAGAAAGTGTAG
>JAIKVY010000246.1 GCA_024685275.1 Clostridia bacterium
GAAATAAAATCAATTTTAATGGAAAAATATAAACGTAAAATGGTTATAGATGCATTATACGACACATATTATCTTGGACAAACAAAAGAATCGGCAAGAGAAACATATAAGGCAAAGATAGAAGAATGTAAAAACTTAGCAAAAGCGGAGGTTATAACTCCAGTAGCATTATGCATGCTAAATGAAATGGAAAGTAGATTAGCTGGAAGTTCTACTCCATATAGCAATTATATACCACGTTTACTAAAGGAAGATGATAGCTATAACTTAACAAATTACAATATCAATGATTCAATAGAAGCAAGAATATTTGCTAAATACATGAAATATGTTAAAAACGGAAACGATGCAAGAAGCGAATATATTAATGAAAAGATTCAACAATTAATAGAAGAACAAATTACAAATTATTATGGCGATATTATTGAAAAACTTAATGCTGAGGGGGGAAATGTTAATTCAGCATATGAATCAGCTGACTTTATTAAAGCAGGAATATATCTTGCTAAATTAAACAAAACGAATATTGTTGTTTCAATTGATGATTACATTGGTAATTTTGGCAGCATAAATGATAAAACTGGATATAACACAGCAAGAGCAAATATCATTGCTCAAACATTAATGGAAGAAGCTAATTTGGCTGGTGGACACTTAACAGAGAATGAAATACAAGATATTGTTAATAAATATTTAAATAACTATGCAATGAGAGCTTTGGTATATTTCTATGATAATCTAGCTACAAGTGAAGAAAAAACGATAATAGAAATAATTATTGAAAAAGAAGCAAAGAAGAATTTAAGTACAGATAGATATCCAATAGAAACAGAAATTATTAAGCAAATTAAATCATTTGAAAATATAAGCATAAAGAACATCTTTAATGCGATAAAACAAAGAGCTGATTTCAATAATATGGAAGCAATAGAAATAAGTTATAACTATATTTTCTTAACTTCAGCTATGGATGATATTTATTATGAAATAGAAAATGAATCTGGAAGCGCAAATTGGTATATTAATAATACAGGATTATATACAAAATACAGAGCAATGATATTAGATTTACTAAAAGCTGCTACTCAAAAAGATTCGATAGATGAAAGCGAAGGAATCTTATTTAATAATGAAAACCAAGAATTGGGTGAATATATAGATAAACTTGTAGAAATAATTGTTTCTGCTTACTACAAAGATAGAGTTGTTAATGTTAATAACGGGTTATATTCAAAAACTGAAGCTGAAAAAACAGAATTATTACCAAGCATCAAAAAACAAGTAGTAAAAATGTTGTTAAATGATGAAAACTATTCTGAAGTATTCAAATCAATAGCAATGAAGCTAATAGATAAATTGATTGATCAAAATAATACTGAAGAAGCTTTTTATGAAGTTGTATATAACAATATTAGAGATATTCTTGTAGAGGAAAGAACAGAACAATTTAAAGAAACAATACTAAGAAGTATTGAAGAAATGATTTTAAATGATGTATTTAATACTGTTTCATTATTCAAAACAACAGTTGAAGAATATAAATCAAAGATGTATTCAATATTAACAAATGGTGAAATATATTATGAAAGAGATTTTGATTCATTAATTAATAAATTTATCACTGAATATAATAGAGATAATATAGATGGTTCTATATATGAAAGCATTAAGAATAAAATAAGAACAAACGATGATAAGAATTGGTGGGATGGTCAAGAAATCTGGTGGGGCAAACAAGGCAGTAGCTTCCTTGATGATGCTGAAAAAGAAGTTATCAACCAGTTATATTTACAATGCTACTATAATACCAATGATGAAATTATAGCGAAAATAAATCACATCTTAGCAATAGCAAGAATACTTGAAGAAAGAGATAAATTCTTCGAAAACGGATTAGAAAAAGATTTAGTAGGAAATGAATTAAAATCTAATGCAAGTTTCATTAAAGAAATAGTTGATGGCAATATTTTAGGTTCAGAAACACTTTTAAGGGCTCACTTAAAAGGATTAAAGACACAAAAAGCTAAAGAGTATATTGAAGATTTACAAAATCCAAATAATATAATCATATTTGTTAATCGTTTAAACACATATGAAGAATACTTGGATGGAATGTTTACAGTTTTAATAACGAATGATGCAATAGATCTAAATGCTGAAACAGGTATTGAAACAAAAGAATATTTGGTTAACACATATGACAATATATTAAATAATTTGAAATATACTTCTTGTAGTTTAAGCAAAGAAGAAGCACAAGTAGATAGTGGATTAATAAACAAATATGAAATGATTAAAACATATTACAATAATATTTATCAAACAATTATTGGATATGGTGAAATAATTAAAGTGGAAACACTTATGTGGGTTCCATTGAGATGGTATTATTTAGAAGCTGATAAGAAATATAAAGCTGCCATAGAAAAAATGGGAGATAGCGAAATATCTGTTAAAGTAACATTCTATTCAGAAGATAATATAGAAGCAGATAGCGAAGAATCTAGACACATATTAATGTTTGATAGAACAACATGGCAAGAATATATTGAGGCTGAGAATAACTCAATTCCAGCAACATTAAATAATGAGAATATTTATTTAAGCAACAAAGAAAAATCAGAAATAATTGAAAGAGAAAATGGGACAAAAGAATATACTAATGCATTCAATATGGATGAAGTCAAATTCGCATTAATAGACATAAATGATATTAAGTTAAAATTTGAAGGCGAAGATTCACTTAATCACATAACAATAGATGCATTAAATCCAGTTTTACCAAGTGAAGCGACTGGATATGGTAAGGCTGTTGGATCTGTTGGAATTGGAGAAGAAAATTATAGTTATTTATTAGGAAAAGTTAAGATTACAGAATACAGTGAAGCCTTCTATGAATTAATTTATAAGAGTTATGAAATAAATACAG
The DNA here is from genome assembly GCA_024685275.1 of Clostridia bacterium. Taxonomy (GTDB): domain Bacteria; phylum Bacillota; class Clostridia; order Christensenellales; family DTU072; genus CAG-1782. Next base: position 2,930 of record JAIKVY010000246.1, read on the forward strand.
TAGAAGAAATGCAAGCATATTCAGTAAGATGTAGAACATATACTGGAGAAATAATTGAAGTTACATTATCAGTAACATACTTGCCTAGAGAAATAGATTCTCTATATACAAACGAAGATTATTATTCTACCAATGCTGAAGAATTAGGCGGAACTATTGTAACTGGAATGTATTCATTAAATGATGGGAATAAGAATGTTGTGTATATCGATCCATTAGTTAAGGATACCCATAATGATGTTTCATTCCTTTTACCAACAGAAATTGGTGTAAGATTAAGCGATGAAAATGAAACAGAATTTTTATTCAAAGATGTAAAATGGTCAGTACAACCTACCTATACACTTGCAGGTACTAGTGGACAATATGTAAAGATAAATATTACATCATATACATACTATGACAGCGCTACATTAACAAATAGAAAAGTTGATATTAACTATTCAACCAAAGTTGTAACGATAACTAATAAAAAGCTTGGAGAAGAAACAGTAAAGATCTTTAAACTAAGCGATAGCGATAAATATATGTTATCTTGGAACACGTATATTTATATAGAAGATAGAACAGCAAACAAGGTATATTATAACAATGAAAATAACTTAAAAGTGTTATTAGGTGAATTAGATTCAACAACAAAGAAGATAGATGCAACAGGATCAAGCATTAGAGTTAATCCATATTCACCAGAATATCCAACAGAATTGACAATCGAATTTAATGGAAATGAAGATGTACCAAAAGATGATATGGTAAGTGGAGCAACTTTCACTTTAGTTAATAGCAATTCTTTAATTACAATTAATCAACAACCATATTTACAAGGAGATGTAAATAGAGAACTTAATTTTGATGCTGTATTTAAGTATAGTGGATTTAGCATTATAGTAACATTTAAAGCTATGGATATAAAGATTCCTGATGTAGAAGAAGTTGATAATGGAGATGGAACTACAAGTAAACAATATATTCAGGGTGGAACATTGTATTTAATAGCTAACCAAGATTCAGCAAATAATCAAGTTAGAGATTTCTATAACCATGTTTACTACAACTTTGGAACAGAAGAAGAACCGAATTGGCAAAAAGTACCACTTCACTTTGAAACATCAACATTGAACCAAATATCAACAGCAAATCCTAATACGTATGAAAATGTTAAAGCAACGATTGGTGCAAGTCAATCTGGTGTTCTCTCTCAAAACATCGAATTTACAATAAAAGTAGTTAACGTTGATGCGTTAGCAACTATGGAATCCGATGAAACAGGATTTAATAAGTATGTAGAATATACGTATTTGAGTGTTCCTGTCGATTCAAAGAATAATTTGAGAATAATAAATGGAGCACCAAATTATATTGGAAAGAATTTCTTTGCATATGATCAAAATGATGGCTCATTAATTGAATATTTTGTAGGAACATATGATTCTACAGAATCTATTGCAACCACAACAGCCAAATTTAATTTTGTTGATAAGACGGTAATGTTGCCAATTAGTTACAAAAATAATAAAAATATCTCAAATAAGATCGCATTTAATTCAGATGGAGACAAAGATGTAGTTATCCAATACATAATGAAAATGAATAGTTATGTATATGAAAATGTTAAATCAGTAGAATTAAATTCGGATTCAACAGGTAAGAAATGGAAATGGACAAGTGTTAACAAGGAAAGCGAGAATTATGTAGATGCTTTATTCTGGCCACTTGGTGTAAGTATGAATACAGATGATTTACCAACTTTAATTAATACAGATACAGGCGAAGAAATCAAGGTATATTGGGATTTATCAGAGTTAAATGTAAATAAAGCCAACACACAATATACATATGTTGATGGTGAAACAAAACTCGAAGGCGGAAAAGAAATAACTGGTTGGTATATAGGAAATAACAATATTTGGAATTCTATACCATTAATCGTATATATTGATAAAGTTGATATTCATGAGCAAATATTAGCAAAAATATCAGCAGAATTAGATAAAACAAGTATATTAAGTGGAGAATACTCAAAAGAATATGATGGTCAGTTTGTAAAAATAGAAATAGATCTAAATGAATTTAGTGTAATAAGAGAAAACGGAAAAATTGAACCATTAGAAGGTAATGATTTTACTATTACATACTATGAAGTATTAAATGAATCAGAATATATAGAAATAGATGGCTATCCAATTAATGCTGGAACATATTTTGTTAGAATCAATATTAATGATTACAACATAGAATGTGTAAACGATAATAGATATGATAGTTTAATAATGATATATATTGATAAAACAACAATAGACTTATCAACATTTAAGTTTGAGGGAGAAGAAGTTGATAGTAATGAAATAGAACTTAAGTATGATGGAAAACAGAAATCTATTTCTATTAGTTCTGGAATTCCACTTGTTGCTGTTGATAATTGGTTTGAACCTGGCGAAAAGGAAGAATTATTCAACAAATATAGAAATGTTGCAGGAGCAACTGATGAAATAGCAAAGAGCCAAGTATATGATACTATATATTTAAGAGTTAGCGAGATAGCGCAACAAAAACTCACCGATTGGTATGATTTGGTACAAAGAAGATTAAATACAAATAATGTCATAACAATTAAAGCTGGAGTATATGATGAGTTTATGGTATACAATCTAAAAATTGAAGAAGCTGTATTTAGTATTTCTTACAAGAAAGATGGTATTCCAACACAAAATCTTTCAGATTGTGGAAGATATAGTGCTGAAGTAGTATTTAAAGAAGGCGAGATTGGAAACGAAAACTATGTATTAATTAACACAAAGACAATTAATATTTCTATTGTTAAAAATGAAGAAATAGAATATAGATTTACGAGTGATTTAGTAGTATATAATGGGACATATCAAAATCCAAGAATAAACGGAATAAATGGAGAAGAAGGTTCTAGTATTCCAAGTGGAGTTATAATTAAATATACATATTCAGCAAGAGATATAGATGAATATACTGTAACGTATGATGGAAATTATACATCAACAAAAGTATCAACTAGCGGGGCAATTATTACTGGAATTAAAGATGTTGGAGAGTATTATTACACTGTACAAATAATCGGTGGCAATAACTATATTGACGGAGTATTTAGTGGAACTGTAAGAGTTATTCCTGCAGATATGTATATTGATATCAATAATCAAACTATTGAATATCTTGATGATGTTCCAACAATTGCAAATCAAATAGTGGTTTATACATCTAGATATCCGGAAGGAGATAGGGATAAATTATTAGAAAATGATAAATTATCAAGTTTAGGAACTGTTGTATTTACTGATACTGGTATAAATAAGAACTCACCAGTTGGAACTTATTATATTAAGATATTAGGTTTAAGAGCAGATGGACAAAGCGTAGATCAAACATTTACTAAATTTGCTAGTGCTGATAACGATAAATTGAATCCATATGCAAATAAGAATTCAAGAAAAATAGAAATAAAAGCAGGTTCAGAACCAGGAAGTATTGCTCTTGATGATAGAGAAGAATATAAGAATATTATAGCTTTATTTAATAACTATAATGTATATGTTTCATTTATTAAGAGTGATGGTGAAGATAATGAAAGCGCTGCTAGATACACTATTACAACAAAGAGTGCAATAGAAGGACAAGAAAAGGTATATGCTGTTGATTCTAATGAAGAATTAATAGATGTTTTAGCAAGAATAAATAGCAATTTAGATCAAGAACCTGAAGTTTCTATTTATTTAACACCTCTTGATAATGGATTATCATATAATGATATAACTATTAACACAAATAAGAGAGTAAATATTATCGGTTATTATGATGTGATTGATAGTAGTAAGATAGCAACAAAGGTTAATTCATTGAATATTATTAAGTGCGATATGATTAACTTAAATATCTTATCAATTAATATTACTACTTCAAATAAAACAGCTATAAGTGTAGGAAAGATGGTTGGCAATATTGTTATTGAAAGATGTAACATAACATCAACAACATTAACATCTACATTTGGAATTTATACAGAAGATTATTATTCAGGCACAATGACTGTAAAACAATCAACAATATCTAACTTCGATACGGCAATAAGAATCCATAAAGGATTCCTTGAAGTAAAGAATTGTTCGTTCTATAGAAATATAACAGATATTAAAGCAGAAGATACGACAACGAATTTAATAGTAACAAATAACTTGTTTAATGGTTCACAAACAGCAATTAATTCAGGTATATATACCAACATTTCAATTAAAGAAAATACATTTGAGTATCTCTATATTGGAATACAAATTGAATTAACAATTAATAATGATATTTACTTACAAAACACATATACAGAAGTAAACATACCAGTAAAAATCTCCGCTGATTAAAAATAAACTATTATTTGTGTCAGACAAGATTGGTTTATAAAGGTAATAAGCGTATAACGAAGTAAAAATAAAAGAGAGACTCAATTTTAAGCAGGTATATTTTAGAGGTAAAAAACAAGGACTTGGAGTAATTTCCAGGTCCTTTATTCATAATTAAATTACAACAAATGTATTTATTTTGCGGTTAAAAAATCAAATAATCCATCCAAGAGAACTTGAAGTTTTTGTACGCTTTCTTCAGCAATTTGTTCGATTTGCTTTTCGGTAAAATCATCAGACTCCATGCATAATAGCTAAGTTTAATCCTTTGTATTCAGCAAACACCAAATTGCTTGCGTGCGTTGGGGCAGTGGAAACAGGAAAGCCTTTTAGCTTTTACATTAAATCCGTTCACGTAATCACCTAAGCCTGTACCAAGCACAACGATTACCTCTGGTTTGAAATCAGTAATTTTTTCAATCTGTTCTTTACAAGAAACAAGACGTTGCTCGTATGTTTGTTCTTGCGCTTCTTTTTTAGTGTCACATCCGTAAAGACAAGCTATCAACATTATTAAAGCGATGAAATACGATAATATGGACAAAACTTTTTCATATTAAACCTCTTTTTTTTGATGGGATATAATAAACACATTATGTTGCCGATAATTTAAGTGATATCTTATTCGCTCTTTTTATCTTCTAATAATTTAATAATTTCTTTTAATAATTCATTAGTTTCATTATTATCAGCAACTGGAGCTGGAGCAGGTTCTTCAACAGCTGGAGCAGTGGTTTCTTCAACAACAGCTTCGGCTGTCTCTTCTTTTTTATCAGCTTTTAATTTTTCTAAATTTGATTTTGCTTTTTCAGCAGCCTTAGCAGATGCTTTTCTTAAAGAGTTAAATACTTTAACTATAATGAATAAAACGAGAGCTGTTAATAAGAATGTGATAATAGCAGAAATAACAGCACCAAAGTCTAAAATAACAGCAGGTTTAAGAATTTCACCAGCTTCATTAAATACAGGTTCTTTTAAAAGAACTTGTAATGCGCTACCATCAGTTCCTGGAATCATATTAAGAAGTGGGGTTAAAATTCCACTTACAACAGCGGTAATTATTGCAGTAAATGCTGCACCTATAATCATACCAACTGCAAGATCCATTACATTACCTTTAGAGATAAAATCTTTAAATTCTTTAAATAATTTTTTCATGTCTAAATCCTCCAATTTTAGTTATATTTATTACAAAAAAACCTTAATATTGGTTTTATTTGTTTACCTTTTCATCAAAATAAGTTGCTTCCATATCTGAAATATGGAATAAAACAGCAAGAGGGTATTTTTCAAACGCTAAGCTAAGAGAATTATCTCCACCTAAAACACGTCTATCAAATCCACCCATATGCCAGTTAATACAAATTGCTTCCATATAATCTAAGTGAATATATTGATTTAGCAAGAAGACAGATTTTTCACCATGCCCAAAAGGAAATTTTTCATCTATAGCATAGTATTCTTTTTTCTCCCATTTGCCAGTTTCTTCATTTTTGTAATTTCTTAAATCAAGTTTATAGTAATTAGCTTTACATATATCATGGAAAAGAGAAATAATAGCTCTAGATTCATCGTTTAACTCTACATTGAACTTTTCTTTAAGTTCCTTTTTTTCATTTTCATAGTTCTTTTCAAATCTATGATATACATTTAAACTATGTTCACATAAGCCACCTTTATAATTCCCGTGATATTTTGTTGATGCAGGAGCCTTGAAAAAATCGCTAGTTCCATCAAGCCATTCATCCACAAATTTAGAAATACCATCTCTTTTAATTTTGCTATCTACGATATGTAGAAATTCTCTACGGTTATTAGCAATTTCATCTTCAGTTAGTTGAATATTTGACATAAAATGATCCTTTTAATTAGTATTTATTATTTTCTCTCTCTAAATAAGCCAACTGTTGTTCTCTAGTTCTATATCTATTTATATCTATTACACAATCATGTAACAAATTGTTTAAAACATTTTTTCTTTCAACTGGAGGTATTTTAGTAAAAGTATGAACAAAATCGTATCCATTAACTTTTAACTCTGAAACAGAGAAAGGGACTTGTTCAGCGAGCATTTCATTTCTCACTTTAAGTAAGTCTTCAGCAGATTCTAAAACATCTCCTTCAGCAAGGCCACCACCTTTCCAATCGGCATACTTTATTAAATATATTTTATCTAAATATTTATTATATTTCAATACAAACAAGCGTTGTTTATTAATAGAAGTTTTTCTATCTTGGTTAAACATATGAGTTAAAACAAGTGTAGCTGTCTCATCAATTATTTCTTTCGAATAGCAAAGTCTTGTTAAAATCTTTCTACACATTTTTTCGCCATAGTAATCATGACCTCTATAATATCCAAATGTTAATTTACAATATGGTTTTGCAATATCATGCATCAAAGCGCCTAATCTAACTGAGACATCAGCTTCTTTTACAGTGTGTAAAATATGATAATAGACGTCATATTTATGATAATCTGGGCGTTGTTCTAATCCATATCCAAGTGTTAATTCAGGCAAGATAATTTCCAAAACACCAATTTCTCTTAAAATATCAAACCCGTTAATTATGGCATCTGAAACACCATATTTAATATCCGAAACCAACAATAAATTAAGTTCATCCTTTATTCTTTCAGGAGAAATATCCTTGATTAAAGAAGCATGAATAGTGGCTTCTTTTTTAGTATTTTCATCAATTGTAAAATCTAGAGAGGCAGCAAATCTAGCTAAGCGCATTAAGCGTAATCCATCTTCAGCAAAAACTAATTCTGGAGCTCGAGTAGTTCTAATAGTTTTTTTCTCTAAATCATTAAGTCCTAGATTAAGTGGGTCTAATAACATTTCTTTCTTCACATCATAATATAGAGCATTTATTGTAAAATCTCTTCTTTGAGCATCAATAGAAATATCATTAGTACAAACTACATCATTGGGCCTATGTCCAGAAGTATAACTATCTATTCTAAAAGTAGTATATTCATATCTTGATTCTTTTCCAATTATACAAAGAGTCATCATTTTCTTACTTTCAACATGTACGATGAAAGGAGAGTTTTCTAAGTATTTTATTACTTCATTAGGAGTTGCTGGTCCACATAAATCACAATCATGTTCAACATAATTAAGTAAAGAATCTCTAACATAGCCTCCAACGACAAAAAGATCTTTTTCAAATAGAGTGGATAATTGTTTTAATTCTTCCGGTATTGTTATATTAGGCATTTTTAGTGTATATTTCCTCTTTTAAAATACTGATATCAGGAAGATTTCTATACAACTGATTATAATCAAGGCCAAAACCAACAACAAATTTATCTGGAATTTCGAAACCAATATAATCGCCTTCAATTTCAACTTTTCTTCTAGATGGTTTATCTAATAAAGAACAAATCTTTAAAGATTTTGGATTTCTTTGAGCGAGTATTTTCTTTAAATACGAAAGGGTAGTTCCAGTATCAATAATATCTTCTACAACAATTAAATCCTTACCAGCAACAGGCATGCTTATATCTCTAGTAATACTTACTTCACCGCTGCTAACAGTTCCTTTATAACTTGAAACGGACATAAATTCCAAATAGCAAGGTTTATCTATTAATCTTGTTAAGTCTGTAAAGAAATAACAGCTTCCTCTTAAAATACACACCATAACTAAACTATCGCTATCTTTATAGTCATCATTAATTTGCTTTGCTATTTCAGCTATTCTTTTTTCTATTTCATCTTTAGTAATTAAGATTTTTTCTAAGTCATTAAATTGGTTATTCATTTTTCCCTCCAACACGTTTTTTTACGATATGTATTATTTTATTTGTATCATCTGTGATTTTAGCATCATCAGCTGTATCTACACCGAGAATAGCATATATTTTTTTACCACTAGCCAAAACAAGTAATTCATCCTTTATTGGTTTAGAAAGTTTCAAGTCTGTTAAGAAATTACTTAAAGATTTTGTTCTACCATTAACACGTTTAAAAGTATCGCCTGGTAATCTCTCTCTAATAACAGCATCTTCTGGAATCTTATCAAAATCTAAACTTGATCCCATTTCGATGTTATTTGCTTCAACAAAAGAGTATGAAACGCCTTTAAAGGTATATACCATGTTTAAATCGAAAGGGCACTCTTTAAAGAATTCGGTTCCTTGCTTTGTAAAGATTAAATCTTTCCAGTGTTTTGTTACAACCAAACCAAAAGGTATATCAATAGATGTATTACTTGGTTTCTTTGCTAAAGATAAGATGCTTTCAATGTGTCTTGTTTCAAAATCTTGTTGGTGTCCCATTTTCTTAATGGCAAGCATAATAGAGTATTTTTGAAGAACCTCAGGTTGACCAAAAACATTGTATATAACGTAACCATGATTTGTTCTGGTTGGTTGAATTGCTTCTTTTACCAAATATTCGTCTGCTTCTTTAGCTGAAGTAGATATTTTTGTTAATGAATTTAAGAAAGCAGGGTATCTTTCTTTAATAAGAGGCATTAATGTATACCTAACATAGTTTCTAGTATAAGATGTATCACTATTAGTTTCATCTTCAATATGTTCAATGTTATTTTTAACAGCAAATTTTGTTATTTCATCTCTTGAATATTTTAATAGAGGACGAATATAATTTTCAGATGAAGTGATTCCAATTAAGCCTCTTAATCCAGATCCTCTGAATAGGTGCATAAGGATAGTTTCAGCATTATCATCAGCGTGGTGAGCTAAAGCAATAGCATCAACAACATGAGTTTTTATTAATCTATCAAAAACCTCATATCTAAGTCTTCTAGCACAAGTTTCAATGCTTTCGCCTTGTCCTTTTGATTCATTTACATTTACAGAGAATGTTTGAAATTCACAGTTATTTTCTTCACAAAATTTTCTAACAAAATCGGTATCTCTTAAACTTGTTTCACCACGAATTCCGTGTTCAATGTTGATAACTATAAAATCTTTTTGACCAGCTTTAATGTAACAATAAAGCATTGTCATGCTATCGATTCCACCACTTACAGCGATTCCTAATTTGCCTTTAAATTTTTGAACACTTATATTTTTCATACAAATATTTTACTATACGAAAAGTGCATAATCAACAAAGTTTTTTTATTTATAATAAAAAAGGAGAGCATAGAAATCCATACTCTCCATAAATAAAATAGTATTTAGAAATAATTATTCAGCTTTTGATTCTTGTTTGTCTTCAACCACTGGTTCTTCTTTAGCAACTGAAGTTTTTCCCATAATTTCATAATACATATTTGTCATTTCTTTTTTACCCATAAACTTTGGTACAGGATAAAGTGGATTAGCTTCTTTTAATGAATGTTCAACCATTGTAGGAATATCTTCTTCTCTAATCTTATCAATAGTTGTAGGAATATTCATTCTTTCATTCATTTCCTTTATTCTACGAATAAATTCTTTTGCTTGTTGTTCAACTGTTCCTTGAATACCAACAGCATTAGCTAATTCAGCAAGTTTAACCCAAGCTGATTTTCCAAAATAGTCGAGAACATGTGGTAAAATAACAGCATTAGCTAAGCCATGAGGAACTCCATATTGTCCGCCGAGCGCATGAGCAATAGCGTGAACATATCCAACATATGAACGAGTAAATGACATACCTGCTAAATAAGAAGCTTCTTGCATTTTCTTTCTCTTCTTTAAATCAGAACCATCATTGTAAACATCTTCGAGATTTTCAAATATTAATTTTGTAGCCTTAATAGACCAATCTCTTGTTTGAGCAGTTGTTGATTTACCAATATATGCTTCAACGGCATGTGTTAAAGCATCCATTCCTGTTGTAGATGTGATATGTGGTGGTAATCCTAATGTTAAAGATGGATCAAGAACAGCATATTTTGGAATTAAAACAGGATCATTAATTGGATATTTCTCGTGTGTTTCAGGATTTGAAATAACTGCAGCAACTGTAGCTTCACTTCCAGTCCCGCTTGTTGTTGGAACAGCAAAAATTGTAGGAATAGCTTTTCTAACTTTTAAAGTTCCTTTCATTTGTGGAATTGTTTTGTCAGGCCTAGCAACTCTAATACCAACACCTTTAGCACAATCCATTGGGGATCCGCCACCAAATGCAACGATAGCATTAGCGCCTATTTCATTATACATTTGATATGCTTCTTCGATATTTTGTATTGTTGGGTTTGGAACAGTCTTATCATATACAGCATATTTGATTCCTTTTTCATCAAAATCAGCTTTTAATGGATCAATTAATTTTCCTTTATTATGAAGGAAATCATCTGTGACAATTAAGATAGAAGTATAGCCTTCTTCTTGTACTTTGTTAGCTAAACGTCCAAGACCATCAATTAATTCTGGTTGTCTAAAATTCATCAATTTCATTCCAATCTTGAAACAAAATTGATAACATCTACAGTAACATTTACTAAATATATTCATTACATGCCTCCTAAAAAATTATTAAATATAATTTAATAAATTCTAACACTTAATATCTTCAAACGCAACAAAAAAGAGATAAAAAATGATATAAGAAAAACATTCAAAATAAGTTAAAATTTAGCATATAAGAATAAACAATATTGAAATAATTAATATGTAATAAATTGAATATTGGGCAACAAAACAACGAAGAAAAGATAACGATTCTACCAATCTTCTGTTTTGTTTGTCATTTTTATATCATCATAAAAAGATTTATATTTTGTTGAAAAATCATTAACTTCGCTAAATCCATGAATTTCATTTTCTGAGGCATTTATGTCAAAATCAGCTTCTTTTTTTATTACCATTTTCGATGGTTGTTTTTCAAATAATTCAGGAAAAATGATAGGGTATAAATCATATCTATTTGAAATAACTTGTCTATTTGTTTTTGATAACTGGCTGTGAGAATTATGTCCTCCTTCAATTAGAACACAATCAACATTTAAGCTTGTGGCAACTTCACTATCATGCACCGTATCACCGACCATTAAAATATTTCCGCTCAAGTTATATTGTTCTATTAAAGATTTTCCAATACTAATTTTACCATGGGCAAAAGTATTGTCGCATCCACCAATTCCATCAAAGTATTTACTAATACCATAATGCTCAAGTGATTCAATCACGATATTTTTTTCAGAAGCAGTTAAAATGTATTGTTTAATATTCTTGCTCTTAATCACTGCAAGAACCTCTTTAACTTCTTTGAATAGAGATGGTTCATATTTTCTTTTTTCGTATTCAGCGGTATATTCGTTTGCCATTATTTCAAATGGCTCGTCACTAAAATCAAAACCTAATTCTTTGTAATAATCAATAACAGGAAATTTAAAAAGTTTTCTATATTGATCTACTGTTGGAACCGGCAAATTACGTTTAATTAATGATGGGGCAATGGATGCAACGCTAGTTGTTGTGTCATCAAGCAATGTTCCATTCCAGTCCCAAAAAATAATGTCATATTTTGCCATGAACAATAAATCCTTTCGTATTAATATTTCTTTATACCAGTATAAAGAGTATCAAGATACAAATCTAGTTTTTCGTTAATAATATTTACAGCTTCAATTTCATTATTTGCGCCATATGTTTTATCATCAGGAATATTTTCAAATCTAATTCTATCATCTAGTCTTGTGTTAGCTAATTTTTTAGACCATCCTTCAACAGAAGTATAGCAAATAATTAATTTTTTTAAAGACCACGCATTAGCAACTTCAGATAAGGTTCCAGCTCCGCCTCCAACCATAATAACAGCATCAGCAGTTGCGACCAAAACATTTCTATATAAATCCATTCCTGTCGGAATAACGATATCACTATAACCATTATTTTGGCTGCGATTAAAGCTTGGCAAAAGAGCAATAGTTGCTCCTTCAAAATATTTAGAAGAATCTTTTGCCCCTTTAAATACAGCTTCCATTATTCCGCCCATTCCACCGCTTTGAACTCTATATCCATTATCTACTAATAACTTCCCAGTTCTATATGCAAGTTCATATTTTTCACTTCCAGGTTTAGCGTCTGCATTTCCAATTACAGCAATTATTTTTTTCATATTATCTCCTTGTTTGTATGTAAAAACTATTTATTCGCACTTATAAAATTTAATGCAATAAGGGATACAAATATTAAGCAAACAGAAGCCCAAATAAGCAAATGCCCAAAGCGTTTATTCAATAGTAGGCAACTCAATTAGTGATTGCTGTTCATTAATTATATCACAATCTAATTTATTATTTGATGCTATATGTGCCTATAGTTTTCTTAAAGGATTTTACAATTTATTGCCCGATGGTGTCAAGAAAAGAATGATTTAATGTGTATGGGTTTATATTTAATATAAAAATGCAAGAAAATGAGCAATTTAGTTATTTCTTTATGAAAACTTAAACAAAAGAAAAATAGTATTGACATAAGCATTTATTAACTATAATATAAATATATATTTATATTTAGCGCGAAATATGAAGAATAGAAAAAAGTTTTTATCAGTATTTATTTTAATTGTCTGCATAGTACTAGCACTATGCATGGTTGCATGTAGTGAAAGAGTAGCAGAAAATGAAGAAAACAATCAAGGTGGCGGTTCTAGTTCAGGATCAGGACAAGTTGTTGATATCAAAACAGAACCATTAAAGAGTTTCAACGATTTTACAAAAGCAGTTAAGGATTCTTTTGCTGATGATTTGGTTGATAAAGGAAATTATGTTGAAGAAGATCAAAATTGGTTAGACATTAACCTTGTTCTTGAATATAAACGTCATGCATATGAAAAAGAAAATGGTGTTTACACATCAACAGCCAAGAAAACAGTTCATTTCAGAATTATCATTCAGATGAAAATATCCCTTAGGGATAATAGCCAAAGTAGAGCGCTTATTGAGCTTAATGATGTCTCGAGAAACGTTACCTATCTAGGTTTCTATTACAACAACTCAACAACATATCTAAATGTTGGTGGAAAAAAATACTATACAGAACAAATTAACTTAACTGCAATTGGAACATTATTAGTTGATGCTCTTAAATTGACTAATTCTGCAGATAAGACAGATATAGTAGGAATTGTTGTTGATGTCTTACAAGGTGTAATTCCAGTTGAGTCTATTCAAGGCATTTTATCAACAGCTTGGAAGTTATTCTTGTTCAAAGGCCCATATGATATTACTTATTCAACAGCAACAACAACTTTTGATGCGCAGGATGATCAAGGAAGAGTTCAAAAGTACACATACCCAAGATATAGATACATTAACGAATATTTGAATTCAGATTTCATTTTCGGAATGATTCATCAAGGAAGAATTAGTATTTCTATTGCAAATATTGATTATAAACTTGCATGGACAGAATTTGGTTTACCAGATTTAGACCATATTCTTGAAGATGTTATTGGGTTTGGTTTGAAAGATATAGTTGAAAAAGATTGGCCAAAAATGAAGATTAGTCTTCATGCTATAACAGAACTTAAGAAAACTAAAAACGATGATCCAACATATCATGCTTATAATTATGCATTCAATGGATTTGGTTTGAGTGTTTTAACCGATACTGGAGAATATGATGTCTCTTTGGAAGTAACACCATTTGTATTTGGTATAAGAAAAGAAAGTGGAGTTAACGTAGAACTTGGTTCATACAGTTTGAACGATAAAGGAACTGTATATAAGGCAGGAAGTTTTACTAACCTTGAAGCAAATCTTAGATTAAGTTTTGATAGTGAAGAAGGCGAAAAATTAACCATCAGTTCTTTGATTGGCAGTAAGGTATTTGATTTAGGCGATTTAAGTTCTATGCCTATTAATATCCAAGAAAAAACTCATTACACATTTGATATTGGAATATCCGCGTCACTAGATTTGTTTGAAAATAAGAATAATTATTTGGATGCAAAAATCAAATACAATGGAAAGAAGATAATAGGTATTTACCTTGTTCCAGATTTAACGCAGACAACAGTTGCTGGTCGAGGAAAATATTTGAGTTCAATTTATTTAGATTTTGGAAATTTGACAAGTGGTGGACAACCATTCTTCCCATCCACTGTAATTACAGGAATTGATTTAACAACTGCATTATCAACTCTTATTGGCGAAAATATAATGGGCATTTTAGACCCGTATAGAGGAAAAACCACAGCGACAAGAAATGCTGAAGGCGAAGAAGAAAAGAAGGGTGGTCTAGATGTAATGAAATTGATAGGTCTATTAATCTCTGAAAATATAATGACAGATGATTTTGGAAATATCTCTTACGAATACAAATACATTACATTGCCAAAGAAAAATGGAAGCAAAGTCTTAAAATTTGCATTTGATAACTATGCTATTAACACCATTGTATCAATGTTTATACCAAGCATTACTCCAACTATTAATAGTGCAGGAGAAACAATATACGAAGATGGAATTGGAATTAAAGGATTATCACTAAGCTTAGATTTTGCGCGACCATTTGATTCAATTAGATTAAATGTTGATATATCAGAATATACATCTTTATCACTCGGTATTGGATCAACAAATGCCGATGGAACATATAACACTGGCCTATCTTATTTTGAAATACCACATTTTGATTTATCAGCAGTAGGCCTTGATTCTAATTTAAAAGTTCCAGATGAAGCAATTGCTAAGAGACTTAGAGGTGAATATAGAGACTTAGATGCAACTTTATCTTATACTGCTAGTTTGTCAGGAATAATTGAAATTGGATCTACTGAAAACACTGTAATTAATTTAGATTCTCTTGTTCAATACGTTGTTGAACAATTCTTAGATAATTTAGGGTTATTAGCTCAAATTAAGATTAACTCATCAAGTAATTTGAAGATTAAATACGTTGTTCAGTTAGGTACTGCACTTAGCAACTTAGGAACATCTATTTTAGTTTTAGATTTGTACTTGCTAGATGAAGAAAATAAAGAAATTTACACTGCACCTTTCCTTGAATTGTATTATAGGGGAGACACAGACACTATTTATATCACAACAAAAATCAACAATGAAGCTAATATGGTTGACCAACTTAGTTCGCAACTACCATTTATCAAGATTATAGATGGTAATATCCCTAACTTATCTATTTCAAATGTTGGAATAGCGAACATGTTAAAAGGAAAAGGTTTTGATATAAGGCCTTTATTTGCAACAATTGGAAAAGATATTGGATCAGGCATTAATATTTCAAATGCTGATGTTACACCTACTGAAGATGGTGCTGATGTTGGCGGCGGAAGTAACATTCTTAACATAATTGGCGGAGCATTAAAGGGTATTAATGTTGAAAATGGAATGCTCGGAATTGTTATAAACGAAGATGTATTAACGATTCTTATGGGAATGTTGAATGTTGGAATTAATGGTGGATTGCCACAAATAAATGCTCATGTTGATTTACAACTAGGTACACAAAATGAGCTAACAGATAACGGCGAATATTTATACAAGATTACTCATACGGAAAAAGAAATAGATGTAACAACAATTTACTATGTTGATAAAGAAACTGGAGAAACAATTGATTATCAAAATAAAAATGATTTTGGTGAAAACATTGTTTTAGATTCAGAAAAATATACAACATTAAAAGTAAACGAGTTATTAAAAGATCACGAGTTTGTAAGAGTTCATTTAGGAATATTAGATAGTAATGGAACAAGAAAAGAAGCGTTCTATATTGATTGGACTTTAATCGACACAATAAATATTACAAAATCAAATTCAGCTAAACCATTAGCAGCATTTAGTGCTGCAGCATATGTTGATTTAAAGAATTGGGTTAATACTTTAGTTGTTTCTGTAAATGTTGAATTGGAATTAGGCATTAGTGCGACAGAAGAAGAATACAATTATACAGATGCATATAACCTCTTATCAGCTTTACAATTAGCTGGTCTTGGAGACGCTATTACTCAATTAGCAAAAACCTTACAAATACATGTTGATAACAGATATTTAAAAGAAAATGGCGATGGTGTTGGAACACTTTTAGGATTAGCAGTAAAAGGAAATGTAAACATCGGTAATATCTTTGATAGTGAGGTAAGCGTTGTTTTATTTGATAAAACAGTACTTTTACCAGATGGTTACAGAGCATCAGATGGAAATACTTATCAAATTATTATTGGGATTTACGTAAAAGATGGCGATGGATATGTCGATTTATCATATCTAGGAGTAAATCTTGTTAAAATTAATGACCTTTCACATACATATCAAGGAGTTTTAGCATCAGAATTTGATGCATTATGGAAAGAAAGTTATGAAGAAGTAACAAATTCAGATGGCACTCAATCAACAACTGCGTTTATAGATTATGAATATCTATTAAACGAAGTTTATTGCCAAGCTATTTTAGACGAATTCTTGTCTAACCAATATCATGAGTATGCGTTTAATGAAGCGACTGGAAAGGGTGAATGGGAAACGAAATATCCTGTATCTAATTATAAGTACATTGTATACAATGACAAACTATTGAAAGCTGGCCCAGAGGCAGATCAACCTAATTTGTATTATGGAAATTTAGAGGACGATTACATCATTTACATATACGAAACATCAAAACTTATTAATTACTTTGATATAGGAACCAATGATAATATTCTCAGATTAAAGAAAGGGTATTCATCATATTTAGTTAATAGCAATGGAACAATAACTGTTAAAAAAGGCAATCAAGAGGAACAAATTAATACAGTAAACGGAGAAGGTGGTATTCCTATTACCATTAATATCTGGGAACTTCAAAAAGCGATAGAAACAAATGCATATGGTGGATCTACATTTGGAGATGGAACTATCTTCTTAAATAAAGTTAAAGCTTCAGCATATTCATTATATTCAACAATAGTATCACAATATGCTGGATATTTTGATAATACAAACACTGATGACAATCCAGTTGCTCGAAACAATTTACTTGCAATGTATTGGGAAATAGTAAATGATCAAAAGGAAATTTGGGAAGTTAAATATACAAATTCAAGTGATTATTTAACAAGTGCATCTGATTTATCATCAAGAGCTTTAGATAATATTAGAAGTAGATATCCAGAATATAGAGATGCATCAGCTTTAGTAATAAGAGAAACAAAATATTACTCTGATGAAATGGAAGTATTGAGAGAGGCTTTAGTAAGAGATTATATAAACGGCTTGGTTTCATCAAATGGTGTAGAAACCATGTCAAATAATCTTCTAAAAGCAATAACTGTAATGAAGTTTATGAAGAACAGTACAGATATTGTATTCAATATTGAAAATGCATATGGAGAATATATTAAAGCACAAAATCTAGAACTTTCACCAACATCTAGCACAGAAAAATCATCAATTTCAATTGATGGTAAAATAGCTCTTAAATTGATATATGATAGAGGAGCTATCACATTAGAATTAACAAAGAATGTCTTTGAAACATTATTAACAGCTCTTGGCTTTGGAGAAGTAACAAATTATATTTCTATTGATTATTTAGGATTAGGAATTGATTTATCGGATGGATTAAAAGTTCAAATTAAACTACAAGTTGAGGATACATACAGCATTTCACTAGCTATTAATGAATTAAAGGCAAGTTTAGATGAAAGCAAACGTGAAGATTATGGTTTTGTTATAACAAAAGACTTTACAGAAGGTGGTACAATTGAAGGTATTCCAAATGCTTTCCAAGTACAAGCAGCTATTGAAATATCTATAGAGAACATATTAAAACAAACGAATACTACTGGAATAAATGATTATGATTTAACGGCATTATTGACAAGATTATTTGGTGGTTCAGCATTTACAAGAACAGAATTAAGCGAGTTCTTGGCAGAGATAACAAAATTGAATCCTGAATTAACAGAAGACGCTGTAAAAGCAGAAGCATTTAGACGATTAATTAGCGATAGTTTAGGAAACGAAAAGAAAACAACTGAAATCAATACTAGAAGTTCTGAAGCTTACACTGAAGCATCAAAGAATGGTGCTCAAAGAGATTCAGTAGAACATTTATCATTAGCTTGGGATAAATTAGTTGATGGAGCTATTATTCTTGATATCGGAGCTTTGGGTATCGAATTCTTAGTTCAAATTATTGGAGATATTAAAGCAGTTCTTACTATTGAAGCTACTGCATATATTGATATTACAGAAATAAGATCAAGTAGTTTACAGGTAGTTTTAAAGAGAACTATAGGAAATGAAACAGATGTTGTTCTTACTCTCTATTATGATGGGCGTACAAACACAAGTAAGACAGAGTTTACTGGAGACGTATACATTTCAACAAAGATATTTGATATAGGCAATATCAAATTAACAAATGTATCTGCAATTTTCGGAGATATGTTTAAAACATTCAACAGTGAATTTATTGGAGATGTACAAAATTCAGTATATAAGTTCTTTGGAATAGAAAGAACAGAAGCATCAGGACAAACTCCATCAAACGCTTCAAGCGAAAAAATAAATGCAAATAATGCTGATGGAATGGTGACAGCAGCGACAATTATTAATTTAACATTTAATGATTCAAATATAGGAATATCACTAGCTAAAGCATCAATACTTAATTTAATTTATGTATTCTTGAATATTGATTTATCTGAGCAATTATCAGAAATTACTATGGGCTTAGGTATTGATTTAAGATTTGATAAGGATTTATCTGTTTCCGTTGGTATTGATTTAGGACATATTGTTAGTAGAAATAATGAAGAATTAGCTGCTATTATGGATTCTGTTTTAGAAAATAGAGATGGGAATAAGAGTAGTGCTTGGCAAGAATTACAAACCATGCTTGTAGAAGTATTGCAACAAGAAGAAGATATATCACCAGAAGCAATAGTAGAAGCCTTTGATACTATCTTAAACGATATTAAATCAAACAATGTAAGTAAATATGGGACAAAATATTCAGATTCAGAGCTTAGAGAAGTTGCTTGGGATACGGTGTATTGGTTGAGCAAAGGAGTTACTTATGATGAAGCTATAGAAGTATATCCTGAACCTGGTGAAACTGAAACTAGAATAACCATTGATGTATTCAATATTTTAACCGGAGAACTCATAGATATAAATGGAGATGAGACGAAAGTTTTAATAAAAGTAGGTAAAATCAACGCTAGTATGAACAAAACTATGCTTGATCCAGATGTTGACTTTGTTGGATTTAAAGAAATGTCTCAAATTGCAAAGATTGGTCTTGCTTTAGGTGGATACGCACAGTTTGAGATTTCTGGAAATGATAACGGAGAATATAGCTTTGATTATTTGTTTGAATTAGTATATAAACAAATATTCGATAACAGAGATCCTGATATCGGATTCCAAGTTGATATAAACGCAAACGATGTATTTGCTCAAACAAACTGGATTGATATTAAGGCAAATGTTGATTTAACAAAATTAAAAGATTTATCAAATATTGAATTGTATTTATCAATTACATCAGACACAAACCACAAGAAATTTGAGCAATTATCAAAGCTAAGAGAGTATTTAAAATCTATTGAAGAGGCAAATAACTCATACTACAATGCATGGAATTATGCACATAATGCTTCAATATACCAACAAGGTAATTCAGATTTTGAAAATCTAGCAATATTAAATGACTATGAACATAATTATAAGGCCTTAGTTGCATTAATGGATGATGTATATGCAAAATATAACGCAATGTACCAAGTATCATCTCAAGAAGAGTTATATGAAAAACTATGGAAGCAATTATATGGTATAGTTGGTGACTTCTATTTAGGAAATGTACTTGGATTATATATCATATTAGATGATAATGGCGTAGGTAATATTTATTTAGATTTAGCATTTTTAGGAATAGAACCTGTTGTATTAAAAGATGTATCAAAATTCCTCACAAAAATAGGTGAAAGTTTTGAAATAGATTATCAAAAATTCTTAGATGGATTATTTGGTGGATCAAGCAAAGAAGAAGATGAAGAATCACCAAATAATGCGTATGGTGTTAAAGCTAAGAATGCTGATGATGAGACTTCTTTAGCAGAACTTGCTCAATTATTAGTTTCTATTAATGCAAATAAAAATAACACATTCTTATTAGTAAAAATTACAAGTGCAGCTATATATGCATTACTTGAATCTTTTGGTGTTAAAGATATCAAAATGTATTTTGGTGAAGAACCAGAAGAAATAGCTGAAGATGATACAATGATTTATCCACAATATTCTCCATCTGGAGAAATTAGATTATTTGGATATCATGAAGATATTGAGGATAATGTTGTAGTTAAGAGATGGTATGATTTATTAAGCGTCGGTGTTAAATTACAAAATCTAATGTTCTTAGATATTGGTATAATTCAACCTTCATTGGATATTGTAAGGGGAGATATTAGAATTTTACCAAAAGAATTTATAGAACAAGACAATAAAGTTGTTTCATATTACACAGAACTTGATGAATGGGAAACAGACTTAAGATTATCTATGGATGGAAGTATAGATGTAATTGCAGATATGATTACAAACGCTGAAACTGGTTACACAGATGATATTAATCAAATGAATTTAGGACCATTCTTAAGAGAAATATTAGGCGAGCAATTACAATTAGATATAATTTTACAAACGTTAAGTGATATAGAATTAGATACTCATTTCAATTTACAAATCTCAGTTAATATTCTGAGAATATATCAAGCTTTACAAACTGATATGTCTAACATGGGAATTGGAGATTATATTGGATTAGTTGGTATTATAGCTCCAGAATTATGTTTGGAAATAATTTCTAGAGATGTAGATACACACAAAGAAACAGTAATAATGGGTATATATTTGATTAAAGAAACAAATAGATATGGAGAAGAATATTTATCTTTATATGTTGATTTAGGCAAATTACATATTTCACCAATTAAAGTAACAAATTTAGTAAAGGTAGCTCCATTATTAATTAATAGTTTCTCTCAATTATTTGCTAATGAAGAAGAGGCTGAAAATGCTGAAAGTTTACAATTATTGACATATTTCTTAAATTTAACAAGCAAAGCTAGTGAAATTTCTAAATCAAAAGATATTGATTTAAATACGATTAGAAATAGCGCAAAAGAATATGTTGAATCAAGCGATTTTGTAAGTTTGAGAGAATTAAATAAATTATATGATAACAATGCTAGTGAAGAAGTAATTCAAGAAAAAGTAAATGAAATAGTAGATGGCGTTACTAGAGCTAAGAATGCAGAAAGAGAAGCAAAACCTGTTGAAGACTTTATTGCAGTTGTTGTCGGAAATGATTACGGATTTACAATAGAAGCTGTTGCAGAAGTTTTAATAAAGATTCTCGACGAAGCATTTAATGATATAAAGACAATTGAAAGACGTTCTTTCGAACACATGATGAAAGATGTAATTTCTGACGAAATTGAAGTTGAAGCTAGTGGATATAATAGAATTGTAGCTCAAATGAGAACATTACTAGAAGATAGTGATGGGGAAAAGAAATTAGCATGGTTGAACGTTATAGAAGAAAGTAGTAATTATTTAGATAATGCGGATAATTTAAAACTAGCAAATGATCTTTATACATCTATTAATAACGTTAATAGAGCTATTTACAATAGCAGATATTCAGAAAACAAAATATATGATGTTGCATGGGATGCTTTATTATGGATGTTCGCTGGAATTTCATATGAAGACGCAACTAAAGTTTATCCAATAGATGCTGGTGGTGATTTAACAGTAATAACAATAGATATATTCAATAGATTAGTAAATGGATACATTAAAATTGAAGATGACGGTGTTCAAAGTAAATATGATGAATTAAAAGAAAGCGCTAATGACGAGCAAACCATGGATAATGCAATATTGATGAGAGGCTTAGAATACTTCATGTATTATTATGAAGCAGATGCTTTTGATAAATATGTAGAATATATAAATCAAATGCTTTTCTATATTAATAAATATAAAACAGCACATCATGTTGATGAAGTGCAAGATACAAGAGTAAATAATGTAAGAAAAGCTGAAGCATATGATGAATTAATTATTAATAATTTCTTAAAGAAAGAAGATAAAGACATATTCACAGCAGAATTTAATAAGAATTATAGTATTTTAGTAAGCGGGAATGAAACAGTAGCAAAAGCCACCACATGGGATACAATAGTTTCATTCTTTAATGGTGCTTATACCAAATTAGTATCAGCTTTAGATTACGTAAATACTAAAGCGAAAGAAATATACAAAACAGAATTTAAAGATAAAGAAAACGATGATTTACCAACTGTATTTAATATCGTTAATAGAACATATAAATATGATGCAAATCAAAGTGAAACAGCAAATACTACGTACACTTATAATTCAATAGTTACTATTTTATTCAAAACAGTGGCTTGGGAATATTTATTTATAAGTGGACAAGCAGAAAATACAGATGCTAGACCATATAAAACATTATTTGAAGATTTGGCAATCAAAGAATCAAGTAATACACAAGGTGTTATAGGACAGGCACAAGTAAAAGAATATGCGTGGGAAAAATTAAGAGAAGATGCAGAAAACGTTGCTAAAGGCGTATATCCATATATATTAAGAAACGATATAGTTTTAGAAGTAAGTGAAACAGAAAATATTAGTAAATATGGTTTTGGATATACTGTATCTTATTCAAAGAGCACAAAAGATAAAGAGCATGTATGGGCACTTTACGTAGTAGATACAAACATAGCTAATACATTTGAAGCTTATTTATTGTCAGGTAGTTCAAAACTTCCAGAAATGGTTGTTGAGGCTGCTCATGGAACAGGTTCAGCAAAGATTGCATTATTAAATGAAAATAGATTAATAGCTGTAGAAGCAGAACTTGGTAGATTTAAAGTTAAACTTGCATTTAATAGTGCTGGTTTATATATGTCAAAGAAAGATCTAGTAAAAAATGTTCAAAGAAATAAATTGAATTATGATGAATATACCGAAATTACCGTAGCTGAATTTTTAGCAGAAGATGAAACAAAATATGCAGAATTTGATGAAAAGAGTCAATACGTATATGCAAAACTAGATTTAGATTTAGAATTAAAAGAAGAACAAACTGATTTCAATTTCACAGAATTAGTTAGCACTTTACTTGATCAAATTGGTGTTGATTTAGTTATCAATAATAATCAAATTGGAATTGAATTATTATTAAAATTATTAACACATCTTGATTCTAAATTTAGATTATCAGTAGAAGCAAGAGTAAATCTATTTAGCTTATTTAAAGGTGATTTATCTACAACAGATATCGCATTAACACTTTATTCAGGGGAAGGATATAGAGACGTTGTTTTACAAGTTGTTTTAGGATCATATGTTGATGTAAATGATAATAAAGAAAAGAACTTCGTATTTGTAGATTTAAGTAGATTTAACATTCAACCATTAATTATTTATGATGCAATTAATTATGTTAGAACACTTCTTGATTCATTAAATTCAAGCAACGCTACATTCTCACCATATGATTATAGATACGCAAAGAATGGTGCTGAATTATTTACAGATGTTTTAGCATATGGAATCATGCATACAGCAATGAATGCAGATAATAGTGAAGAATATGAAAAGATAGTTCTTGGTTTTGATGATCCTACAGGAGTTGGTGCCTCAATAGAATCTGCAGCAATTTATGTAATTTTGAACCTATTAGGAATGGGACAAATTAAAGATTATCTAGAAAAAGCAGCACACATTACTTTAGAAGCTAATATATTTGGTGTTCCAAACTATAGAGATGGAATGAGTTATTCAGATAAGTATAGAGACTTAATTAGATTAAGTTTAGCATTAAAAGCATTTGAAGAAGATGGCGGCGTTTCAGCAACGACTGGATTAGAATTAGATTTAGGTATTCATGGAATAGAATTATCATTGAATCAAAAGAAATATATTCTA
Source organism: Clostridia bacterium (assembly GCA_024685275.1). Classification (GTDB taxonomy): domain Bacteria; phylum Bacillota; class Clostridia; order Christensenellales; family DTU072; genus CAG-1782. The sequence continues at coordinate 27,247 of JAIKVY010000246.1, forward strand.
GACTTAGATTCTGTTGAAAACCTACAAAATCATTTATTACCGGAAAATTATGCTGAAATTAATAATAGCTTACCCCCTATTATTTTATCAACAACGATAATGTTGAATATAGCAGGTGCAGAAACAGAAGAAAGCAATATTAATGTATCACCAATTTCAAATCTTTTAGATACAATAAATCCAGATTTGTCACCAAGCTTGTCTAATATTATAGGACAAATCTTGTTAAAGATAGTTGATAATAACGCAATGACTGTTGCTATTGATTTGAAAGCACAAATATCTTTAGGAAGAGGTGAGGATACAGATTATCTCAACCATATATTAGAAGAATCTATTATTAGAATAGCAATTAGAGCTTGGTATACATACGAAGAAACAACATCTGATAAGAATAAAGAATGGGCTGTAGTAACATATAGTAATGGTAATTTATATATCGACTTAGAAAATCTTAATATCGATAAGATTATGATAAGAGATGCTACAAGCTTAATAATGAAGAAAGACGAAGAGACTCAAAATGCATGGGCAGAAGTAGCTAGATTGTGGAAAGCTGCAACAGGAGACACATCAATTGGTATAGAAGTTGATGCAATTCTAGGAACTCATGGATTGTATATTGCTATGCAAAAAGCAGCAATTAAATCAATAATAAATATATTTGGATTTGGTGATGCATTAGTATTTAGAGATGATTTAATTCAAATATATTTGGAAACTAGAAGATTAGATGAAGATCTTTGGATCAATAACAACAAGACAATAAGCTTATTTGCTGGAGCAAATATTGCATTCTTGAAAAATGGACAATTTGCTATAGATTCATTAGCAACAGGGCAAATATCAAGTTTAAATCCAGCAATATTAATTAATTTAGGTCTTGAAGGTATATATATTGGATTTGAAAATAGAGAAAATTGGGATGTTGATAGTCCAGAAAAATATATAGAAGTAAATGATATTAACACAATTAGATTTGGAACAAACTTAAGCTTAGATTTCAGTGATAGTACAGGTATTTATGACTTTAGGGAATTGTTAAATTCAATTCTAGATATGACTGATATCGATTTAGCAGGCATTGGTATACAAAAGGATATTAGATTAATATTAGATATTGTTCAAGCAGATATAGCTAATGTATCGGTTAATGCAAGTGTATCAGTATATTTAGGAGATTTAATTAGTTCGGCGTTAAGCGGAGCTGGAATTAATATTGATATTGACCAAATAATTGAGAGATTACAGGCAAGTATTGAAATTGTATTCAAGAGAGATAATAGCGATGAAAAAGTAACTTCTATTAAGATAGTTTATATTAGAGGCGATGCATACATTGACTTATCTAACTTAAACAAGAATTTAGGTAAGGCAAAGGTTGAAGGCGTATTAGATTTAGTTTCTTCTTTAATAGGAGGAAATAGTGAAGCAGCCGAAGCAGCTAATGGATTTGTTAAAGTAGTTAATGATTATGTAAATTCATTTGTAGCAAAGAATGCAACAGAAGCTATTACACTAGAAGATATAACCAAAACATATATCAGTTTAGCTATGAGTGGACAAACCGGATTAGAAATATTGGTTGTATATGGTGCTGTACAAGCCGCTATTAGATATTTATTAGGAAGTGAATCTATTGCTGAAGTTATGGCTATAGTAGCAACAGCAAGTAACCCATCTTTATCTTTGAATTTAAATAAAAAGGTAGAAATAAGAGTTAATTTAAGTGTTCCATCAAGATTTAAAAATGATGATCAATATATAAAATTGACAGCAATAGAAAAATCAATAGAAGAATACTATGATATAGCTGAGGGTATCACGTACGAAGAACAATATTTATCAAGTGGTTCGCAAACAATATTCTCAGATACAGTCGGGAGTGGTGAAGATAAAACAATAAAGACTATTATTGAAGATGTAATTAGCAAGTCTTCATTATATAAATTGTTTAATTTAACAGATTCAAAGAAGAGTGCGATTGTAGATCAATGGGAAAAAGATGGATTATTGTCATCAATTAATATTAGAAATTATTCAGTAACTGAATGGTTGAGTAGATTAGATGCAAAATACATGTTCTATTCTCGTAATGATTGTAAACCACTAGTATTTAATTTGATTGCTTTATATTTGTATGAAGATAAAGCCTCAATTAACTTTAATAACTTATTTAGCAACACAATAACAGGATTAAACGTTAGTGTTGATACAAGCTTATCATTAACAGAAGATGAACAAGTTGCTCTATTGCAAGAATTAGGTAATTACAAGAAAGTTGAAGGGGAAACATATTATACATTATTCGAATTCTTTAGTGAGTATTTCTCTGGAGAATTTGAAAACGATGATGTTAAGGATAGTGATTATAAGACATTTATTAGAGATATTGCTATTAATTACATTAAAGGAGCTATTACATTAAATGCTATTTGGCTTGAAAGCTTAGAAGGCGAAATTAAAACAATTAGTTTAGATGGTTCATCATATATTATTCACACAGCAAAATATGATGAATATTATGATAAATTGTTAGTAAAAGCATGGGATAAATTAATAGAAAACTTTGAAAACAAACTTGGTTTAGGGACTATAACAAATAATGAATTGTTATTATATGCTATTGCTCAATTTTCATATGAAAAAGCAAGGAATATCCTTGATGATAATGCAAGTGAATCAGAGATAAAGAGTGAAGCTTATAATCAATATGTTGAATTTGTTGAAGAATATTCTATTTTAGATTATGAGGGATTGACTGAGACAACAAATGGAAAATTAAAACAATCAATTATATACAAGAATCTTTTATATACATATTTAGATGCTATTGATGTTGAATTATTAACGGGTATTAATTTTGATAGTTTCACAGGAAGTTTAAGTAGAACTAAAGAAGAATTAATTGGAGATATTAGGGACATTGTTAAAGGTATTTTATATGGAGTTAGAAAATATTCATATGATTTATTAACAAATGTTGATTCTGAATATAGATCTGATTATGAAAGAGTAGTTTTAAGTAGTACAGCAGAACTTGAATTTACATACGATGTTTTATATGATATAAAAAATATATATCTAGATGTAATTGAATTATTTGGACAAAGTGATTCAGTAAGTGCTGCAAGAACTATCTTAGTTGATATAGGTCAATATTTATACAATGAAGAATCAACAATACAGGAAATTACAAGTATCACCAATCCATCAGATTTACATTTATTAAATGCAGCAATAGCTATTTTAGAAAAATACAGTGCATTATTTAGTAATTTATTTACAGTACAAGATGTTTCAAATTATGTAAATAACACATATAGTGCAGATAGTTGGGATAGTTTATTTGATACATTTGATTTCAATGCATATGATACATTTGATGAATTAAAACTTGATGTATTGAGAATTTATTATGAAAATCAATTACAAGCATATGATTTTGGTGCGCTTTATGATAATTTAACAATCAAGACATATGAAAATATCTATTCAGTAATTAAAAATAAATATGAAAATGCATTAAGTATTAGGGATGTTAAAGATTGTGATGAGATAAGAGGTAAATTATTTAAAGCATATGCTGGTCCAGGAGATAATACTTGGGATAACTTAATATACATTTTATCTAACTACTATTTTGCATACCATAATGCTAAGAAAATCATTCTTACAGAAGCAAAGACAAATGTAAACAAATACTTAAAGTTATTAGTAAATAATGGAACTGCATTTACTATTGAAAATTATAGTAATACATTTAATGGTGAGATTATTAGTTTAAATCTATTAAATGATTACTCAAGTGCAAATATAGTAAATATGGCTCTCGCATTTTTAACAAATCAATATGTAGATATTAGTGATGTAAATACTTTAAGAAATATTAATACCACATTTACACAAGCTAGCTCTGATGAATTAGTGTTATATGCAGGATGCTACATTATTTATCAAGAATTAAGTGATAATGATACTATTAAAGCAAAGATAGCTAAAGCATATAAAGATTATTCAGAAGGCAATTATGTTAATGGCTTACAAGATGTAAATATTAATTCTATTCTTGTTATTTTAAATAAGATTTATGAAAGTCTATCGTTTGAAGGAAAATCGTTAGCAAAATTAATAGTTTCGCAATTAATTAGTGTTGGAACAGCTATTGATCCAGATATATATTTAAACACAGACGAAGAATTAAAAGTAGAAATAGAAAAAATTAATAAAGATTCACTTGTTAAAGAAAGAGCATATAATTTTATGATAAGTAGTTCAATTGATTTAGAAATGTATACTCAATTGAATTCTGTAAAACAAAGCATTATTTTTGAACTAATATATCTAAATAATCCACAAGATAGAAATGATATCAATAATGTATTATTATCATTCTGGAATGGAACTTTAGCTGATGTATTAGTGTCATTTAAGAATAATAAGGCACTTTTAACTGAGACTAATATTGATATTTATTATCAAATGTTTGGAAAGATATTCTCAGATACAGCAAAAGAAGAATTATATAAATTATTTACTGAAGTTGATAGCACAACAGGAATGTATAGACAGATAATAACTATATTTGATAATTTGGTACAAGACACATATGTAGATATTATGACTGATTATGATAAAGCTGTTGTGGTTAGTCGTGTATATGAAAAACTAAGTGAATATTTACCAGATAACGTAGCAGGAGCACAAAGCGCTGGATATAATGCACTATATGCATTTACAAAGATATTTGTAGATACAATATATGATTTCATTAACATTGATTTTGAGGCAATGATAGAGAATATTTTACTTAGCTATGATGATGCTAAATACAAGAATTTAACATCTAACGAAGTATTATCATATTATCAAAGCGTTATTAAAGTTGTTGAAGATCAACTTGAAACAATGATTTTCAATCAATTTAAAGATCAAATCAAAACATATGCAGCAAATGAAAATAATTTAATTTATCAAGTTGAGAAAACTGCAAAAGATTTCTTGTATATCGATAATGCACCAGTAGGCACACTTGGAGAAGAAGATGAAGGAACTTTATCTGATATAACAACAAGTTATAATATTAATCCTGATAATAAAGTTGAAAAGGATGGCGATGACGTTGTTATATATACCAAGGAAGGAAATAATTATAATAAAGTAACAGATACAAGTTCATTGACCTCAGGCCAAAAGACATATAACAAATATGATATTACTGCTAAGATTGTGGTTAAATTAGTTCCAACAGTATGTTCTAATAATAGTTATCAATTCCCACTAAATGCACCACTAGGATTAACAAGTTTATATACAACTTTACAAAAAACTGTAGATATCACAAAAACAGGACAAAAAGTAATAATTGATGGAACAGGATATACTGTATTTGTTGGCTGGGTTGATGACCAAAGCATATTAAGAAAAGATGAAAATGATGAAATTGTTAGCGATGAATTTATTAAAGAATTAACTATAGAATTAACATATGAAAATTGTGCATGGTTAAATTCAACAGATAACTCATGGGGCTCTGGAAAATGGAGTAGTTATTTCATTGATACAACAGATAGTGATAAGAATAATAAATTAAAAGAATTAGGTAATCAATTTATTGAAAAAATAGAAACTGAGCATTCTGATTGGATTTCGGATGCTGTAGCTAATGCGATTAACACGTTAAAAGCTGAATATTATCAAGCCATACAGGATGTATTAAAATTAGTAGATCTTATAGTCGGAACTGAAGCTGCTCCAGCTGGCGTAACAGTAGAAACAATAGAAGATAAAGTTGGTTCAGCAACAACATCAGTTGAATTATATGAAAATGCATCAAAATTAATAAAAATCATTTCAGAATGTGAAAGAATATCAGGAAATGATTATGGTAAAGCTAATTATGAAACGATGTATTCATATAAATTAAATGCCCTTGTTGATTTCTATAATGGGAAAAATGTTGGAATAAAAACAAACTTCTTAAAAGAAGTTATGTCAGCAACTAACTATAAATTAGCATTTTTAGATTTGGATGAAGTAAATAGTTATAACTTAAATATTATAGTTGGTGGCATTGAACTTGCTAATTATATAGATATCATTACTAACCTTTCAGAAGCAATGATAGAAGGGTATTTAGAAAGTGAAAATATTGAAGTATTAAGAGCTAAAGAAAGAAAAGATGTAAGTTCATACTTAGAACAAACACTTAAAAACACATTGTTATCATTTGATGCTGCTAAATATAGAAAAGCATTACATATCTTTAAAGAAAAGATGGAAACAACGTTTAACAATAATAATGGTTTCGTTTTCTATTCAGATAGCGACACAATAATTAAATCTAAGAGTAATTACAATTATTCACAATTAATAGACAAGATTATTAAAGATGGTGAAAGCATATTATTAAAGAACTATGTTTCAGAAACTAATGCTGGGTATTTGATATTAAATAGTAGAATTAATGCTACAGGACAAAAGTTTGGTTCAAACGAAAATTGGTTTAGATTTGCATATAATTTAGTAAAGAGTCAACAATATATTAGTGCTGAAAACTGGACAAAAGTTAAAGATGTTTTATCTTTAGATCCAAGCGCAACAGGCTTTTCATTGGAAGTAAATGATGCATCACAATTAAAAGAAATACTTGAATACGCTATTTTATACACATTAACAGATGATTCTAATGCGATAAATGAATATGGTCTTGTTAATGCAGAAGGCAATGATAATGTATATTTAACAAATCAAGAAGAATTAATATTAGCAAATGAGTTATATGCAAGATTAAAAGATATAGGAAGACCATTTGAAAATATTTCTGTATTTAAAAACATATATAGCAGCAGCGGAAGTGAATTTAATACTAGATTAGAGAGAGCAATTTACTTTAACGCTAAAACTATTATAGAAAAAGATAGTAAAGAATACCTAGATAAAGAAGCAGAAGAAGCTGTAATTAATGACCAAGAATATACATTATTATTAAGAGAATCTGCGGCTTTAGATGTATTTAATATATATCTAGAATTAGTTGGAAATAACGTTGAATTAACATTAACAAAAGCACATGATATAGCCGAAGCATCTAATTATGAGTATTTGAGAAACTTAATAGAAGATAATGGTGGCGCAAATATTCAAAGTGTAACAGTTGAGTATAATGATTTCTTTACATATGTAAGAGATTTATATACAGATTCATCAATAAAAGATTCCGTTAGAAATATAGTTAATTATGTGTATAACTATGCAGGACTCACATTTAATAGATTAACAATTAATTCTGCTGATGTTATAAGCAAATTATATCCAGAATATATTTATCATTATATGGATTCAAAGAAAGAGACTATTTATAACGATATAATCGGAATTTTAGGAAAGATTTACAAAAATAACGATGAAACATTTAATATTGATGATGTTGAAGGTATAAAAATTGTTGAATTAATAAATGGATTAAGTAGCATAGTTGTAGATTCTAACTATAAAGCATTTACCTCAATGCTTTCAAATCTTGGATTGAAGGAAGATGAAGTAACTGTAGATAATATCTTCGATATGGTTGCATATATTTATGGTAATAATTATGATGTATTCTCAGGAATAAGCCCACTTAATGATGCCAATAACTATGTAAATGGATTAAAGACAATAATGGATTCAATGAGAGATAAATTGAAGGATATATATTTGAATCCAAATAGTAAAGCATCAAGAATTAACAATTATACATATAACAAGATATCAAGAATAGAGTATTATGATTATGCAATACTTAACCAAGTAGATTATGAAAGAATAGGAAAGTATTCAGCAAGTATAGAAAGTTATGTTTTGAATTTAGTTAATGCATTAATTAAAAACACATATGGACTACATGGATTATTTAATGATATCAGTAGTGCAGATGCTGATAAATATGGCGGAGATTTAAATTCTTCTCTAGCTGGAGATTCTTTAATAGCATATAAAGCATTAAAAGGATTTGTATTCTATTCAGGAAACTTCAACTATTATATTGATAACTACACAAATAATATTAGAAATGTTTTAAAACAACAATATTTCGATAACAAGACATTAATGGAATATTTAATTTATGGTGATGAATTGTTAGGCGAACCATATGAAATTGTAGAAACACCAGAAATTGGTCAAATAGAGAATTATTATGAGAAAAACACGATTAACTCTACATTTGTAAAGACAGAAGATACTGTAATAGATGATGGAAAAACATATTATATTAGTACAGGAAACAGATTAGCTATAAAATTAGCAAATGATTTTGTTGATTTAGCTACAAATATGATAGAAACAGATAAAACCACAATATCAAATGATTTAGGAATAAATGTTGATACTATTAAAAATAGCGGAACAACAATAGAAAAAGCTGCAGCAATGTACAATATTGCAAATAAATATAAAGATTTAAATGATGGAGCAAATGATTTCACTCAAGCATTTAAAGATCATTATAAACACAAACCAGCATTAGCTATTGATAACATTTCAGAATACTTAACAGAAAGTATTTGGAAAGAATATTATGCAAACTTTAATAGTTTATATACAGCAGTAGAAGATGTTCTTAAGATGAAGGAAACTTGCCAAGGTTTCTTAGAAGATGAAAATGTACAATTATCAGATATTGAAGAATTTTTAAGTAAGATTAACTATAAAGATTCAGCTAATTTCTTAAATATTTTCATGGAAAAGACAAAACAAAACATCACAGATACATTAGAAACTGAGATAAAAAATAGCAAATATATATTAGAAGTTGCATTTGATTACATGGATAGTAGTATTATTCAAGCGGGCGAAGTTGCACAAGTTGATATATCTTTAGCTCTTGATTTATCAAATACTAAACTCCAAGCAGAAAATGAAGTTATTTCTATAGATCCAGTTACTGGAGATAAGACAAGTTCAATTGAAGATATTTTATCAGATTCAGAAAAAGATGAATTTATTTCATACACAGACTTACAATTATATTTAGCATTTAATGGTTATTTATCTGTTGAATTTGGTGCAGGTGAAACTGATCTTGCTGATATTATCAAGTTAGTATTAACGAATATCAATTTATCACAAATAGGTGTATATTTCGATAAATCTCACATAATGCTAGGTAAGATTAATGCAAGAATCGGATTAGACGTTGATAAGATATTAAAGATTGATGATGATGAAGAGTTAGCAAAAGCTGTTATGGCATTCATTGATATAGAATATCAATTGATTGATAATGGAGAATCTAACCAAGAAGTAAGATTTGATCAACAAGTTATTTCGTTATACATTTACGAAGGAAAAGTATATTTAAGAATAGAAATATTTGATGCAGAAATTTGTTTAGGATTGAATTTAAACTTAGCTAAATTATTATTAAATTTACTTGGAGTTAGAAAAGATGAAGACGAAGTTGTATCACAAAACTTAGCTAAATTTAATGATGCCATAGCAAAGAAATTTAATGGTAATTATTCAGAAAACATTTTAAGAAAAGTATATAATGCTGCAAAACAAGGAAGCGATGCTAGTGTAATTGAAGCTTTAATAAGAGGTTCATCAAATGAAATGAGTATCGTTTTGACAGCGGATATTTTAATTGAAGTATTAAGAGCATTAATAACAGATGAATCCGTTATAGAAAACGTTTCAAACTTGATTTATGTAATCATAACATCAGGAGAAATCGAGATAGAATATGGAAAAGACTTTGGTATTAATTTGAACTTAAGAAAGAACTTAACACAATCATTAAGTGGTAAGACTAACGTTTCATATAATGTAAATCTTGGATTACTCAAAGATACAGAATTCTCAATGAATAAGAGCGTAAAGGTAAATGGAATTATTCAAACCACAGAAAACGAGAAATTTATTAACTTCTCTAGAGAATTAGAAACACTTAATAATAGTGGATTCTTTAATAAGTTCCATATTATGACATTAGATGTTGAAAATCTATTGAATACAGCACTCAATGGTGGAGCTGTTAACTTAGATATTGCAACAACATTAGGAAAAGTATTTGGTGATAGAATCCAAATTGGTATAAGTTTAGAATTTAATGCTGATGTTATGAGAACAATTATTGACTGGAGTGAATTGTTTGGAGTTTTAGGCTCATTAAATATTAATCCAGCGTTCTACTTAAGAGTATTTGATAACTTTAAAGGAAACATTAGATTAGATTTATCATTAGACTTTAACGTTGCTTTGTTATCAACTGCTATTAGCGAAGATGAAGATAGAGTATATAATGCGTTCGATGTTAAGTTAAGAGCATATAGAGGAGATTTAAACATCTTTAACATATATGAATTATCTGGAGTTTTGAATACTACAAAAGATAATCCAATATTCTCACCTACATTCTACATGGACTTAGGCGATAGTGGTCCAGAAAAGTATAAAGTTTCATCTAAAGATTTATATGAATTCTTACATATTAACTTAGTTGAAATGATGTTGAATATTTTAGGATCTGATGCACATGCTCACGTTGATATTTCAGATGCAAGCAACGCTGATGATGAAGAAGCACTTAGTGATACTGAACAAGGAATATCAGAAACAATATTAGGATTCGAAGGCGAAAATATTGCAAATCTTGACTTTGGTAAGATTTTAAAGAGTATTACCTTTGGTGAAGGGAAATTGGGTATTAGATTGAGTGAAGCTATCGCAAACGAATTAATTAAGATAATTAACAAGAACTGGACATTCGCTGAAATTGGTAACTTCTCACTTGATATTAACTTTGTTGATAATACAATAGCTCTTAACATTCCACTTGATGCTTCATTAAAAGATTCAAATGGTAATGAACTTGAAAGAAGTAAATTAAAATATGGTGTTAAGATTAGTAATTTATATGTTTACTTTGGAACAGTAGTTGACTTCTTAGGAGACAATAAGACAGAAGAAGATTTATTTGCGGATTATCCTGATATTAATGATTATGTATGGATTGAAGAATCTAATTTATCATTAAAGATAACTGATGATGCTAATACTATTGTTGACTTATCAAGTGTTACATCAAATATTATGTCAGGATTAGAACTTCAAATATTAAGTAATGAAGATATGCTTGATGTAGGTTTAGGATTAACATTAAGAACATATATAGATTTCTCTGATTTAGCAAACTTACAATTTGAATTAATTATTAAGATAAATGGAAACAGAGCAATTTCAGTTGCATATGTTGGATCAATGGATGATGGAAATGTTTATCTAGATTTATCAGGTATAGGTTATCCACAAGTTTATTTGTCTGGTATAAAACTTGGAGATATGCTTAATGATATATTACAAAAATTGTATGATTCATTTGATAAATCACAAAATACAATAGATTCAAGCAATGCTGCTGGATATGTAAGCGGATCAATATCTAGTGGAGAAGCTACGGCAATTAAATATCCAACAATTGCTAACGTTGGTATAGGAAATAATATTTTAATAGCTTTAATCGATAGAGATTTGTTTAACGTCGCTATGTCAGGAGCTTTATTAAAAACTCTTATCGGTTCTTTAACATCATCATTAAACTTCATTCCTGATTTTGCTAACTTACAAGTTGGATATGAACACGATGTAATAAGTGGAATTAAACTTGTTTATGATGAAGGACAACATTTTGCTATATCGCTCAACTTTGAACATAGTTATACATACATGGTAACAAGCAAGAACTTAAATGCTAATGTTGAAGCTAAGAGCCATATGCCTCTTGCTGGAGTTAATAAAGCAGATTATGTATGTATTGATGAATTGAAGAATTTATATCTAAGTCTAAATCTTGAATTATCACTTATAACCATGAATCCAAATGGAGATAAGAGTGATACCGTTGAAGAATTAGAAGCTTTATTAGAAAACTTGCTTGGCATGAGTGCAAATTCAGTTGATTTACAATTCCAAGATGCAAATGTAATATTAGGCGTTTCAGTAAAAATTGGATTTGATTTAACAAATTATGCAAATTCAGTATTAATCATAGAGATTACATATAACGATGAAACGATTATAGGTCTTTATTATGTTGAAGGTCAGTTATATGCATCATTATCAGGTTTAGGATTATTTGATATAAAACTAAATGCTGTAGATATTATGAGTGCCTTAAGCGGCATTTTAACAGGAACAGGATTACCTATTACAAGTGAAGGAATAAAGATAAAAGAAATAATTCTAAATGCTATTAGTTTATTAGAATCTGGCGCTAGAGGAACTGCTACATGGTCAAAAGATGTTGAAAATACATTAGGTATTGATGATGAATATGCTGAATATTTAAAACAATATAAAGAGAAACACGATAATGGAGAATATGAACAATTAACAGCAGCACAAACTGAAACAATAAAATCTACTATTAATAATGAATTAATAGAAATGAACCAAAAATATGGTAATGTATGGAACAGTACCAAATTTAGAGAAAAATATGATGAGGTAATGGATACTATTGGATTTGGCGAAGTGGTAGCAACAGATGCTATAACAAAAGCAGGTGGCGTAATAACTGTAATGTTATATAACGGAAGCTTCTTAATTAGTCCAAAGAGTGAAGCTTTAAGTTCACTTTTAGGTATGGATATTCCTGCATTTGATAATTTTGCTATTTCAATGAACTTAGATAATGGAATAAATAATTTAGATCTAAAGGTAAGAATTGATGATTCAAATACACTTGATATAAGTATTCCAGAAAAAGATGGATTATCATTATATCTAAACTATGGTGTTGGTGAAGGCGCTGGTGGAATGGATATTAGCTTAGCTAATAAGTTATCTGATTATATTCCAGATTCATTATCAACCTTTGGTGCTATTAGTGGATTAACCTTTGGCGAACAAGGATTTAATATTGATATTCCTAATTTAATTGATAGTTTATTAAACTTCTTAAGTCTAGAAGGATTAAATATTAACTTAGAATCTAAAGGCGATTATTGGACAAGAAGAACTTCTTATACTAACTATTCTATCTTTAATGCTAGTGCTCCTCAAATGTATGCAGATGAAGATAAAGGTTATACTACAAGAGACTGGGAGAAATTTAAGAATTTATTAATTACTATTTATGCTATGGGCGAAATAGGAAGCATAATTAACTTGTTTGTTAGTGCATATACATTTAACCCACAGAATTTATTTAACATGATTACAGGTATTGCTGGATTAGCTGGCAAGATTAATGATGTATTTAGCAATACAGCAGATTTATACAATGGTTTAAATAAAAATATTAGATATCAAAAGCTCCAAAGAAATGCTAGAGGAAGAGGAAATATTAAACTTTATAAAGATACAGCAAATGTATTAAGTCTTGAAGTTAACATTCCAAATATTTCATCAGCTTCAATTTTACAGGCAGATCTTGTACAATTTGGCTTAATATTAAGAGGAAATTTAGTTGAAAAATTAGCAGAAGCAGTTGATTCACTTGGATTTGTTGCAAATACTATTTTAGGATTCTTTGAAAATATCAAAGATGTTATTAGTGCTCTTGATGATGGAGAACTTGATTTAAATAAGATAATTGGATCATTTACTGGAGGAAAAGGATTATATCTAAATGGTGATACAATTGACGCGTTAATAAAATCATTCTCAAAGACTGAGGATACATCAAGTTATTACAGCAAGATGTATGGAACAGTTTTAGATTCTAATGGAAATCCAGTAGAGGGAGCAACTGTAACATATACTCATAGCGGAGTTACTCATACTACTACGACTAATAATGTTGGAAGATATTACTTTACAGAATTACCTATGACAGGACACTTAGATGAAACTCATGATTTGTCATTAATTCCAGCAGTTAGAGCTTCATTCTATGCAAAATATAATTTAGGTGGTTTAACAATAGACGACTTAAGTAAAGAGCAATTTATTAGTGGTTTAAAACATGGTATGGCTGGAAGCGACACTGGTGATATTGGACAAGATAGTGAAGTTACTTATGAAGGTGTTACATACGTATATCATTATTACACATATGGACAAGCAAATTTAGGAAATCCAAGAGCTGGTTATTTCTATAAAAAGAGTGATTACGGAACTATTAGTGTAACCAAGAAAGGTTCTACAACAACTGGATTAAATGGTATTTTATTAGAGCCATCAATAGTTGCTGGTGCTAAACATATTGATAATTTGGTAATAACAACAACGGATTCAGAAGAAGGAACAAGCGATATTATTATCAATGGATATGTAATTAATACTACAGGAATGACAGATAGCAGCTTTGAAACTTACGAAAGTGTTGCTAACATAGAAACTAATTATAAAAATAATCTTAATAATAGAATTGGTGGCGTAAATGTCGTATATAATTTAGGCGAAGCTAATATTAACACAAGCACATCAGCTGAAAACACTGGAAGCTTTGTTTTACATGCAAAAGAATATGGAACATTAAGACAAGCTATTAGTGGAAATACAATTTTACATCAATTTGAATTAACTAAAGCAAATTATGTGGATCATCATAATATTATCGTAACGTATAATGATGCATTTGCTTATTTCTTTGATGATAGTTCAAGAACTGCATATCAAAAACTTGATGAATATATTAGTCAAATAATAGGAACTGATGGAACAGGAGCACTAGCACAAGAAAAGAACAATGGAAACGCTTATGAATTTAATGTTTATTTTGGCATGACAATTGTTAATGAGCATTTAATTTCAATAACTGGTAATGTAACGGCAAAAGATAATGATGAAAAAATATCTATTCCAAACCCAGAAGATTTTGAAATTTGGGTTGCAGTAGCAGAACACAATACATCAGATTATAAATTAATAGGAGTATGTGATTTCTATGATTTATTACCAGATGATTTCTCTGCAACAATGGATATATATGGAAACTTCTCAATTTCTAGTGAAAAATTAACATTAGAGAATAAAGATGGATCTATAAGCGGTAAAGATATTAAGGTTAAATTCCGTTCTTCTAAGTATAAGAATTGTGATTATTTATTTACATACAATGATTCAACAAATAAATATAACAACACTAAGATTATAACAGCTGACAGCGTAACAAATGTCAGTGGAGAAACGTTTGAAACTGCTTTAAGTATTATATGTAATCATGTGTTTACATTAAGAGCAGAAAATTGGACTACTGAATATGAAAACGCATCAGCATTTGCAGCATTAAGATTAAGAATAGGATCAGACCTTGTTGATAAGACATATAAACAATCTGCAGATATGATTGATGATGAATTAAAACAAGGAACAGTAGAAATAATCGCTGATGATTATGTATATGTTGAAATATGGTTAAGTTCAGCAGTTATCAACAATGTAATTTATAAAGTTGATAATTTACTTGGCGGACTTGATAATATGATGGATATTTCTCCAACAGCTACAATTCAGACAAGTACTATTTCTGATGTAGACACAACAACACAATCAGACTTTAACTTTAGATATTATAAATATACAGAATTAACTACAAAATATGATTCATTATATGAAAACTTCCCAGAATTAAAGAGAGGTAGATATAATGAGACAAAAGATATTTCAGTTGGTGATAGAATTTATCTATCAGAAAGTCAATACTATCAAGCAGTATTTTCTGCTCTACCAAAGATTCCAATAGCATTAGTACATGGCTTGCTAGCAGATAAGGCATATGCTAACTTAGGTTTACATAAAACGATACAAAGCGATGCATTAAAAACAATATTTAAAATAGTTGATATTTTAGGATTTTTACCGGGCCTTGAAAGAAATGATGATGTAGATACAGATACATCTTTGCAAGACTTTATTGCGTTGTTATTAGACTGCCCGAAATTCCCAGAAATAATTTTAACAGCCGTTCAAGGATTATTAGGATTATTGAACTTAATCCCTTATGCTAAGTTTGTATTTATTCCAATTAACTTTGTATTAAATCAAGTAATTTCTGTTTTTGAAAAATTAATAGATGCCGTATTTGAATTAATAGATTATTTATTACCACTTTTATATAACTTATTACCACTTGAATCTGGGTATAATATGTTTAATACATATGACTTAAAGGGTAGCCCACTTGAAAGTGCTAAATTTGCATATACGATAAAGGGAACAGAGAAGGATTCAAATGAAGTAGAAACCGAAACCACAATAGAATCATATAATAGTTCTTTAGCAAGCCTGTTCTATGAAGAAAGCGGACAAAAAGAACTTGGTGATTATAGCGTAAAAACAGCTCAAGGCGTAGAAAACGTTACATTATATAGACAAACAGATTCAGTTGATAGAAGTGTTTATGCAAAAGTATCATTAAATAATGGAAGTATATTTGGAGCTCTTGAGTCAATACAATTATTTGTAAACGGTGCTTCGTATACATCTACAATTGAAAGTAAATATGCCGAACTAGAAGAAGACTTTAGAACTGGTAAATCTAATGATACAAATGCTCAATGGAGTTATGACTATGAAAAATATTATGGAAGAAATGGAACATTCTTCTCAGGTGAAATAGTTGATAAATATGGTAATCGTGGATCTGGTTATTCATTTAGCTTACCAGATGCATCGCTTGAACACACAATAAAGGCAACGGATATTAGAATATTACCAATTTATGAAAAAGGCGAAAAAGTTGCATTTAATCATTCATATTATAATGCTGCTGGTACTTTAACAACTGGCGCATATGGCTCTGCAAACTTTAGTAATAACTTACAATTCATGAATGATTGGATTGGAACGAATAACACAAATAATTATTCTGTAACAGATATTTATTACTTTGATCCTATTACTGAAAAGAAAGTAGTTTATTATAGATATTTTGTATATGATGCATATGGCGATAAATATTCAGTTGGCCAAAGCGTAAAACAAGATAGATATCAAGAACTCGAAATTAATTTAAGTTCAGGTTTGAATTTAAGACATGTCGTAGATATTAATTCAGATACAATATTGTTTAGTAGATATAAATCTGTAGATGATAATGGTGCAATAGCACTAATGGGAATATTACAAGTTGAAGAAGATTGGCAAAATCCAACCAAGATTGTATTATATGATCCATATGATTTAACAGACTTTGAGGTACATGGTGGAACATGGGCAACAAATAATGGTGGACAAGTAGTTAGAAACTATAATCCAAATGTAACCGTATATGACACTTTAGCAAATAGAGCAAAGATAGACTTTGACGATGGCGCTAGCACAGGTACATATGGAGCAAATGTATTCTGGGATTTCGATACATTTAAAGCTTGCAAATCTGATGTAACCACACACTTAAATGGATATATAGGAAATACTATTTATTCAGAAATAGAAGTTGAAATTAAACTAATTTCTCTTGAAAGCGATAATCAAGGAGATGAAGAAACAACAGTATCAGCTAAAGCTGAATTGTTAGAAGTTGCAGCAAATACTAGATTCGATCCAAGAGCAGAAACCGTTGAAGAATTCATGAATAAACTTTGTGAAGGATTTGAAATTTACTATTCTGCAGCAAATAGTACAAATGGAAAAGAAAAGACATATTTATACAATGATGTAACATGGTCATTAGATTATGTTGAAACAGAATATAAAGACGCTAAAGGAAATGTAATTAGAAGCTATGATTCTTTAGTTGATTATGATAACGCATACATAAATATTAAATATAGAACATATGGAGTAGATGAAAATGGTAATGCCTATGCTTCAAATACAGGATATAGTTCTATGGTTATTAAACTCAATGAAGTTATAAATTACACAGCAAATGGTGTTGAAGGCGAATTAGAAGGAACAATTGGTGGAATTAAACGCGATACAGAATCTGAAAAGATATTTGGCGTTGCTACAATTAATCCATTAAATAACACAAAGCCACTTGAGACAATGCAAAAGCTCAAGAAATTTGATAAGGTGTATTTAAATAGTGGTTCAGTAACTACAGATTGGGAAGTAATTAAGAATTCATTTGCATTAATAGGTAACGAAAAAGGTTTAACACTAGAAGATTATGATGTTTTAGACACAAGTGCTCAAACATATTATGTTTCATACGCAATTACAGATGCTACTGGTAATATTCAAAAAGTAATTATTAAAGTAGTAATTCAATCAAGCGGAATAGTTGGAATCGAAGAAACAAATCAAGGATCAGAAAATGATAGAAACCAAGTATTAATTCTTCCTAATGGTGAAGTTCAAGCTGATGTAAATGAAGATCCAATTAAATATGTATTAGACACATTACACTTAAATAAGAATGTAACATTAATATATGATAATGGTGGAAAAGAAGTTGTTTCATTGAACGAAGATGGTAAATTTAATGAAGATTTAGATAGCAATATTAAGGCTCAATATGTTTCATATGTAACTGGTATTGATGAAAACAATAAGTATATAATTGAAAACTTCATCTTAATTGAAGGTAAAGGAGGATTAAGCTATTTAGTTCCTTCACTTGAATACAATAAAACACAAGACTTTGATATCTATGCTCAAGTTGGTGTTCAAGGATATACAAAATATCAAATGAATAAAGCTGTTACAGATATTTTAGTAAGCTATATTCCATTGACAGTAACAAAAACACAAATGGAAAGTGAAAGTTATGATTTATTATATGAATCAACAACAAAATATAACATGTTATTCTTAAATAGCATTTATGAAGAAGTAAGCAAGAATCCATTAAATGCAACGACAACTGCTAAGAAAGCAGCTGCATGGGAATATTATTACAACTTAGTATCTTCAAAATTAGATGAAAATAGCAATGTAAATCCATATTATGATGTTAAAGTAAAACAACAATTAGATAGCATTTATTTAGGTGTACAAGTTAAACACTCTACATTAACATATAATGGAGCTAAAGCAAGATGGTACAACAATACAATTCAAGCAAATGCTGGAGTAATTTCAATTAATAAACTTGAAGAAGTATACAATACTATAAATAGAAATATTGCTAACGTTCAAAAGACTGTTACAGAAAAGAAAGCATTAGCATATGATGAATGGTACAACAATTATACAAGAGGCGAAATCATATTCTACAGAAAAGTAGATGAAAAGATTTTAACAGGTGCTAATTCAATCGTTATTAACGTAGCTGATAAGATGTCAATAGATAGTAGTGATATTGGCAACAAACTTGAATTCTATTTCAATGGTTTAACAGATGAAAGACAAGCAATTGATGTAATTTGGTATGATAAGGATAAGATTGTAGAAAATATTAATAAGAATATTGGATACAATGGATACTTAACATATGGTGATGTTGTAATATTTGATCCATTATTTGGTAACCAAACAAGAAAGAATTTAATTATTCAATTAAGTTCAATCGAAATTGTTTCATTCGGTATATCAGCAGCCCTAATGTACAATGGTGACATTGAGAAATTCTTACCTGAATATATTATTGAAACAAGCCCAGGCGTTTCATATAGTTATAAAGTTGAATTTAACCCATATGATGAAAGTAGCATTGCAAATCTTTTACAATACTATTTATATGATACAAATGTATCACATTATTACATAATAACATCCACATCTACAGGCGAAACAAAAATAATTAACCAAATAGAAGATGGTGTTAGAATGTTTAAGTTTGCTACTGATTCTCAAGGTATGCCAATTTGGAAATATAAGAATGATACAAATGGCGATGGAGATTACACAAATGATGGTTTAAGCTATGATGGAAAGACATATACTTCTATTTTAGTTTTAGTACAAAGTGCTAACTATGATGAAGAAAATCCAAGTACACCAAAATGGTCAGCTTGGGTAGAATATGACTTCAATCATGCTTACTTTAATGATGCTTCACTTGCTCAAGACAACAGAGTTATAGATTCTACTATTACAAATATAACGAAATTCTACGTTGATGGTTTAAGCGTAGGAACTGATATTAGTAAGAGTGGAGATAAATATTATATAACCATCGATCCATCTATTGTTGATTTGTCAAAAGGTTTAACATTTGATGTTGTGACAAAAGGATATAGATTTATTCCAAAATCAATGGCTGGTGGAGTAACTGAATTTACTAATAGCGACTTTACAAACGTAATGACATTAGCTGGTAGAATAGACCTTGATAATATTGAAAACTTCTACGAAAAGACATATATTGATACTCAAATTGTATTTGGTGACAAGGTTAACACAATACAAAGAATCAATATAAGATTAATAAATAGTGCTATTTCTACTATTAAAGAAGCAACAGAAATTATTTACTATGATAAAGATGATAATGTAATAGACTTTAATACTCATGCATATACAGCATTTGAAAATCTTTTAGATAGTCTCCCAGTTAGAGCAGATGTAACTGGATTAGTAAATGGATTAAAGAAGACAATATCTATACCAGTTAAATGGGATTATATTGAAGAATATACTAAGACAAAGGTAATTGACGATGTTACATATAGAGTAAATAGCCAAGAACAATATCCAAAAGCAAGAGCATATATTGGAAGCAAGACATTTGGATACATTGTAAGAGAAGTTGAATTAAAGATTAAACAAGAAACAATAACAAGTATTACTGGATTACCAGAAAGAAATACAATAAATGTTGATCCATACAGTAATACTAAGAAGATGGATGATTTTGCAAGTATTTATACTCAAGCAAGAATTACTACAAGCTTAGGAAATGAGTATGATGTAAGCATTGTTATAGATTCATCTAATATTGATTACATGTTATATAAAGAAAACGACTTTGAATCTCAACAATTTACAATCTACTTTAATGTTGGTAATACAGTTAAAACAGAACATTCTAACTTCGATATTAGACAAGGTTATCCAATTACAGCGATATTAGAGTCTAGAAAAGTAGAATCAATTAAGATATTTGATGAATCAGGTGAAGAAGTATTAGATCCTGTAGGAAATATGTATAATCAAATAGACTTTAGTAAATATCATTATGCGGTTATTTACGGCAGCGGAGCAGATGCTGTTAGAGTTGATGATAGTGATGTAACGATTTTAGGAACTGAAGATATCGAATATAAACCAGCTGGTGGTAGATTCACCATTAAGGCTACAGTAGGTCAAGGAGATTTATTACAAGAATCTCAAATTGAAGTTGTTATTACAAAAGCTGAATTAATTACTATCGTATATGATGGAGAAGAAAGTGAATTATCTAATACTGGATTTGGTTTAGGAGACGATAATAAGAGCGATTCTAATAAGATGCTTTCATATAAACATACAACTCTAACTGCTGGTCAAGAATATTATGAATTAGAAAGAATTGTAATTGAACCATTTATTGGATTTGTAGAATATGGAAAATATGTTGAAAGCGATTCAATAAAATATGGAGCTGGAATAACGAACACGTCAAGTATTGATTATACTAAGTATGGTTTACCAAATACAATTACAGCATGCATTAATATTGGAAACAATGAATATGAGACAATTGAGCTTAATGTTGCTTGGGATTACAAGACTGTATTAGATGATATGACATTAAATGGTGGATTATACAATAAAGATGGTAACGTCAATGTTGTTACTGCAACTGTATATAAAGATGTTGATGAAAAAGGAAAGATTATTAATGGTCAATCATTGAATGTTTCTGTAAAAGTAATGGATAGAAGCATTAAATATTATGAAGTAAGTTATAAAGAAGATTTTAATAACGCCTTATTTATTGGCCTTGATGATATCGTTTATTCTGTAGAAAATGGCGGAGCAAGTAATACATATGAATTATTGATTGATCCATATTCATTACAAAACCCAATGTTAACAGAAGAATCAGATAAGGTATTTAATACAGAAAGTAATGCGTATAGTGAAAACTTCAGTTTAGAAGATGGCAATATTAATCCTAACTTCGTTTACTTTAGATGGGTAAGAGCAGTATGCGAAGATGGATATACTGTTTTATATAAACTAGGCTCAGACAACTATAAGATATTTGATACAGACACAGGCGTTGCTACTAAAGCTACAAATCTCTATACTGGTAGAAATGTAACAATCGAATTAAAAGTTGGTGAATCAATAACAAATGGAATTGAAGAAAGTGATAGAGTATTTGCAAAAGAATCATTTACTTTATCAATTGCACCAAAGATTGGTGGAAAAGCAGCTGATGAAGGATTTAATGAAAAGATAAATGCAAGAATACTTGATATGACATATTCAAAAGGTAATGGATTACCTAAGGATATGTACTATATTGACGTATATGGAATTATAGATAAATTCTCTACAGAAGTAGAATATGAAGAAGTAGAAATAAATAAACCAATCATTGGTAACGATAGTGCAAATTATTTCTGGAGAGATTCAAGCAAAGCCGATTTAGTATCTCACGTATTTGAAGAAATCACATATGATGATACGGATATTAATACAAATAGATATGATATTGTTTCAATGGAAACAGACCCATCTCTTGGCGAAATTCCAATTAGAATTACTACAGTTAGTGCATACGGCCCAACATCTGGAAAGACAATAGGATATGGCGGTGGCGTAGGTAGATTAATCGCTAAATTTGGTAATTCAAAAGAAATAGGCCTTGGTGGTGAACAAACGTTCGATGTACAAATTGTATATGTAAATAGAACACTTTATGCTGGAGATTCAAAAGGCAAGGGATTAATATTTGAGTATGAAAGCTTAGATAAAGATGGTAATGTTGAAATAAGAAAATCTGCTCCATTCTTTAATGAAGAAGATGGTGCATTCTACTTTGACCCATATGTTGATTTCAATAGAGAAAATAACGGATTTGAATTAGGAGAAGTAGATGGGCTTGGAAATATAACAAAGAATGGTTCACAAGGATTCTTGTTATATGGTAAATATGGATTATCTGTAAGATTTGTAACAACTAAGTTTGATGAATTATTAAATAATAAATTAAATACAACATCATTTGTACACAATTTAAGTAAACAAACAACAATTAATGTTTCATTCATTTCAGCAATTGCTGGTATTAAGTATTCAGGTGGTGTATATGATGCAACTGCTGTCTTAGAAAGAACATATTCAACAACGTCACAAAAAGAAGTTGCAGAAAGAAGTGCTCAAAGAATTGGATTTACAGTAATATTCAAGTCAAGACAAGCAGGTTCTGATAGCGTAAGTAATTCAGTTGTAGTAGGCAATCCATCAGATGGGTATAAGACATATAAATATGCTACTATCGCTGGAACAAATTACGAAGTTAATGAAGGTTTGAGCGTAAATATTTACAATGATGAATTCTTAGATACAAAAGTTGGAAAAGATACTAGAACAGGAGAAGATATAACTGTTAAGATATTAAATAAAGATAAACTAATTTTAGGATTAAGAATATATGAATATATTGGACAAATTGGTATATCTACCCAAATATCTAATAAAGTATTTAGAAGTGGAAGCTATAACTTCTACTATTATGGTAAAGACTTTGCTCAACCAATTATTTATGAATATAACTCATATGCTAACGACTATACAGCCGAAGAAGTTAGAACAGGATATTATAATAACTTAATATTATCTACATCAGAATTTAGTGGAACAATTGGTTCAATTAAATACAATAATGGTATATTAATGAAATTTGTAATGGATACAACGTTTGCTTTAACATATAAAGGAACAGATGTTTACTTCAATTTAACAATTCCAGGATATGCATTAGGTAAGAATGGCCAACAAAAGATAAAGATAGTATTATCATCAACAGAAGAATATATTTATATGGCTTTACCATTAATGAAGTATGGATATACTAAGTCAATGAATGTTAATTCATATATTATTAACACAGCAACATTTGCAGGCACTTATGATGGCCATAGCGTAGATATTAAAGGATGGGCTTATCTAACTTATTACGATAGCGTAATTAGAAGTATTGGTTCAGGAAGTGTTGTTTGCGAATATAGCGATGGAGTATTCTATTTGTATGATCCAGAATTTGGAAGCAATGCTGATAGCGGATATAGTAAACAATCAGCTATTTCATATTCAACGCATACTGGTATGTTAAATGTTGATTCTCCATATTTCTTTATTAATAATGGTGGATTACCTTTACCAGATTATGTAAGGATTTACACAACGAGCAAAGCATTATTCAACCATTATAAAGAGGATATAGAAACATTACAATCAGGGTATTCATCTGCATTGAATACATTTATGGCCCAAAACACAACAGGAAAGGATTATTGTTCTAATAAAGCTGTAACAAAATATCTTTCAGCTTCTTGGACACATGCAAGAGCTAATTCATTAAAAGTTAATTATAAAGATACAAGCTTTGGTTCATCGTTCTGTATGAGTGTTGATGGACAAGTTGTTCAAACAACAATGACTTCAACGCCATGGTTAATTTCTAATACATCTGGAACAGTTCAAGGATTCAATACAACAACTGCATATGGAGATGAGGATATTATTCCATTACCATCAACAACTGAAGTTTATAATTCAAATATTCATATAATTTATAAGAAAGACTATGATGGCGGAAATGCTGGCTCAGGCTACTTTGTTGATCCAAGTTCAGATGTTAAATTAATGTTCAATGAAGATTATGGATATAGAGTATTCTATGTAATTAATGGAAAAGAATATTATATTAACTTTACTGATATTAATGGCGGTGGCACAACAAAAGATAGCATTAATAAATGGAACTTCAATAAAGTAAGATTCGCGTCTGGCACTTCTCAATATGCATACCTAACATTAGGTGGAGCAGATGGACAAGTAGTTTCATGGAGATTTAGTAATTTAAGCAATAGAACTATGATCGGAACAAATATTCCTTCAGTAGTTTCTGTTTCAAGCGCGAATGATTATACGTTGCCTCAATTATTAACTGTATTCTACACAAAGAATGGAGCCTCAACAGCTTATTTACCAGTTAGATATGGATATAATTTAGATAATCCAGATGAATATAAAGGCGTATATATGAAAGCAAAATCATCATATAACACAGATGGTGGTGATTATGAAACAGAAGGCGGAACTCCTGTTTACGCAACAAGAATATATTCTGAACAAAGTGGCAATACAACGCAGATTAAAGTAAGTAGTTATGGTGGCCATAGTATAGCGACAACATCAATTGCACAAAATAGTCTATATCAAGCAAAAGTAGCAGATGATAATACAAAGAGAGCGTTTGTACAAAATGCAAACCAAGTAGCATTCATTACTTGGATGGTAGATGCAAGAGTTGCATATCCAAAGAATTTAAATAAATTCAAAGGAGAAATAGCTTTAGGTGCATATGGCGATTATGGACAATTCTACTTTGATTCAGATAAATATAATGAAAGTGATGGTTTATTATCAGGATTTGTTAAATATTATTCTGGATTGGTAGAAGAGAGATTTAACGCTGGTTCATTCTATTTATATTCATTCAATACAGAAGAACCTTCTAGCAAAGATGGTGGTTCTAAACCATACAGATTTACCAATTTAAGTGCAAAATCATTTAAAGGATCTATAAATCCAAGTGCAACATATTTAGGAAATGGGGCAGGTGATGTATATAAGAATACACAAAAGATAACAATTAATATTCCACAAGGAACTAAGTTTGATTTATCTTGGATGCCTATACTTGTAGGAAGTTATACTCATGTAGAGGAAGGAACTGTAGATACAGACTTTGGAGTTCTAGATTATATATTAGAGCCAATACTTGATGCTATGACTGGAGATAAGACATTAACAGCAACAGAAACAACTGCAATGTTATTACCATGGCAAAATGCAAGCGTTAAAGATGAAAAGACTGGCCAAACAAAGAATTTTGGCGATACAATGATTGATACATCTGAAATAAGAAGCTATACAATTAAATTAAATAATGTAAGACTTGGTTCATATGACTTCTCATTTGAAGTAATGGTTAGAATAAAGAAGGAAATTTAAAAACAATATCCACGGAATAATAACAAGGGTTTTCTAATTGTTAGCAATAGGTAACATAAATTTTAAATACAATCTTAAAAATTTATTAAACAACAAGTAAATAGTTGCAAAATACAAAGTAAGTGATATAATATGATTAGCACTTGAGATATTCGAGTGCTAATTTATGGGAGGCACAAAATGAAAAAATTCAAAACAGAATCTAAAAAAGTATTAGATTTAATGATTAATTCAATTTACACACATAAAGAAATATTTATAAGAGAATTATTAAGTAATGCATCTGATGCTATTGATAAATTATATTTTAAAACATTGCAAGATGGTATTAGTGGTTTATCAAGAGATCAGTTCTTTATAAAGATTACAGCAGATAAAGAAAAGAAAACATTACAAATAGAAGATAATGGTATTGGAATGACAGAAGAAGAACTCGATAACAACTTAGGAATAATTGCTAAAAGTGGTTCTGGAGAATTTAAAGCAAATATGACAGATGAAAACAAAGACCAAATTAATATAATTGGTCAATTTGGTGTTGGTTTCTATTCTTCATTCATGGTTGCATCAAAAGTAGAAGTATTATCAAAAGCATATGGTTCTGATACTGCATATAAATGGGTAAGCAACGGAAGCGATGGATATGAAATTTCAAAAGCTGATAAAGATTCAAACGGAACGATAATTACTCTTTTCTTAAGAGATGACACAGAAGATGAAAAGTACTCTAAATTCCTAGAAGAATACGAAATAGAAGACCTAGTTAGAAAGTATTCAGATTATATTAAATATCCAATAAAGATGGACGTAACCAAGATGGATACATCAGAAGATAATAAAGATGCTAAAGAAGAGAAAGAAGAAAAAACTCTTAACAGCATGGTTCCACTTTGGAAGAAAAATAAAAAAGATATCACAGAAGAAGAATATAATAAATTCTACAAAGATCATTTCTATGACTATGAAGATCCAGTCAAAGTAATACATTATCAAGTAGAAGGAAGAGTAGATTATACAGCGCTATTATATATCCCAGCTAAGCCAGCATTTGATTATTACACAAAGAATTACGAAAAAGGACTAAAGCTCTATACCAACGGAGTTCTAATAACGGACAAGTGCAAAGACTTATTACCAGACTTTTTAAACTTTGTAAGAGGTGTTGTTGATAGTGATTTAACATTAAATGTTTCACGTGAAACCATACAAGAATCTGCTCAATTAAAGTTCATAGCTTCTAACATTGAAAAGAAAGTATTAAATGAATTAACATCTATGATAGAAACCGATAGAGAGAAATACGAAACCTTCTTTAAAGCATTCTCCCGTCAAATTAAATATGGTATTTATGATGGTTGGGGTATGAATAAAGATAAGCTCAAAGACCTTTTAATGTTCCATTCATTAAAAGAAGATAAATTGATTACATTAAAAGAATATGTAACAAAAATGGGTGAAAGCCAAAAAGAAATATTCTACGCATCAGGTTCTTCAATAGAATCAATAAAAGGAATGCCATTAACAGAGAAAATATTAGATGATGGTAATGATATATTATGTTTAGTAGAAGATATTGATGAATTTGCAATTAAAGTATTAAATGATTATCAAGAAAAGCCATTTAAATCAATTTCTGCATATGATGAAAAGAATTCTGAAGAAATAGATGTTAAAAATGAAGATTTAACAAAAGCAATGAAAGAATTCTTAGGCGATAAAGTATCAGATGTAAAGATAACCAACAGATTAAAATCTCATGCTGTATGTTTATCAACAATTGGTGAAATATCTAACGAAATGGAAAAGGTATTAAGCCAAGACCCATCATCAAATGGCTCAATAAAGTCGCAAAAAGTGCTTGAAATCAACGCAAATCACGCAATATATCAAAAATTAGAAGATATGCTTGCAAATGACAAAGAAAAATTAGAAAAAGTAACAAAAATACTCTACAATCAAGCATTATTAATTGATGGTTTAAAGATTGAAAACCCAACCAATCTCTTAGATATGATCTGCGATATTATTTAATATCACAATTATAATCAATCAATTTCAACAATATGGCTAGCTAATAACTAGCCATATTTTATTAACAATCTATAAATTTGTATTATTTAACCTAAATGAAGTATAATTATCATATGAAATACATGATAGCTTCCGATTTTCATAGTCACTACGATGCGTTTGAGAAATTCTTTAAGAGGGTAGAAGAAGAAAAGCCTAACGAAATAATCTTTCTTGGGGACCTTGTTAAAGAATATGATTATATGTGGTTTAATAATATGATTTCAAACATCTATATCCCAATAATAACGGTGTTAGGTAATTGCGATAGAGAATATTCAATAGATTTATTAAATATAGGCAATCAAGGCTATTTATATTCGGAATCCGCAAATAATAGAACAACATATTTTACTCATGGACACATATATAATCCTGGTTCGCTTCCTTCTCAAATAATAAAAGGGGACATTTTATTCTATGGCCATCGCCATATTCCATTAATACAATCAATAAATGGTATGATATTTGTTTGTGTTGGAAGTGTAGCAGAACCAAGGCAATCTTCAAATCCAACATATTGCATATATGATTTAGAAAAAATCCAACTTAAAGATATTAATACAAAAGAGGTGATAAAAGAATTGATTCTTTGATGAATAACAATCTATTTGTATTCTTATGTTTCACGTGAAACTATATTCTATAAATATACATTTTTAAAAATAAACACTCCCCTTCCCTACTCTACCCTATTTCTTTTTATAATACCAATTTATATATAATCTACTCTCTTGTTTTGTATTTTTGATAAATATGATTATAATTATAAAAAGAAATATTAATTATGGTGGTAATTATGAAATGCGAATATTGTGGAAGCGAAATTGATGTTCATGATTTATATTGTTCCTCTTGTGGCTCAAAAAACCCTAACTACTCCCCTGCTTATGAAAAAATAAGTAGAGACCTAGATGATCCAGAAGATATTGATAAAACGTTTAACTTTACAAAAGATACTACACCTCATCCACAACCTCTTGTTAATAATCCTAACAACAGAACTCAAAAAGATTTGAAATATGATAAGGATGCAAAAACCCTAAGTATATTAGGTATTGTATTTGCTTGTCTAGGATTTAACATAGTTTCAGTTATATTATCTGTAGTCGCTCTTTCAAATGCTTCTAAGTCATCTACTAAAAAATATAAGACCTTAGCAATAATAGCTTTAATAGTAAGTGTTGCTCTTACAGTCCTCTACTCTATTCTTAGTGCAACAACTAATATATTTAAGATGTTTAAAAGCTAATGCTATCGTTTCATTAGTACTAATTTATATTCAGAATGTCCTTGGAGAAATCCAAGGATTTTTTATTGACACAATAAAAAAGATTTGATACAATTAAATCAAATAAAACTAAATTATAATAAATTAAGGAGGCGATTATGAGTAGTTTTTATGATTTTAGCGTGTTAAATGCCAAAAATGAACAGGTTTCGTTGGATATGTTTAAAGGTAAAGTAGTTATGGTTGTTAATACTGCTACTGGCTGTGGCTTTACTCCACAATACGAACCTATTGAAAAGATGTATGAAGATTTTAAAGATAAAGGATTTGATGTTTTAGATATTCCTTGTAATCAATTTGCAAATCAAGCGCCAGGAACAGATGAAGAAATTCACCAATTTTGTACTCTCAAATATAAAACACAATTTCCTCAAATGAAAAAAGCTTTCGTAAATGGTGAAGAAGAATTACCTTTATATACCTTTTTAAAGAAAGAACAACCATTTAAAGGCAAAGGCACAATGAAAATGCTTGGTTTATTATCAAAAGCTAAAGGAAATGATATCAGATGGAATTTTACCAAGTTTATTATTGATAAAGAAGGAAATGTTGTTGCAAGATTTGAACCAACTGTTAAAATGGAAGAAGTAAGAAAATTTGTAGAAGAATTACTTAATAAATAATAGGAGCCTACATAATGAGATATGATATAGCTATAATAGGAACTGGACCAGGGGGCGTTTCAGCAGCAATTACATCCAAAATAAGGAATAAAAATATTCTTTTAATTGGATCTAATGAGTTATCAAAAAAACTTAATAGCGCTGAAGAAATTAATAATTATCCTGGATTTCCTAAAGTTAAAGGTTCTATATTAAAAGATGCTTTAAAAACACATTTAGATAGTTTAGGCATTGAGATTACAGAGGATAGAATAAATGCTGTATATGCTATGGGCGATTATTTCATGCTTCAAGGTAAAAACAGTTATGAATCTACAAGTGTTATTTTAGCGTGTGGAATGGAAAACGTAAAATCAATAGATGGTGAAGAAGATTTAGTAGGTAATGGTGTTAGTTACTGTGCCACATGTGATGGAGCATTATACAAGAATAAAGAAGTAATGGTAGTTGGGTATAATGATGAATCAATAGAAGAAACAGAATTTTTGGCTGAATTATGCTCTAAGGTAACTTTTATTCCTATGGGAAAAGTAAAGCCAAGTTTTGAAAAATCAAATATTGAAATAAAGAATCAAAAACCAATTAAAATTAAAGCTCAAATGCGTAAAAGAATAGTTGAGTTTGAGGATAATAGTGAAATGATTGTTGACTGTGTATTTATACTTAGAGACGCAATTAAGCCAGGTACACTTGTGCCAGGATTAGAAACAGAAAATAGCAATGTTGTTTGTGGTAAAGATATGTCAACAAATATACCAGGATGCTTTGTTTGTGGAGATATAGCAGGTGCGCCATATCAATACATAAAAGCTGCTGGAGAAGGGAACATAGCTGCTTTATCAGCAGTTAAATATATAACAAATAAGAAATAGTATTTAGGAGGATTTATGGTTAAAGAAATTTATGAAAACACATTTGTAGATGCAGAAAATTCAAAGTATGCACTTGTTGATTTTTATGCTGATTGGTGTGGTCCATGTCAACAATTAGGACCAATCGTTAGTGAATTATCAAATGTTTTTGCCGGACAAGTTGATTTTTACAAAATAAATGTTGATGAAGCTCCAGAAACATGTGACAGATTTGGAATAACAAATATTCCATGTTTAATTTTACTTAAAAATGGTGAAGAAGTAGATAGAAGTGTTGGCTTTAGACCAATGAATGGAATTGAGAACTGGATTAAATCAAAAATTTAATATGGATACAAAAGATATATACAGTGAATGTTTAAAACTAGATAATCAACTATGCTTCCCGTTGTATGCAGCGGGGAGAGAAGTTGTATCACAATATACTCCATTTTTGAAGGAATTGAATATAACTTATACACAATACATCGTATTTATGGTGCTATGGGAAGAAAAGAGCATAACAGTTAAAGACCTTGGCAAAAGATTATATTTAGATTCTGGAACACTAACACCTTTACTTAAAAAATTGGAAGTTGAGGGGTATATTAAGCGTAATAGAGACAAAAGCGATGAGAGAGTGGTAATAGTATCATTAACAGATCTTGGTTGGGAATTAAGAGAAAAAGCAAAACAAATTCCATTTAAAGTTGGACAATGTCTTAAGATGGACATAGAAGATGCCAAAAAGTTAAAAGAGTTATTATACAAGTTTCTCAATTCACTGGAGATTGACTAAGGATGATAAGAAAATATAACGTTGAAGGAATGCACTGTGCTGCATGTTCTTCTTCAGTAGAAACTGTAACGAAAAGAGTAAAAGGAGTAAAAAAAGCAAGCGTTAGTTTGCTTCAAAAGCTTTTGCTTGTTGAATGCAGTGAAAAAACAAACGATGAAGATATATTTAACGCAATAAAAAAAGCAGGATTTTCTGCAACTAGAATAGATAGCGACAAAGAAATAAAAAATCAAAACCAACCCAAAGAAATAGATGGCAAAAAGAGAGAAAAAATACTCATAATAAAAATGATAGCAACACTAGTTATTACGCTTGTTATCATGTATTTTAGTATGGGGCATATGATTAAATTACCACAACCACACGTATTCATGTATATGGTTGATGGAAAGATGCAGGCAACATCTATTTTAATGCTATTTTTATTTATTCTAACAATTATCGGAATATATCTTAATAAACAATTCTATATAAATGGCTATAGAGCTCTATTTTTAGGCCATCCTAATATGGATACGCTAGTTGCTCTAGGTTCATCAGCTTCTTTAATATACGGAACGTTTTCTCTATTTATGCTTCTAGCAGGAATAGAACATAATAATCAAGAATTGATAAATACGTATTCACAAAATCTATATTTTGATTCAGCCGTAATGATTTTACTATTTGTTTCTTTTGGAAAGTTTTTGGAAGAAAAGTCTAAAAATAGGACAACAGAAGCTATTGAAAGCTTGAAAAAGCTTGCTCCACAAAAAGCAAATAGATTGGTTGATGGAAAAATTGAAGAAGTGGATATTGATCAATTAAGAATTGGAGATATAGTTGTAGTTAAAACTGGGGAAAGTGTTCCTATCGATGGAGAAGTAATAGAAGGTTTTTGTAGTATAGATGAATCAATGCTTACAGGAGAAAGTTATCCAAAAGATAAAGAAATACATGATAAATGTATGCAAGCAACGATTTGCTTAGATGGAACAGCAAAAATAAAGGTGGAAAAAATTGGAAAAGAAACAATATTTTCACAAATAATAGATACATTAACAACAACGGGAGCAACAAAAGCCCCAATAGCTAGAATAGCTGACACTATTGCAAAATATTTTGTTCCAATTGTATGTGGAATATCTTTAGTAACTTTGATTATTTGGTTATCACTAGGAAAAACATTTGATTTTGCCTTATCTAATGCCATAGCGGTTTTAGTTATTTCTTGCCCCTGTGCTTTAGGTTTAGCAACTCCGGTAGCCATTACCGTATCAACAGGAGTATTAGCAAAGAAAGGCGTTTTAATAAAGGATGCAAAAGACTTAGAATACTTTAAAGATATAAATACGTTTGTATTTGATAAAACAGGAACGTTAACAAATGGCAATTTAGAAGTAACAGAAGAAAAAGCAGATCAGCTAGAAGAATTCAAAACCCTTATTTATAACTTAGAATTAGGCAATAATCATCCACTAGCAAAGGCAATTGTTAATAAACATAAAGACGAAAATATAAAACTAGTAAATTTTGCAGAATATACAATAATCAAAGGTAGAGGAGTTGTTGCTAAATTAAATGAAGATACATTGATTTTAGGCAACGAAAAACTTATAGAAGAAAATGGTCTTGATATAAGTAAAAATAAAGATGAAATAAAAAGATATCAAGAAGAAGGTAAGACAATTGTTTACCTTGCTAAAAACAATCAATATTTAGGTTTTTGTGCATTGGCTGATACCATTAATGAGTCAGCAAAGCAATGTATTGAAGAATTACAAAAACAAGGGAAGAGAATAGTAATGATTTCTGGAGATAACGAAATTGTCGCTAAAAAGATAGGAAAAGACCTAAATATAAATTCAAACGATATATATGCTAATGTTTTACCAGTAGAAAAAGCAACTATAATAGAAAAATTACAAAAGGAAGGAAAAGTTGCATTTGTTGGTGATGGAATAAATGATAGTGTTGCTTTAAAACAAGCAGATATTGGTATTTCAGTAAGTGGTGGAAGTAGTATTGCTCAGGACAGCTCAGATATAGTTTTAATGAATCCATCACTTAAATCAATATTAGATACATTAATGGTTTCAAAAAAGACAGTGTTGAACATAAAAGAAAACTTATTCTGGGCACTAATATACAATACGCTTTGTATCCCAATAGCAGCTGGAGTGCTTTATCCAATAAACTTTTTATTCAATCCAATGATTGGTGCAGCATGTATGAGCGTTTCAAGTATATTTGTAGTATTAAATGCGTTAAGATTAAATTTATTAAATAAAAAGGAGAAAACTCAAAATGGAAAAAATTGTAGTTACAGACATGATGTGCAATAATTGCGTAAGAAGAGTTAAGGCAGCATTAGAAGAAGCTGGTGCAACTAATATTGAAATTAGTTTAGAAGAAAAGAAAGCAACCTTTGATGGTATTAGTAAAAAAGAAGGAATCAAGGCTGTAAAAGAAATAGGATTTAAAGCAAAATAATAAAGCTAAACATTTTTATTAATTTGCTTAAATAAATTGTAAAAAAGTGATAAAAATGTTAAAATTAATGTAGAAACATTTGTAGCTTATATATGGCTAAATATATAAATGTAGATAAAAGGAAACGATATGAATTTTGAAGGAAAGAAAGTATTAATAGCATATTTTTCTCATATTGGAGAAACATTTTCTAATGGGGATACAGTTGAGTTAACAAAAGGAAACACAGAAACAATAGCAAAGCATTTAGCAAAAAAATTCAATGCAAATATGTTTAAAATTGAAACTAAACAAATATACCCAGTTGATTACAAGCAATGTTCAGAAATAGCAAAACAAGAACAAGAATCAAACATCAGACCAGAACTTGTAAAAAATTGTAGCATAGAAGGTTATGATGTAATTATTTTAGGATTTCCATGCTGGTGGAGATCAGTCCCAATGGCAGTATTAACATTTTTAGATTCTCATGATTTTACTGGCAAAACAATTTTACCTTATTCAACACATGAATGGAGCGGAAAAGCTAATAGTGAAACAGATATTAGAAGAGCATGCCCAACAGCAAATCTTTTAGAAGGATTTACAATTCATGGAACATGGGTAAATACATCAGAAGATAAAGCATTAGCATTTGTTGATAAGTGGTTTGAAGAAAACTAATTAAGGCATACCCTTTTAAGTGATAATTAAATCATAAGCACCTAAGATAACATCAAAGGTGCTTTATTAATGTTTAATTGATATTTTTAAATGTAAAATTCATATTATTTACATAGTTTTTATTTAATATCTCTTGATATATAATATAACAAACTATATAATTTTATTATAACAAATGTTATATAGGTGATTTAAATGAAAGAATTAATAAGACAAATTAGACGGTATACTGGATTAAACCAAATTGAAATGGCTGCAAAATTAGGTGTTAGTTTTGCTACAATAAATCGATGGGAGAATGGGCACTCTGAACCTACTCGTCTTGCGCAGGATAGTCTTTATATGTTATGTGAGAATATGGATGTACCAGTATATGAAATGATTATTGAAAAAATAAAGCGAGAAGAATCTTCTATTTCGTTAAATAGAGGCCATATTTTGTTATATCATGGTTCAAAAAGTGGTTTAAATGGAGATATAAAACCAGTGAGTCGAGAAAAATGTGATTTTGGTAAAGGGTTTTATATGGGAACAACTCTTGAACAGACATTGACTCTTATTTGTGATTTTGAAGAATCAAAATTTTATATTGTTTCAATTAATATCAATGGACTTGAAAGAGTGGAAATTCCAGCAAATATAGATTGGGCTATGGTAGTTGCATATTATCGTGGGCGTATGGAAAGAATAAAGGGGAGTAAGTTTTATAATAAATATAGTTCAATTACTAGTGGAAAAGATTTGGCTATTGGTGATATTGCAGATGATAGAATGTTTTATGTAATAGATAACTTTTTCTTAGAAAACATTACAGATGTTGCACTTGTGAATAGTTTATCAGCACTTGAACTAGGCAAACAATATGTTGCTCTTACGGAAAAGGCATGTAAGGCAATAAAAATAGAAAAAGAAATACCAATTTCATTTTTTGAAAAGAAAGTTATACAAAAGGTTAGCAAAGAAAATCGTCAGAAAGGAATTGATCTTGCTAATAATATTTGCAAATCATATCGTCGAGAAGGAAAGTTTTTTGATGAAATTTTAGATGATGCAATAAAGGATGATAAATAATGAATAATTTGGAACTAAAAATATGCGATATACAAGGTCGGCTTTTTGAACTGTTTATAAACACGGAATATGATGCAGAAAGCTTAGTAAAAGCATTTATGAATAGTGAAATAGCTAAAAATCTTGATTCTGATTATAATCGTATGCAATGGGTTGGAGAAGAGTATCTTTTAGATGAACTTATTGATACTTGCAAAGATAAGTTGAAATTGAAAAAAGAAAGTACGTCAAAAGAAGTTTTATTTTGGATGGGGTACGTTTATCGTTATTGGCATTTTTATACAAAAGAAGGTAGCAGCAAAATTTATAAGCAAGCCTCTTTTGAAACAATGAATATTAACTATTTAATGTTTCATACTATGGATGTTGAAATAGCAATAGGTGACCTAAAAGAAATTTACAATCAAAAGAAATAGTTCTTAATCTCGTATTGAATGTTTAATTATCTTTATCATATGTTTTGGAGTGTACACCAGTTTTATAATGTGTTTGATGATAGATAATTATTTTTTTATTAGTCAAGATATCAACAAAAATAATTGCTTAATTATGTAAAATGATACAATATTATGGAACAATAATTATGAGCAACACAATAAAGAAATTTTTTGGAGATATAGATATATTAAATGGACCAATACTTAAAAACGTATTGCTCTTTGCTTTGCCTATAGCTCTAAGTGGAATTCTCCAATTATTATTTAATTCTGCAGATGTCGCTGTAATAGGGTTATATGAAAATAGCATTTCTCAAGCAGCAGTTAATAGTAATGGTGCAATCGTAAATTTAATAGTTCAACTATTTATTGGGTTATCAACAGGAGCAACTGTTTTAATAGCTAAAAATATAGGTGGTGGAAATACTGATGATATTAAAAGTATGGTCTTTACATCTTTATTTATAGCAATTATTTCTGGCTTTATAGTCATGTTTATTGGGGTTGGTTTAGCTAAACCATTACTTCAATTAATTGATACTCCAGAAAATGTTATTCCAC
>JAIKVY010000002.1 GCA_024685275.1 Clostridia bacterium
TTCAAATATTTAGCGTTTTTAAAAGTTCCAATTTTATATATTTTGTTTTCTTTGATTAGCTTTGCTAAAACAGCCTCAATTGTTGTTATTGAAACATCAGGCAGTAACTCTTGAATATCGGCTTTAGAAATTGGAACTGTGCTATCTAAAACTATAGCCTCAATTCGCTCGTTCTTTTTATCTTTTCCACTTTTGGTTTTAATAAATCTTCGATTAATTTCTTTATAACATTGATAAAGGATTTGGAAAGTAAATTCTATAAATGGATAATAAGTGTTTTTAGATTCATGCCAATGTTTTTGGCTTCTTTCTAAAACATCATAATAATTGCTCTTGTGCTTATTGATTTGGTTTTCAAATGATATATATTTGCCAATATCGTAGCCTTCTTTATAAAGAAGTAATAACGTTAAAAGCCTAGAAACACGACCATTACCATCACTGAATGGGTGGATGGAAAAGAAATCCACTATTACACACGGAATTAATAAAAGCGCAGGAATATCATAATCGTCTCTATAAACCTGATAAGCTAAGCACAAATCACTCATTGCTTTTTCGGTTTCATTTGCTTTGGTTGGAATAAAAATAACACGTTTAATTGTTCCATCCTTATTCTTTTCAGCAATTATATTGTCACTAGTTTTATATTGCCCGCCTTTATCGTATCCAATGTGTCTAGAAACAAGAATGGCGTGTATTCTTTTAATTGTCTCTTCATTAAACGTAAGATGCTCATAATTCTCTTTTACAAATCTAATAGCGTCATGATAACCAGCAATCTCTTCTTCATTATGAGTTAATGGTTCACTGTTATTTTCAATAATCTCCTTAATTCTTTGCTCAGTTGT
This sequence comes from Clostridia bacterium, assembly GCA_024685275.1. GTDB lineage: Bacteria > Bacillota > Clostridia > Christensenellales > DTU072 > CAG-1782. The sequence goes on from JAIKVY010000002.1 coordinate 852, forward strand.
AAAAATACCTTCAATAGCATTGCTGCCTTCAACCGATTCTTTAATAGCGATCGTTTCTAACTTAGAAAAAAGTGATTTGTTTGAACCCTTTTTTTCATCTGTTTTGCTTTTTAAATCAGTAATTATATTTGACAAAGAAAAAAGATCGGAAGTAATTGTTTTATCTTTTAAAAATTCGTAAGTATATTTATGCATAACATCAATTTCCTTTCTGCATATATTTTATCGTTTTATATGCAGTAAATCAAATGGTTCCCACAGCTTTTTTATGCACTCAATTACAAGAAAAGACCTCAATAGAGGCCTAATCTATGCTGGATAAGTCGTTTTGTCCAATTTCGAATAAGTGACTTTGGATAACGACACAAATTGACGTTGGACAGTCAGACTTATTCAGTTTTGTCTAAAATCATCTATTCATATTATGTCGTGAAAAGCTTGTGTTGCGAGCGGGCAAAACGATCTTTTTTTGCTGTTGTGAGAAGCTGTCGTCTGAAGCATGAATTCGTGGGCGGCAGACGTTTGCTTAAGCTGGCTGGAATGGCTTGCTGGTGGGCTTGTTTGATGCTTTAGATTGAGTCTGGTGCGAGGGCGGTCGGTGAAAAGCTATATATTATATATATAAATATGTGGTGTGGAAGCTTAGGGGCGGGGGCTTAGGTGAGAGGCTGTAGTGAGTAGCAGTATGAGTAGCTGTAGATGTATAGTTTGAGTGAGAAGCTGTGTGAGAGAGTAATAAAAAAGATCTATGAGTGAGATAGATCTAATTTGTATTGAGAGTAAGTATCTGTGTTAATTATTTGAGATAGAGCTTTGTGTCTAAGTTTGAATAATTAAGTTTGGATAATTACATATTGATATATTTTTTATTTACGTTTTTGACATATTGATTATAAAAAATAATAATAAATTAAAATTTTACCCACCACGATTCTTTAACTATAAATTTCAACACTTTTATTTAATTTATTAAATAACTTTTTACATTTCTTACATAATGATTATAAATATTAACTAAATAATTAAATTTTACCCATCACGATTCTAACAACCCATTTTTACCCATTTTTCTTTAAACTCCATAAAGAACGCCAAAACCGCAGCTTTAATCATTAATTCAAAAAACTCTTGTGTGTCATAACCCTTCCCATAGAAACAATCATATACCAACCAGACCAGTTGATTTTTCTCTTGAAGAAGATAACGAAGTGTCCTTAAGCAAACAACTGATTCAACATAGAAGATTTCGTTTCCATATGTTTTCCCACCTTTTACTTTTAAAACAGCTTTTTTGAGCTTGTCCATCTCTTTATAAATATCATCTTTATTAAGTCCATTTGTTGTCATTTTAATCCAAACATTCCTACCAACTAAGTCCTTACTGCTTTCATCAAAATAGGCTCTCATATGAAGGAATTTGATAGCTTCTCTTCTATCAGTAGTGAATGGAATTTGTGGGTCCATTTCTTTACTTATTAATTCATAAATATCTATATCATTAAAGACCCACTCAACATCTTTATTGAGACCTAAAGTTAATCGAGGAACAGAACTTTTAATATCTTTTTCCCTATCAAAACCATAGTTCTTAATTATTTCTTTTCTTTCTTCTTTGTCCTTGTTACAAAATGAGTTAGTAGCTCTAATTCCAATACCTACAACAGTATTACTTTTATCATCTCTCTTGGTCTTTTTACCCCAAGTGAAAGATGGCCAAAATCTTATAAGGAATTCTGGGTAATCTTTATAAAATTTTTTATTCATTTCTCTAACATTTTTATATGTCTCAATGAAGAGAGGGTAGTTTTGATATAAACAAATTCTAAGGTATCTTTCAAACTTAGTTTTTGAAATGTCATTTGGTTTTACTAACTCAATTTTTGAGTTAAAACGAACAGTTTTTGGGTCTGGAAGTCCAACTATCTTATTATAATATTCAATCTCTTTTTGTGTTGGTTCTAAGTCTACCTCATCATCTGGTGAGTAAAATACAATGTTGTTTTGTTCACAATACTCCAACAATTTTCTTTCATTATCAACATAGTATTTGAACATTCTACTTTTATTTTCATCTTCTCTAAAAGCATTGAATCTATATGATGAATCATATATCTCAATTAAACCAATTTTAATCATCAATTTAATAGCATTACTGATGTTAGCTCTACTACCCCATATCCACTCATTTTCAGCAGATGTGGTTGGAATATTAATAGCACTACAACCATCTTTGTAACGTCTCTTTTGAGTAAATTTAATAAATGTTAGGATTTTACTTAATTGTTTTCTTAAGGAACCATCAAACCCCTTACCGGAGCTCATAGGAATGTTAAAAGTTGGAAGGGTATAATTCTCAATTATTAGTGGTTTATTACTTTTCTTTTCATCATTTTTAATTAATGATGAAAATCTTTCCTCTTCTGGAAAGAAACTATCTATGTATTCAATAAACTCTTTAGGCGTAGAGTTATTAATCCAATAATGAAAATCATCTTGTGGAGGTGTTAATTTATTCTTTGTTTTCAATAATCTATTTGAGTAGATGTTCCCAACTGTCTCACCCTTAATAAGTGTTGTTCCAATCCACTTTTTAAATTTATTCCATTCTTCTTTTTCGTACCTAATTACAAATTTGGTTAGGCAAATATATATAATGTAATTTTTTTATACATTCATTAGAAAATATTATAAATATATTATTTTTTTCAATATGTATAATTTACTCGATAATAAACATAGTTTTTGCTATCAAGGAGAATATAAAAGATATGAAACTTAAAAGAACGGCCATATTTTCTCTGCTGTTAATGTTATTTTTATCTTTTTCTTCTTGTTCAAGTTCTAATAATAAACATTCTGATACTGATACTGATGTTAATCCTGATCAAGACTCTATTCCTGATCAAGATGTAGAAGAACAAATTATGAAATTAGAGACATATGAAGGCTCATTTGAATATAGTGAGGATTCTGCTACTAGCACATCTGATAATAATTTAGCAGTGTTAAGTAATAAAAACTTATCTAGCGGTACTTTTAAAACAAAAATTAAGGCTAATGGTGTTTATAACGCAGGAATTATTTTTGCTTCTTCTTTATATCCTGAAAGTTACTACTTTTTAGGAATGAACAGTGAAGAAGGAAGCAAAATGAAATTAGTAAAATATGTCGGTGGAGAAGGTATTGAACTCGGTAGTTGCTATGTAACTGCTGGATACAATAAAGAAGCAACAATCGAATTAAAAGTCGAATATTTTAAAGGAGAAATTAAATGCTTCTTTGATGATAAAATGTTCATTTATCGCTATGATGAATCACCATTAAACGGACAATTTGTTGGCTTAAAAAGCGATAATAATGGAACCGAATATAGCGCAATTTCAATCTCAAAAGAAAGAAATTTTAAAGAATATGAAACGTTAATTATTGGTCATTCTTATATGGAACTTTGGAGCAATTATAAGAGCGATTTAAGTAAATTCAGCGATATTTTTAACATTGGTATCGGTGGAACCGCAACAACTGATTGGATTAACCATAGAGTAGAAATAATTAAATATAACCCTAAAAACATCATTTATATGATTGGAATTAATGATTATCCACGTGGCACTAGTGCAGAGACAATCGTGGATAATATAAAACAATTAATAGATCCACTTTTAGTAAAATTACCTGATACCAGGATTTGTCTAGTGTCCGTTAATCAATGTGTAACCCATACTAGTTATAAACAAGAAATTATAAAAACAAATGCGCTACTTAAAACATATGTGAGTACAAATGAAAGATTGGTTTACGCAAATATCGATAATGCCTTCTTAGATGAATCAGGTAATCCAACGGCATCTTGCTTTGTTGATGGATTACATCCAACTGAAGAGTCATATAAAATCATAGCTCAAGCAATATATGATGCTTTTGAGAATGAAAATAATTTAAGAACAACTCTAATTATTGGTCATTCCTATATGGATAATTGGAAAGAAAATTGTGCCAGTGATTTATCTAACTACAATAATGTTGTCAATATTGGTGTAGGTATGACTAATTCTTTATTTTGGACAAGTAAAATTGATGAAATAGTTTTGTATAACCCGTTAAAACTCATTTACATGACAGGGATTAACGATATTCCTCATGGAGTGGAAAATAGAACGCTATACAATCATCTTAAGAAAGTTTTAGTAGATGTACGTGACCAAATTAGCGATATAGAAATTTGTTTGTTGTCTATACCACAAGTTCCAATGTTTTATGATGAATATAAAGAAAAGATTGATGAGGCAAATAATTATTATAAAAAGCTTGCAGTTGACTTAGATTATGTGTTTTATGGTGATTTAGATAATGCTTATCTTAATAGTGATGGAACCCCTAATCCTGATTGTTTTAGCGATGGACTTCACCCATTAATGTCTGAATATAACGTAATTGTTAAGGCGATTGATGAAGCCTTCAATCATGTTAATCAGCCATCGAGTGATGATGTTTTTGTTAAAGTTGATAATATTGAGTATCAAGAAGAGAATGTAGCGAATTTTATTAACGATTTAAAAAATAACAATCAATCCTTAAAATGGGAATATGAAGAAAGCTCAATTAAAGTAAATAAGCCAGGATTTGCGCTGTCTAGCGATGAATATTCTGATTTTGATTTGGTTTATAGAGCAGACAATTTAACATCTGATAATCCCTATTTTTCTAATGATTGTAAAAAAGGCTTAGTGTTTGGTGCACAATTAAACGATTCGTTTTTTAAAGGATATTTTATCTCTATCGGACAAGACTGGATAGAAATTTGTTATTGTAACGGTCAAGAATCCTACAAATGCAATTTTATAGATGGCATTAATTTTTGTTCATCATATGCGTGTATTAGGATTTCTATTATTGGTAAGGTTTGTAATATTACTTATGGCGATAATATAAAAATAGGCAATTTTTTCTCGGGTTCTAATTCCGTTTATTTAGAAAATTATATTGGTGGTTATATTGGAATTCTTAATAATGAAAATACTTCAACAGCATTCGAATTTAAGGAGATTATCAAACATATCCCCACTGAAATTGATAAAAAACAAACTTTATTAAATGATTTTTCTAATACTTTAATTAAGAATGAAAATAACGATTTTACTGTCGATGTTTCTAATAATAAAATCACAACAACATCTAACGATGGATATCTCATTTCTAATGATGATTATTCTGATTTCAGTCTTGGAGTTAATATTTCCGCAACAAGCGCTGTTAATCCGTTTTTTGATCAATTAGCGCAGGAAGCAATCTTAATTGGTGGCACATATTCTGATGGCAAATATACAGGTTACGCGATTAATTTTGATAGCACCTCATGGATTGAAGTTGTATATATCGATGGCGAAAATAATAACAAATGTACTTTTATTGATGGATGGAACTTCTCCTTTTTAGGTAAGGACTTAGTTATAACAGTCAATAATGCAAATGTTTATTTATCTTTAGCGGATGGAACAGAAATCCCAAATACTTTTAACGGAAAAACATCTATTTCAATGGATAATTATAGCGGTGGAAAGATTGGTGTTCTTTCTTATGATGGGGAAGCGACTATTTATACTTTCAATTCATTTATGTTTTAATCTTTATGATGCAGATTAGTAGAAAAGAAAAAATAATTTATATTTCACATAGTTGTCTTTTTGTTATATATAAATCATCTTTTTATTTTTTTAATATTATTTAAAGGCTAGGAAATTAACATGAAAATATTAGATTACAATTACACAAACCCTCGCGATCCATATGTGATTTTCTATCAAGGAAAATACTATACTTTAATGTCATATGAAAATAAGTTGTGGTTAAAAGTAACTGATAGATTAGAAGATATCCTTAATGCAGAAATGCATGTGATTTTTACTCCTGAAGGTGAATATTCTCAGTGTATTTGGGCGCCAGAATTACATATTATTGATGACATTCCATATATTTATGTGACGATGTCTATTGAATATGGCAAGCCACAACATATGTTTGTTTTAACTACTGAATCTAAAAAAATAGATGATAATTATAAGGTTATCTCTTATTTAAGACATGGTGATGATGCTTGGGCAATTGATGGGACTATATTAAAGAAAGATAAAAAAATATATTACATTTATAGTGCATTTGGAGAATATGGCGGAGAATTATTCCAAGCCTTATATATTGCGGAAATGGAGAATCCATACACGCTTAAAGGTGAAGCAAAACTATTAACAAAATCTAAATTGGATTGGGAAATGCATGGTTGTAATGGCAAAGATAGGCCTTATGTTACAGAAGGTCCGTTTGCTTTATATAAAAATAATGACATCTATGTAGTTTATTCTTCTTCTGGATGTTGGACTGATTATTATTGTTTAGGATTATTAAAGTTTAAGGGTGGAGATATTCTCTCTAGTGAAAACTGGGAAAAGTATCCTCATGCAATTTTAGATAATAGCAGTGGATTTGTTGCTCCTGGACATGCTTCTTTTATTCAAAATGATCCAAGCGGTGTGGAATATTGCATTTTTCACGCATATGAAAAAGATTCCTCTAGAGGCGAAAAGTTTGTCCATGCATATATTTACCCAGTGACTTGGATAGATGACATTCCAAAAATAAAAATTTAGTTTATATATTTTTCACGATATTGAGAAGGCGACATACCCACCTTCTTTTTAAATGCATTAGAGAAGTAATGCTGATTTTCAAAGCCTAATTTTATAGCTATTTCTTTAATTGATAAATCTGACTTAGTTAGTAATCTTTTAGCCATGTTGATTTTTAAATTTATTAAATAGTTATAAGGTGTATCATTAAAACACTTTTTGAATTCACGGGTGATTTGTTTTTTAGAATAAAAGATGTCTTTTAATATTTCTTCCAAAGAAGCATTTGTGAAAATATTGTTGTCTAAAGCTTCTTTAACAACGATGGCTAATTTAGAAATATTCTGACTCTCTATTTTTATGTCTTGTTTCGCTAAATGAAACAACAAGCCGAACAAATTATCTGCGACATCATAACAAATATCATCTGAATTAAGTGTAGATTGCTCCGCGATTGCTAATAAAACATCGAAAAAGTTTTCTTGGTCAGTGTTTTTAAATACCACCCTACCGTTAAAACCCATTTTTTTATAAAGAGCAGCAAATATATCTGAAGAAAAATTAATCCATTTCTTTTCAACAGGATCGTTTTTGTCCGACCAATATGTATGAGGTATTTTTGGCTCTAAAATACACAAGTCGCCTTTTTGCAAAGTGAATTCTTTATCTCCAACTTCGAGGTGTTCGACTCCAGATATGATATATTCAATAACAAATATTTCGTGATTTTCACGTTTAATATATATTCTTTTATTTGGAAAAGTTTGGCCTATGTTTTCTACCTTAAGTGGAACATTTTCTTTTTCGCCTTTTAAAAATAAATGCCAAATCTCCCCGTATTTTGTACCAAATCTATCTTCTTGCATGTCTCTATTTTATAAAAATTATCTCTAAATTAAAACATGGTTTTTATAATAAATTATACCGATTTTTATTTTTCACGTTTTTAATTATAATATTAAGTAGGTAATTTTTTTATAAACATAATTCCTTATTTTCTATATTATGTAATATCCCTTTTTTATAAAATGATTTTAGAATAGGAGTGACTTTTTTTCATGTCGATTATCACTTTTAAAAACGTCAATAAAGTTTATGACAACAAAGTTCGCGCTGTTTTTGATTTTAATTTGACTATTCAAGATAAACAGTTTGTGGCTTTAGTTGGTCCAAGCGGATGTGGCAAATCTACAACTTTAAGAATGATTGCTGGATTAGAGGAAATATCTTCTGGCGAAATTTTTATTGACGATGTTTGTATCAATAGTGTTGAACCGAAGGATAGAGGCATCGCTATGGTTTTCCAAAATTATGCCTTATATCCACATATGAGCGTTAGAGATAATATGGCATTTGCTTTAGAAATGAGAAAAGTTCCTAAGGTAATTAGAGAACAAAAAGTCGAAGAAGCAGCAAAAATATTAGGTCTAGAAAACTATTTAGATAAAAAGCCAAAAGAATTATCTGGTGGTCAAAGACAAAGAGTAGCTTTAGGAAGGGCAATTGTGAGAGAGCCAAAAGTCTTTTTGATGGATGAACCTTTAAGCAATTTAGATGCAAAATTAAGAACTTCAATGAGAAGTGAAATTAGAAAAATACATAATAAAGTTGGAGCAACCACCATTTATGTTACTCACGATCAAGTAGAAGCTATGACTATGGCGGATGTCATTGTAGTTATGAAAGATGGATTTGTACAACAAATTGGTACTCCTACTGAAGTATATAGTGACCCAAATAATTTATTCGTCGCTGGTTTCATTGGGACTCCACAAATGAATTTCATAAACGCTATTTTAGAAGATGGTAAGGTTTCATTTTTTGGTACTTTTATATCTACTAAAAAGTCTTTTAAGAAAGAAGTTAAGAACTTTTATAACGCTCAATTAGAAGAACTTAAAAAAGATGTTTTGGAATTAGAGGGACTTGTTGTAGATAAAAAACCTAAAAAGAAACTCTTTAAAAAGAAGGACAAAAAAGAAGCGGAAAACCCATTATCTTATGAAACTCAATTAAAAGCTAAAAAAGAATTAATTTCTAAAATCGAAGAAGTTGTTGACAAAGAATTATATCCAATCAAATTAGGTGTTAGACCTGATGATATTTTCCTTGCGAAAAAAGAAAGCAAAAAACAAGAAAATCGTTTTTCAATGGAAAAGGTTTCAAGCGAAATGTTGGGGCATGATATTATTATTCACCTTGAAAGAGATGATGTAGAAATAAGTATCTCTAAACCAGTCAGTGAAGTTGATTTAAACGCAAATGCACTAGAATTAAGCGTTGATTTGAATAATTATTATCTTTTTGATCCTATTACAGGACTTAGATTAAGAAGCAAATAGGAAGGGATGAGAAAATGAAAAAAAGTATTTTAATAAGTATTTTAGGTACCATTGTTCTCGGACTTAGTGTTTGTTCTTGTAATACAACTCCAACCAATAATAATGATAATAAAGATGATCCAATTATAGATGATAGCGGTTGGGAACCAGGTGATGAAACATATACTATTACATTTGTGTCTGAAGGTAATATTGTAAAAACTTATGAAAATGTTTCTTTTGGAACATATGTGGAAATCCCAGAAGTTACCCATTCTTCAGAAAGATATTATTTAGATAGTTGGAGTGGCATAGATGAAGAAGACTTTAAATTAGGCAAAGTGATGGCCTATGAAAGTGATGCTACATATTTTGCGAAATGGGTAGAAAGATTTGGAACAGAAAATGTTTATGAATCTATGCAAAGAAAATTTGATAACGAAATCGTAGTGGATGGCTTAAAAGACGAAGCGTATGAACAAGCCACAGCTATCCCAATTTCAAATGTTAGTTATGGACAATCCGATACATCTGCTAATGCATATATCATGTGGGATGAATCATATTTATATTTTTTATTAGAGGTGAATGATTCGACATATACCCCATATACATCTGGAAATATTAGCGATTTTGATGTGGTTAGCATTTATTTTGATTTGCTTCATGATGATTATCTTGCTGTTGAAAACTATTCAACTGGTTGGGGTCAACCATATAGAGGTGAACCAGGACCAATGTGTGAAGCGATGTTTAAAATTGCTGCAGGAGTAAATTATCCTCAAGGTGAAAGTAGATATGGCAATGGCTCTGAATTCGGCTTTAATGGCTGGCTTTCTAATGCCGCTAAAGAAAGCGGTGTTACAGTAGGAACTACCTGTACAACTGAAACTGGATATAATGTCGAATATCGAATTGATTGTACTAATACAAAAATACCAACCAATTTACGTTTGCATAAAGAACAAGAAATTGGCATTGGCATTAATATTTATGATAGAGATGGAAATACCACTAATATTATTAGTTTAGAAGAAGTGAATAAGGATATGGATATTTCTCCTAAAAAATTATCGAATTTTAAATTGATACCTAATCCGCTTCAAGATAAGACAATTTACCCAGCAATGCATGTAAGAGAATCCTATAAAGTCACTACAAAAGATAAGTATGATTCTCAATTTAACGATGCTTCGGAAATAGTTATTGGAGATTCTACTATTAAAATTTTGTGGGATGAAAGTGGTTTATATTTCTATTTTTCTTTAGGGGCAGAAACCACATCAATTGAGTTGAGATCTGATTTATTAGAAACCCCTAAAACAATTACTAAAACTGGAAAATTAATTATTGAAAATACTAATTTAGATACTTCTATTCTCCCTAATTTTGATTTTGTTATTAATGGCGATGAAGAAAATATAATAGAATCCGCTTTAAGATTATTAGAAAACACAAATAATGTTTCACCATCAAGAAAATTATTTGAAGCTGATTATCTAGATGAAGGCGAAGCAATTACTATTGATGGCGTAAAAGATGAAGCTTATGATAGCGCTCCAGAAATTGATGTTTCCTGTAATTCATTAAAAGAAAGAAATGATTTGGGAGCAATTGGTAAAGCATATATTAAGTGGGATGAAAAATATATTTATATTTTTGTAGATGTAACTGACTCCGCAGTGGACTCAACAACTGTTAATTATGAAAGTCCAGAAAAGAATGATTCAGTAGAAATTTGGATTTCTACATGTCAAACAATGCCTACTTTATCTACTCAATGGGGTTGGCCAGTAGGAGGAATTAATTCATTAAGACCAAGAGAAGATTATTGTGGTGAAGGCAAGTTCGCTAGACGTGCAGGAAACCCAAATAATCCAACTGCTGGTTATCATTGGATGTGGGATAATATCGGAAATGTAAAAAGAGAAACTGCTTCTACATTAACTGACACAGGCTACACTACTGAATTTAAAATTGGTTGGGGCACTTTTGCTACCGACGTTGAAGATAAATTAAACGAAATCATTGATTTGGCTATTAACATCAATGATGGCGAGAATAATGTAAGAAAAGGAGTCGTGTGTTTAAATGCCTATTCCCATAATGTATATTATGCTCCAGGATATTTAGATCACGTGATGTTGGTAAATAAATAATGAAAAATATCAGGTTTTTAGCGCCATTTTTGCTTGTTTCAATCATTACTCCAGTTTTATCTTCTTGCCAAAAAGAATCACAAGAACCTAAAGAAGAATTTGTTCAAATTTACGCTGATGATGAAGAAGAAGTGGATTTAACTAATGCAATTCAATTAACTGCTGATTTTTCAAAAACAGCCGACCCTGCTTTAGTAAAGAAAATACAAATTTACAATGCTGGTTGTGTCCAACCAGTAGAAAACTATGGTAGAGATATGGATTTAGCGAAAGGATTAAATCCTGAGTCTTTGAGAATTGATGTTTCTTTAGGAAAAGAAGATGGACAAGGCGGAATGTATCTCGTTACTGATGATTATGAAATATATGATTATGATGAAGAAACCGAGACATATCGAGTAGATAAAGATTCACTAAATTATGATTTTTCTACTTTAGACAATACCTTATCTTATTTTAAGGAAATGGATGTTTTGCCATATTTAAGTTGGTGTTATATTCCTAATCCACTTGGACATAATGGTGAATTTAGAAACCTAGAAAACAACGTTCTTAACTGGCAAGAAGTTTGGGAAGAATGTTATTACAATTACGCAAAATATTATAAAGAACAAGGTGTGCAAATTGGTTATCATGAAATCTACAATGAACCAGATTTGGAAATCCTTAAGCAGTGGGGAATATTTGATGAAGATGATAATTATTTCCTAGATGTTGATGATTTTGCGCCTAATGGAAAACCTGATACGGGTTGTTATCCAGATATGTATGAATATGGTATTAAAGGCATATTACGTGCCGATCCTGATGCTACTGTTGGTGGACCAGCTTTTGCTATGGGCGAATTGGGTGTTGAAGATTGGGTTGGCTTCTTCCCTAGAGTAAAATCTAGAAGATTGCAAATGGATTTTTATTCATTCCACTCATATTTAGATGGTTCTACATGGTATATGTCTGATTATAAAAGAAATAAAGGCGCTAAAAATGAATTAGAAAAAGTTGTTGATGGTTTACAAAGCGATACATTGTTTTTAACCACTGATGTTCATATCAACGAATATACTCCGTTAAATAACGATAATGGCGCAAGAGCAGGTGCTAATGCTCCATACAATTATTACACTGGCGCTTCAGCGGCATTGGATGCTGTTTTTGAAGCTGTAGATAGAAGTGAAGTTGGCATGGTAAGTTGGGCACAACTTCTTTCAGTAAATAATGCTGCCAACGATCCTTATGGAATAATTTCTCCTGATGGATATGAAAAGTCTATTTATAATGCCCTTAGAATTTATCAGGATATGCCAGTTTGGAGATATGATGTTTCTCCTGAAAAACAAGATGGCATTAGAAGCGTTGTTTCTGCGGACGATGAAAAAATATCGATTTTGTTATGGAACACAAATAACAATTATAACGAAGAAGGCAATTTGATAACTGATGGTGATAGAACCGTTAATGTAAAAGTTAATAATGCCGCTTTTAAATATGGCAATAGAAAGATTTATCGTATCGATAAAGATCATTCGTCATTCTATGATAATACTTTGACTGCTGGATTATCTGCTCAAAACTTAAAACATATTTCTTTAAATTATGGTAATTCTGTTTGGAATGGAAAAATACCTGCTAAAGGTGTCGTATATATCACAATAAACAAATCGGATTTAGAGGATGAATTTGAGTATTTTGATGATTTTAAATATGAAGAGAATAATGATTTCGCTAATGATATAAAAGTTCAATATTGGCATGAAGATCGTTATAGAGATTTAAAAGGAAATAGAGAAGAATACTTTGATTTCCGTGATGGAATTGTAGGAACTTATTCTCATTTTGACCGTAAACAATGGAAGATGTATTTGGGGATGGGCTCTCTTGCTGGTAATACTGCTGGAGAATATGCAGGACAAGGTGTCGCTAATGGAGCGGTAATTTGTGATGATATTCCGACTCAATTTAAAGTGGAAGTTGATATGAACAGCAAGCTTCGTTACGCCAATAAATATTCATCCTTTGGCATGAGAATAGATTTCTATGATGATACAAAAGGTGAATATACAGATTCTATTTATTTCCATAACGGTATTTATAAAGCAAATCAAAATCCAAATAACCAAGATGAGCGTTTATCAACCTTGACCCCATATCCATGGGGTACTAAAAGATGTGCCGATCAAAATATTGCTTTTGATAGTAGTGTTTGGAACATCGATTTATCAGAAGTTGCTCCATCAGGATGGATAAATGGCTCTAGAAAAGCAATTATTTCTTTTGATATGAGAAACGTAGGAGAAGGCGCTAGAGCTTCAATGAAATTAGTTAAATAAAAGGAGAATTATTTATATGAATTACAAAAAAATTGTTTTATCAATTGTTTCGATTTTAATGCTTCCCGGCTGTTCAGTTGTTTCTGGAACCGATGAAGTTGATCCAGGAGAGGGAGAAGATACAGAATATGTGATGAATATCACAAGTGATGATGTCGCTTCATTTAAAGATTCACCTGTTAATATTAAATTTTGGAACCCAATTACTGGTCCAGATGCTGGCAATTTGCAAAATCTAGTTAGATATTGGAATGATACCTATGGTAACTATATTAAAATTTCTAACGACCCATTAGCAGAAAATGATCATTACACTCGTATTCTTACATCTTTTTCTGATAATTCCACTGCAGATTTAACATTAATTCACTCATCACGTGTACCTGTTTATCAAAGAGCGAATAAACTTCGTCCAATGACTAGCATGCTTTCTAAAGTAGGAATTTCTAGTGACCAATATCTAGAATCTATTTGGAATGCTTCTGTTTTTGATAATGATGTTTATGCTTTAGCGTGGGATATTATTCCTACTGTCTTCTACTACAATAGAAAACTTATTCCAGAAGGATATACTGAAGAAATGATTCATTCCGATGATTTTACAGTAGCAACTATGCAAGAAATGATGAAGGCTGCTTATGTTCATAATCCAGTTCTTTCAAAAAGAACATATGGTATGGCATTTAACTATGCATTTACAGAAAATCCATTTATTTCTATGCTTTATCAAATGGGCGGAAAACCAGTAGAAGATTCTAATCCAACTGTCCCATTATTTAATGGCGCAGAAGGTGTAGCGGCTGCTGAAGCTTTACGTAGTATTCCTTTTACTGAGAATGAAGATGGATACAAAACTGCTTCTGAATCTGGTTCTAACCACTTAAACATATTTAGACAAGGTAGAGCTTTATTCACTATTGATGGTCTTTGGTCCACCAACTCATTAGTGGCACAAAACGAACAAATTGATACTGGTGTTGCTTTCTTACCAAAAGTTAATGAATCTGCTACTAGATGTACTTATGGTGATAGCCATGTCTTTGCAACCTTTACCAACAATTCTCAATCTGAACATAAAGATGAAGCGATTGGCTTAGTAATCAAATTCTTAGTAGATAATTCTTTAGAATGGTATGAAGGTGGTAAAGTTGCTGTTAGAAATGCTGATATCAATAATAAAAAATATCAAGAATTACCATGGGCATTTATCTCTCAAAAATTAGATAAAGTCGTTTTACCTCAAAAAGTTTATACATATAGCACAATTACTGGTGCTACTGGTGAATATATTTCTAAATTATGTGAAGGTACTTTAACTGATGTACAAGCCGCATTAAATGATTGTGCATCTGATGCATCTGATTTAGTTAAAAAATTATAATCGCTATGATTGTTAGGGAAATATCCGAAGACAACATTAATAAATCAAACAAAAAGAAAGGGATTAAGGCGTTAACTCCTTATCTCTTTCTTTTGCCACATTTAATCTTTTTTGCTGTATTTGTAGTTTATCCATTTTTCTATGGTATCTACATTTCATTTACAGAATTTAATTTGATGGGGGAACCATCTTTTTGCTTTTTAAATAACTATACAGAAATCTTTACTTTTGGCTCTAAATTTAGCAAAGACTTCTTCTCTGGCTTATTACATACATTTATTTATACGATGACTGCTGTTCCTCTTGTTGTTTTTGTCCCTCTTATTTTAGCGGTATTGCTTTATGCGATTAAAAACGTTAAAATCCGCAATTTCTTTCAATCGATTTTATATTCAACATCAATCTTATCAGTCTCTACTGTTGTTCTAATTTTTACTTGGTTATTAGATAGAGATAATGGTTTATTTAACAATTTATTTAATGTTGATATCAACTTTAAAGGCAACGAAGTATTAACATGGGTAGCAATCATTTCTTTAACATTATGGTCTGGTGTTGGTGGAAATATGATTATATTTTTATCTTCCATTTCATCTATTCCAAAGTCTCAATATGAAGCCGCTTCTTTAGATGGGGCTAATGTGTTTAATCGCTTCTTTAGATTAACCCTTCCTTCTTTAAGATTTCCGCTTACTTATTCATTAATTACAGGGGTAATTGGTGGATTTAATGTATTTGGCCAGCCATTCTTATTTGGCGGAAAAGTTGGATCTTATGAAACGGTGATGATGAGAGTTTATGAATATGCTTTTGGAACTTCTCCAATGGCGGGTATGGCTTCTGCAATGTCAGTTTTATTAGGAATTATTATCCTATTTGTCTCGATAGTTCAATTTAGATTAATGAGGGAGAAATAAAGATGAAAAAGACTAAAAAATATTACTTTACTCAAATTATTCTCATCATTATCATGGCAATTATTTGCTTTTTATGGATGATTCCTTTAGCATACATGATTTTATCTTCATTAAGACCTAATAGTGATATTAATTTAAACGGTTTTGTTTTATTTCCTAAGGTCATTACTTTTGATAATTATGTAGCGGTATTTAAAAACACCGAATCAGCTCCAGTAGGAAAGTGGTTGTTCAACTCCTTGGTTGTTTCATTAAGCGCAGCCCTATTAATGGTGCTAATTTCTTCTTTATCCGCTTTTGCATATGCAAGAATGAGATTTAAAGGAAGCAAGTTGTTGTTTTCCTTCCTACTTTTAACAATGATGATTCCTAGTGTCATCTCTCTTATTCCAAACTTTTTAACAATTAAAAGGCTTCATCTTAATGAAACTTTAGTAGCGCTTATTCTCCCTTTCTTAGGCGGTGTAACTAATATTTTCTTAATTAGACAATTCCTTTATGGAGTTCCAAAAGAACTAGATGAAGCCGCTTTAATTGATGGAGCTGGATATATCAAATTATTCTTCCGTATAATATTGCCACAAATGGTGCCAATTTTAATGGTTGTTGGCTTAAATACTTTTTTAGCTGCATGGAATGATTTATTATGGCCGCTAATCATCAATCAAGAAGCGAGTAATCGTACTATGACTAGTGGATTGAGTGTGGTTCAAGGTATATTTGATAATAAATATGGAACCCTTATGGCAGTCACTGTTATAAGCGCAGTTCCTGTATTAGTTGTGTATTTATTCGTTCAAAAATATTTGATAAGGGGAATCTCGTTAACTTCAGGGATGAAAGAATAAAAATAGAATGTTTTCTCTCACAGCCTTGAAAAAACAAGACTTTTTTGTGCGTTGTTTCTTTGTTTTGAAAATTGCAAAAGTAGAAAAAATAAAGAAATTTCACAAAAGTATTGCCAAAGGGCCGGTGGGGGGATATTATAAAATTAGTTTTTTATATATTTGGATATATAAATATATCCTAATATTAAAAATTAAATAATGCCGTTCGTTAGTAAGGCATATTTAATTCCCGCCTAAATCGGCGGCAATTTTAAAAGGAGATTACGATATGAAAAAACAATTCTTAATTCTATCAACAGCTTCTTTAGCGATTGCTTCCTTAGCAGTATTTGTTGTTTCAACATCTACTGTTAAAACTTTTGCTGATGCAAGCTATGTTGGGTATCATTACAGCGCAAATCTTACTGGTGATGGAACTGGAAATTTAGAATTCTGGACAAACTGTTCAAGTCACGAAGTATATTTATCAAATCCAGGCGGATATTATTTTCAAGATAATGATATCGCCAATGCTTTAGGTGTATTTGATGTCAATAATTTAGCGTATATTTCAGAAAAAAAGGCTTTTACATCTACTCAAGTAAGAGACAATTATGAAGTAAGTGTTGATAACACAAAAGACACAGTTTATAAAGATGCCACTCAATACACAATCGGTGCATGTAATTTCAAGTCGCTTTGGGATGATGACAAAGTCTATTTCTTTGTAGAACAAGGTACAGCTACCTCTGTTACATTAATTTTTAATGGTAACTTACATGCTTTATCATTTACAGATGGCGTTTCTGAATTTTATTTAGATGATTATGGTTCATTAGATGCAGATGTTGATATTCCAGTTTCTTTTAGAGTTACAGCTTCTGAAACCTTAACAGCTTATGGTGGCAATTTAACAATTTCTGAAAACGATAATAATGATACTAGCCATCCAAGAAATTTATTCACTGCAAAGCAAATTAGCGATGATTTAGAACTTACAATCGATGGTGTTAAAGATGATGCATATAATAACACTACATCAATTTATGTTGGTACTGATGAAACCAGTACTACTTTTGATAGAGGTACAGCATATATGCTTTGGAACAACAAATACTTATATTTCTATATGGAAGTTAGAGATATTAATATTTTATGTGATAGCAACTCCCGCTATTGGCAAAACACATGTGATTCCGTCGAATTCTATCTTTCAACTTGTCAGTCATTACCTACAGCAAATTCATATTGGGGATGGAATAGTGAGAATACTTCAAATTCATTAAGACCATATGAAAATTATTGTGGTGAATTGGCATTATGGACTAAACCAGGAGATCCAGGCAATACATTTGTTGGTTGGGGATGGATGTATGATGCCGTTGGTGGCAATTGGTATAATGTTCCACACGCAAGTAAAGTTTATGATGTAGGCTGGAACGATAAAACTGGTAACTCTGGCACAACATATAATAATTTAGATGGATATTACACTGTTGAATATAAAATTGACTGGGTAAATAATGCCGGATTTGACTCTTTCTATGATGTAGAAAACAAAGTAAATCAAATCATTGATTTCTCAATTTCAATTAATGATGGAACTGGATCCGGCAATAGTGGCCAAGTATGCACTAATTATGGTTGTAGAAATATTGATGCAAATGTAAATCAATACTTAAATTATTTTGACCAATTAAAATTAATTGCTTAATTTAGTTGAATTAATATAAAGCAGCGTTTCTTTTCCGAAGCGTTGCTTTTAAT
>JAIKVY010000043.1 GCA_024685275.1 Clostridia bacterium
AATGGAGTTATTTATTATTAAGTTGTAATTTTTTGTTTATAATATATCTCATATTTACAACTTCCTTTTCATAGTTTTATTATAGCGCCAAATGGTTGTATATGATACAATTAAATCAAAGAAGAGGTATTTTATGGGATATGAGATAATAGAATTAGATAATTGGTTAAGAAAGAACCAATATGAATGGTTTAGTACATTTGAAGATCCAAGCTATGGTTTTTGTGTAAAAGTAGATGTGACTGAAATAGTTAAATATTCAAAAGAAACAAATACTAAATTCTTTACCAACTTTTACTATGTGATAATGAAAGTTATAAATGAATTAGAACCATTTAGATATAGAGTAGTAGATGATAAAGTTATTTTATATGATGTAATCAATCCAGATTTCTCTGTTAAAACAGCGGATGGTTGTTTTAATAATGTTTGTTTTCCTTATACATCAAACTATGATAAGTTCTATGAGGAATGTCGAAAAATAATTGATGAAAACAACAAATGTGTAAACTTTAATCGCACCTATAATACCCCCGAATATAATAAAGTATATACATCATGCCTCACAACCATCGATATTTTATCGATGGTACATCCAATTAAGTGGAGCGATAAATCATCAACCAGTGTACCTAGAATATTTTGGGATAAATATGTAAAGGAAGAAGACAAGTATACCGTAAATCTAAATATCACAGTAAGCCACGCACTTGTGGATGGTGAAGATTTATCTAAGGCATTTAATAAGATTAGAGAATACTCATTAGAATTTAAAAATATAATAAAAGAATAATATAATAAGTATATGGCAAGAATGATTCCATCGGCTATTTCACCAAGTGTGAAAAGTCCCGCAGAAAGAAAAATATATGATTGGTTTAAAAATGATCCAGTTACAAAAGATTGGGTTGTTTTTCATTCGCTTGGAATAGAAAACCATCAAACAGTTATCTTTGGTGAAATAGACTTCTTAGTTTGTGCCTCTAATCTAGGTGTTTTTGCGCTTGAGGTTAAGGGCGGAAGAATCAGTAGAAAAGACGGTGTATGGGTTTATACCGATAAATATGGCATAGAACACGAAAAGGTAAGAGGACCATTTGAACAAGCTTCTGAAGGTATGTATAGTGTTAAAGAAGAACTAAATAAAAAAGCTGAATCAAAATCAGTTAAGAATGCATTATGCGGATATGGTGTAATGTTTCCTGACATCGAATATATCAATGGTGATATAGATATAAACCAACAAGAAATATTCGATAAAAGAGATGGAAAATTTGTTGGAAGATATATCAAAAGATTATCTGATTATAATAAAGAGAAGTTTAAGAATAAGAAAGTATTTGTTGTATATCCATCAGACGAAGATATAAGTGAAATAGTTAATGCTTTAAGAAAAGATTTTGATAAAGCATTACCTTTATCTACTAAACTTGAATACGCTGAAAACTCATTACTTACATTAACCGATGAACAATACAAATGTATTGATGGTCTATCTTTAAATAAGAGATGTCTAATAAATGGTGCAGCTGGTACAGGTAAGACGGTACTAGCTATTAAGAATGTGAAAGAGAGCGTTGCTCAAGGTAAAAATGTTGGATTTTTCTGTTATAATATGCTTCTTGAAAAGGAACTTAGAAGACATTTTGAAGACTCAGATATTAAACCAGCATATATTGGTTCTTTAACTAACTATGTTGAAAATCTAGTTAAAAAGTATAAGTTATATGATTTTTCTAAGATTACTGATTATAAAAAGTTCTACACCGAAGACTTGCCTATGTTAGCTCTAGACGCCATCTCTTTTGAAGGAGTAAAGTTTGATAAGATAGTTTTAGATGAAGCCCAAGATTTAATGAATGATCCATACCTTATGGTATTAGATTCACTCCTTGAAGGCGGAATCAAAAAGGGAGAATGGTTTTTCTTTGGAGATTTTGACTTCCAAACCATATATAATAGAGGCATCTCAAACGAAAAGGTCGTTGATATGTTAGAAGACAATGCTAATTTTGCTCTATTTAATTTAACGGTTAACTGTAGAAATACTCCTAATATTCAAAAAGAGATGAATAATATATTTAATACAAACACCAAGACTTTAAGGAATGAGAAGAATATGCCAGAGGTTGAATATATTACATTCAAAGACTCTGATGATGAATTAAAACTATTAAACAACAAACTAGGCGAATTGATAAAAGGCGGTGTAAAGCCAAGTGAAATAACAATTCTTTCAGCTTTCAAGTTTGAAAACTCAATCGCATCTAAGATCAATAAATATAAGGTAGATAGGGGAGGAAGTGACACAGAAAATATCACTTACTCAACAATTCAGGGTTTTAAAGGATTAGAAAACAAGGTTATTATTTTATGCGATATTCAAACATATAATAAACCAGATTTGATGTATACAGCGATGAGCAGGGCTAGATCAATGTTGGTGGTTTTCGAGACAGAACACGCCACAAAATATAGAAAAAACTTAATTGAAAATAAATAATTAAAAATATTTTATAAAACTAAGTCATTCATTAATGAATGACTTTTTTTGTTGTCCATATAAAATTTAAAAACCCAAAATTGTTTTCAATATCGAAACATAAATAATGTAAGGATTAATTATACAATGTAATCACCATAGGAGGAAAATATGAGTGCAATTGTAGCTATTAAGGCAAATGGCCGAGTATATGTCGGCACAGATTCTCAAACCAGTAAAGGTGGAAGCAAACTATCTTTAACTAATCTAAATAATTTTAAAATTTGGAAAGTTAAAGGTACAAAACATTGCGTTATGGGCAGTGTTGGTGTTTTAAGAGATTCATGCGCGATTCGCGTTATGGATAACTTAATTAGGGATATTGATGAGTTACATGGCGATATTGACTATGAGTATGTGGTTAATAGAGTTGAGCCTTTAATTAAAGATGAATTAAAGGAAAGAGAATTCATTAAGGCTGATTCTCCTTACGACAGTATGGAGTCAAGATTCTTACTTGCTACTAAAGACAAGATCTTTACCATCGAGTATGGTGCGGTAATTGAACACAATGATTATGCAGTCATTGGTTCTGGTGAATCAGAAGTTATTGGCAGTCTCGAATCAACGGAGACATTATCTGATCCTGAAGAGAGGATAGTTAGAGCTATTAAAGCTTGCATCTCTCACAATCTTTATGTGAGTTACCCAATCATTTTGATGAACACAAAAAATGATATGTATAAGGTAATTACTGAAAAGAATGAAGATGCCATATTAAACAAATCTAAAAAGTCAGACACTAAAAATGTCTGATATAAGGAGAAAAAATGAAATTTAATAAGAACGATTCATTTAGTCACGGTAATAGTGATATTAAAATTGTAGACATCCTTGGCAAAGGTGGCCAAGGAGAAGTCTACCTTGTAAAGCAAAACAACCAAGATTTAGCTTTTAAAATCTATAGTTATGATGTTTCTGATGATTTTAGATTTAATATTAAAAACAACATTAGAAAAGGCTCACCATCAAGTAGTTTTTTATGGCCTAAAGAATTTATTGAGTTTACAGATGGAGACTGTGGATACTTAATGGATTTAAGACCAAAGGAGTATCAGTCCTTTATTTCATATTTAACTGGAAATACTCACTTTAAGAGTTATAGATTACTTTTAAACTGGTGTATTGAGTTAGTAGATAGTTTTAAGAAACTACATGAAAATGGATATAGCTACCAGGACTTAAACGACGGTTCATTCTTCCTTAATCCGGAAAACGGTAAACTCCTAATATGCGATAACGATAACGTTACCGCTGATGGAAGAAATCTTGGAGTTTTAGGAAAGATGAGATATATGGCTCCAGAAATCGTTAGAGGAGATAAAGATAGATTTACTGGTAAGGAACAGATGCCAGATGTCCACAGTGATAGATTTAGTTTAGCTGTAATTCTGTTCTTAGCTCTATGCAAAGGGAACCCATTTGAGGGTGAATGTTTAAAAAAATATGTTCTTGTAGATGAAAAGGCTGAATATGAAATGTTTGGTTCTCATCCAGTATACATATTCAATGAAAATGATCAATCTAATAGGCCTATTAGGGGATATCACACAGCGGTTTTAAAGAGGTTCCCATCTTTACCATCGTATATTAAAGAAGCTTTCCATAAAACTTTTGTAGATGGACTTAAAGACAGAGAAAATGGAAGAACCACAGAAATCGAATGGATAAAATTACTTTGTAAATATAGAGATGAGTTGATCACATGTAAATGTGGTGAGGAATACGCATATGGCTTTGATGAAAAAAAGCCAAATGATAGGTGCCCAAATTGTAAGAGAAAAACCAGAGATTTCTGTGTGTTTAAAGCTAATAAAAGTACAATACTTTTAGAACCGAATAAATACATATATGAGTTCCATATTGATAAGTTTTCTAGTAAGTATAGTAAGCCTGTAGGTAAGGTTATTATCAATAAGAATAATCCATCCCTATGGGGTATTCAATTAAAACTAAATCAGAGTGTTACAATCGAAGATATAAATGGTAGGAAAAAAACCATAGCTGGCGATGGAGTAATACCTATAATCAATAATTTAAAGGTCTATTATGATCAAAAATTAATAGGTACAATTTATATGAAAAAATAGAACCTATAACGAAATGGAAAACTTATCTAATCTTGAAAAATTATGTAAAGAAGTAAATTAAAATTCAATATTAATAAAATATTTAAACTTAGGAGGAAAATATAATGGATAAAATGTACGACGGAATTAAGAAACAAGAATTAAATTTAATATTTGTAATTGATAACTCAGGTTCTATGGAAGGAGAGAAAATTGGAGCAGTAAATAACGCTATAAGAGATATCATGACTATCATGCCTGAAATTCAAGAAGATACTAGTGATGCTGAAATTAAAATATCTGCTCTAACATTCTCAGATGACGCTAAGTGGGTATACAGCGAACCTAAACCAGTCTCAGACTTTGTATGGAAAGATATTAGAAGTGATGGCGGAACTGATTATTCTAGATGTTACGACTCATTAGCTAAATTCTTAACTAAGAAAGAAAACGGTGGAAAGATGCCTGATATCGGTGGGGTTGCACCAATAATCATCCTAATGAGTGATGGACTACCTACTAGTCCTGATTGGGAGGTTCATCTAAATCAACTTAAGAAGAAAGGATGGTTTAGAGTAGCCTTAAAATATGCTTTAGCTATTCAAATTGATTGTGATGAAGCTATGTATGTATTAAGCAGTTTCACAGGAAACCCTGAAACAGTATTAAAAGTCTACACAGCAGAAGCATTAAGAAAAGTAATTAAAGTTATCGCTGTAACAGCGTCTAAAGTCAAATCATCATCAAGTAAAGTAAATACTGGTACTCAAGCTAAAACTCAAGATGAAGTAGCTATCGAAGAAATTGATAAAGGTTTAGAAGAAATAGAAGATATCGAATGGTAAAAAGGAGGTCTTTATGGATAATGATAGAATTTCTAAACAAAGACTGAACGTAATTTTACTAGTTGACGCTTCACAATCGATGGCTGGGAAAAGAATTAAACAAGTAAACTCAGCCATTACGGATATTAAAAAATATTTAGTTGAATTAGAAAAAGAAAACTCTAATGTAGATTTCTATATTACAGTTATTCCTTTTAGCACAGAAGCCTCTTTCTATAATAATAAAGAAATGGTTGATGTAAATGAATTTGAATATGAAGGTATTAAGTGTGGTGGTTGGAGTAATCTACACTTCGCATATTCAAAATTAGCTGAAATCATGCATAAGGAAAGCAAGGGAGGAATAATGCCAGATTTTGGTGGAACGGCACCAATAATTCTGCTTTTAACTGATGGCCATCCTACTGGGAATGCTTATAAAACTGAATTTGAAAAATTATCTAAACTTGAGTGGTTTAAAGCCGCACTAAGATATGGTGTCGCCATTGAATTAGATGATAAGAAGACCTTAGATGTTCTTAAGTCTTTTACCGGAAACAATGGAGATGTCATAAAGTGTGTAGATGCTGATACACTTAAAACGATTATCAAGATAATAGTAATCACAGCTTCTAAAGTTAAATCTACCACATCTAATGTATCTGTGTCTCCTTTACAAAATCAGAATGTAGAAGTTAAGCAGATCATACAAGAAGAGTTGAATGACGCTGCTAATTGGGAGTGGTAATATGGACTATATTTTTAATAAATCAAAAATTGGATATTCTCATATTCAATCTAAAAAAGTGTGTCAAGACTTCTCCGCCAGTTATAGAGATCTTGAAAGAGAAATTATAACATGCTGTGATGGCCATGGTGGAGATTCTTACTTCAGAAGCAACTTAGGTTCTAAGTTTGCTTCTGAGGCAGTAGTAAATGTGTTTAAATCTTTGGAAAAGAAAGATATTACTTCTTTGAAAGAAGAAGATTTAGTTAATAAGATTAAGCTCGATATACTTTGTGAGTGGAATAGACTTGTTGAAAGCCATTATTCTAAGAATCACTTTAAAAAGAGTGAACTAGATTTACTAGACGAACATAAAAGAGAACTAGTAAAGGATAATTATGCTAATGCTTATGGTACAACTTTAACCGGTGCTATGGTTTATAGAGGAAAATTATTAATTATAGGAATTGGAGATACCGAATGTCTACTTATAAGAAAGGGCAAACTATCTAATGCCTTTGAAAATGAAGATGATCCAGTTGCTAATATCACATATTCAATGTGTCAGGAAGATGCATTTGAATATTTAAGAGTAAACATTGTTGACTATAAAGACTATGATGGAATAATTCTGTGCACTGATGGACTTTCAGGACCATACCAGAGCTATACAAACTTTAATTCTAGTTTTATAAAACCACTCTTTTGTGATTTAAGTAAAACTCAGAGTACTGTAAATGTATCTAATTTAATAGATGATATAGCTTCAAAATTAGGTACTGGTGATGATGTCAGTGTTTCCTTTATAATCAAGGAAAAATTTCCAAAATTGTATTACAAATAGGAGGATGTGAGAATGAGTTTTGAAGAAGCTTTAAAAAGCGTTATAAATAAATATGGATATGATATGCTTAAAGATACATTTAGAACTTATTCTCTAATATCTGACTATGTTGGCGCGTCATTTTATGATTCTAGATTAGCTAAACTATTCGAACTGATTTATTACTCATTTAATTTATATGATCTATTTACCAGCAAGGGTTTAAAAGGAGGCAGAGCCTTCCTTGAAACCAAGTATGAAAACTATAATGATTATTCAAAAAGAGAGTATGTCGACTGTATCAATGCTTTAGCTAAACTAGTATGTGTAGACGAATATAAAGAGAAGAAGAAAACCAAGAAAACTGGCGAAATAGTAAAGATTAAAAAAGATTCAAAAAAGGGTCTTGTCTTAACAAAAACTAAGGAAGCTCAAACCAAGTCCAAGATCGGCAGTGAAAAGCTTAAATTAAAGAATATCGATTCAATTAATCTTAAAGCTAACTGTAAAAAAATATACTTTAATTATGTTGATACTTATAACTCATTATGTATTGATGGGAAGAGAGTTTATGTTGAAAGAAAAGAAGTGTATACGGTTAAAAAGAACTTAATAATAAACAGCCATAAGTGTGATGAGATAGTAATAAATATCAAGAGAGGGAAACCTCTTAAGAATTTAGTGATTGACGCTAGTAATGCTGACTTTGAAACTAACCTATCACTTGATAATGAATCATATTTAGATAATGTCTATATTACAGCTAAAACAATAACTAACCATTCGATATCAGCTAAAAATGCAAGGTTTTCTACTAAATCAGGAAATATCTATACCATGTGTGATTTTGAAAAGATATCCTTTAAAACTGAAAGCGGATTTATTAGCGCAACACTTTCTATTGATAGAAACAAGATTACCAATTTAAATGATAACTTGAAAATAGAAGCTAAATCTATAAGCGGTTACATATATATTGGACTTTTCTGCATGAAGATTGGTACAAAACTTATATCTAAAGCAATAAAGGGTGATTTCACCGGTACAGTTCCAATCAAACATTATTATAGCTGTTTAAATTTAGACTTAGATGTGCAGTCAATTTATGGTAGTGTAATAGTTAAAAAAGCATAGTAAAAATTTCTTTTGAGTTGAAATATATAATATAAAAATATATAATAGAGAAAAGTTGTTTTTTGTTAATAAAAAACAAAAATCCACTATTAAGAGGTCACATTTATGAAGACTAAAAACATACTATTTTTAATGTTTATACTGACTATTTCAGTGTTTTTGTGCGTGAATATTAGAGCCAACGCTTCAATCTCTCAATATAACCCAAATATCACATCTCGAGAAAGTAGCGACTCATATACATTAAACGGTAGTATCGTTAATAATATGAGTTATGGCAGCCCTACCCTTGGAAATGTTATTCTTGCTGGAGACATCGATTTTGAATCTGACTATTTATCTTATAATGGTTACTCTGCTAATGGTATTGTTTCATTCAAGTATAATGCCAACCTAAATCTAGTGAGCGACTATGATACTGGTTGGAAGCTAGAAGACGATAATCAAAAAAGTATATTTGATATTAGTTTAGACAAAAGAATAAATAGTGGTGTCCTAATTATTCAAACATCAACTGATGCAGCAAATTGGACAACCGATAAAACTATTTGTGATTTTCTATCAAAATCTAATAATAGCATTATTTATACGACTTCATATTCACAAATATTAAGTGGGTCTTTTTATAGGTTCATATTAGCGTATAAAATTTGTCATAGAACACATACTGGTAGTTTTTGGCCATGGGATAATGACAAATTTGATTATAAATATTGTGTTGAAACATCAATCTTTTACATCTGCAATAATAATAACTCTGTAATTTGTTTTGACTTAATGTCTAAAGAGGAAATAACTAGTGGTTCTAGCTGTGAATATGGTTTTTCAATTCATAAAAACAAAGCACCAAATACTGTTATGGTAACAAAACCAGATGGCTCAAGCGAATTAGCTAATGATTATGCAGCATTTACTGATAAAGGTACCTATACAATTCTCACAACTACACCTTTTGGAAGAAAATTTAATCAAACAGTTATAGTTACTAAAGGTTTAACGTCTTATGGTACAAATAAAGTTATTGCTGAGAGCGAAGATAATAGTGGATACCCAATAGATAATTCGTCAACTAGTGCTAGCTATTCTTCATCAACTATCTCTAGTGTTTATGTTGCTGTGCCAAGTGATGAGAGTATTAAGTCTGATCAAACATCCTATTATTCTAAATTTGGTGTTAAAAATGAAAACCTGATGATATTCTTAAAACTCAACAAATCGAACTTGAATTCAAAATATAGTTTTTCAAATGATTCTTGGGGTCAAACTAGCAATCAAACTATACTAGGAATAAAGACAGGACAAGTAGGCAGTGGATGTGTGATCGTACAAAAATCATACGATAAAGAGAATTGGTTCCTAGCTGAAGATGGTAGATATAGTAGTGGTATTTATACAACTGATTATGCATCTTTATACAACGATGAAATGACATTTGTGTATTCTCCAAGTGGAGATGACATTAATAAAGGTGTCTTTATCAGATTAATTTATGCTTTTGAACTTTATAACAACAATACTTCAAAATATATAAATGTTTGTGAAATTCATAATTTCTTTATTTGTAATGACTCGGTGGAATCTATTACATTCCATAATTTAACAGTAGATGGACAAATGGAGGAAATTCTAAAGGGCGAAGATAAACTTACTGTTAATGCGTATTCTATATCTGAATCATTGTTTAATAGAAGTGAAACTTGCACCGGTTTTACTATTGATACAACATTAAATCCTAATGTTATTATTTCAATAACTAGAGATGGAAAAGCATATAAGGTTCCTGATAATCTAACGATAAAAGAAAAGGGAATGTATACTATTTCAGTAAAATCGTTTTTTGGCACAGTTAAAACTACTACAATATTCGTAACGAATGATACTCCTGAAAATATATATGATTTCTATTTCCCTAATGGTTTCCTTCAAGGAAAAAGAATTTATTCTAAACAAAATTATCAAGTATATGAAGGTGGTGTAACATCATGCAATATAAAGGCACCTGGTGCATATAATCAAGCACTATGGGGTAAAATTACCAATTTAACCACTGGTAAAGTAGAAAATATAACATCAAATATTTACCATGATTTCTTTAAAGGGTTGAATGAACCTGGAGAATATGAAATTGTACTAAATACTAACGAAACATTTAAAAGTGACGAACCATCTGGCGATAACCATAAATTTGTGTTCCGTTTCACTTTAATTCAAGAGGGAACGGCCCCTGGACCTGTATTAAATGAAGAAAACCTTAAAGAGTTTTCTAGACTTACTAATGCTTCAAACCTATATCCTATTTATTATGGAGTTAAGTATTCAAGCACATCAATCGGAAGTATTACTATAGCTTTTTCTGATTACGCATCAGCAAGAGAATATGCATATAATTATGAAAAAGGAACTGTTGAAGCACAACCTGATGGATCATATAGATATTCTGGTTCGTCTAGTGGAAAAGAAAAGGTAAGATATGAGTCTGAATATGATGTTATAAACGCCATATATGAATACGTTGATAGTATTATTCAAGTATTACATTTTGATGTGTCAGACCCATTCACATATACAACTTTATCAAAAGAAGTAATAGAAAATACCGAAAACATTAGAAGTTTATATCTCAATAATAGTGTTGTTATAGTGAGTGAAAATGAAGTTAATAAACTACTAAGAGACGTAGATATTCCGCTAATAAACTCAAAGAAATACTATATATTAGAACCTGGTAAAGATGGCATAGTTACATCAGGCACATCTTCATTTATGTTTATTAAGGACGAACATGGATACGATTCATATAGTGTTTCTGTAATAGATACCTTAGGTAACGAACACAACTTAAAATATAACGTTGATGTTGAAAGCCAATTAAAGGAGTATGGCGTTAAAACTGGTATTTTAACCATCGTAGAAAAGACAGCCTATGGCGATACAAATGAATATAAGGTTGGATATATTAATGATGGCGATAATACCGCTAGTTTTACTCTTGATTATTATGGTAAAAACGAAATAACTGAAGTATCAATTAATAGTGAAACAAGCGACAAATCAATTGTGACCTATGGATTCAAAATATCAAACATAGTTGATGAATTAGATCCATATGGCCTAATCCTTGTTAGCTATAATGGTAAGAACGAATACTATTGTATATCAGATTTAAATGAAAAAGAGTGGCTCGAAATAGGTAATTATGTAATTACATTAATAAATAGATTAGGTTATAAATATTCAATCAATTTAGAAGTAATAGATGGCCTACATTCAGTTGTTTATTTTGAAGGTGAACTATCTGATAAATTAAGTACTATTATTTATGAAGATGAAGAAACCATAGAACTCCCAACAATTGTTAGATATGGTTATAACTTTGTTGGTTATAAGGCCTCTGATGGAACAATATATAATAATGAAATAGCTACAATAATGTTAAGTGGATGCGATGTTTTACAAACCGTTTGGGAAGCTAAAAAGTTCACATTAACTTTGATGTTAGACGGCGATGTATATAGCAAAATGACCGTTGAATTTGATAAGTCTTATAGCCTTCCTAAACTTTCTCTAGAAAACTTTGATGGTTGGGGCGAGGATGGATTGAGCCAAATAAAAATTACTGACGAAGGTAATATAGAACTACAAGCTAGGTTCAAGGAAACTCCTACTGAAGAGAAAGAAGATGAAGAAAAAGAGGAAGAGGAACAACAAGAAGAACAACAAGGAATGAGTAAAAAAACAAGGACAATCCTACTTATAGTTGGAATTATTCTTCTTGCTATTATTATAATCTGCATAATCATTGCTGTTCTTTTATCTATTTAGAAGGTGGTCGATATGAAAATTGTAAAAATTGGTTTATTAATATTGATCTCATGTGTTTCATTTTTAATATCTGGTTGTGCATCTAAGAACACAACAACATTAGTAGTTGATGAATACTCTAATCCTACAGTTGAATCGTTAATTAAATCACAAAGAAAAGTATCATATGATGTTAATGATTATATTGGAGATTATGAAACTTTCACTTATGGTTTAATTGTGCAAGAGTTAAGATGTGCTTATGATACATTTTCTGCACACGTAGAACTATCTGATTCAACAGTGGTATATGGTATAGGATTTACTGACTTTAGTGATTGTTATACAGAAGAAGATAATGAAAATGTTGTATACGTAATGTCGGGATTTATACCATTTTATGGGGAGGTCTCTATATCTGATGAAGAGTTTGATTCCGGTCTACTTCTTTATAACCTTGATTATCAAGACGAAGAAACGATATTTGTTTGGGGATATAAACTTGAAGAAAAGTATGAACATTGTGTTGTATTTGGTAAGTATTTAAAATATGGTGTAGACGAAAACGGATATGTAGATTTTGAGGTAACTGATTACACAAAAGAAAACACAAATAAAAGTTTAGGTTCACTATATTCTTACGACGATACTCGCTATTTATACGACACAGGCTTTGGTGAATATACGCCGATAACTGGCGAAACCCTAGCCGATTATATTGATTATTCAAATTATGAAGAACTAATAAACTCATATATCGAAAATCAAGATATTGCTTCATATAATCAAAACGTTGAAACGTCAATAAGCACTGCAAAAGAAGCGGTCCTATCATATTTAATGTCATTAAATGAAGAGACATTCTTTGGTTATAATGTAAATGAACTTATAGAATTGACCAATGATTTAGATAAAAATGATATTATCAAAGTTGCTCCAAGTGGATTAGAGATTATTTCTGTTGAAGAATATGTAGAAAAAGCATCGACTCTTGTAAGAACTATGGTTGGTTTTGTATCAGGAGTACTTGCTGTAGCTGGAGTTGTTGGTTCTATTGTATTCGTTGAATGTCCAGCCTTATCTGGACTTGCTGGTGCCTTAACAGGTTTTGCAGTCGATATGTTTGTACAGGTTGCAGTTTCTGGAAGTAAACTTAGTGATGTTGACTGGAAAAGGGTTGGCATATCTGCTGCATGTGGTTTTGTAAGTGGATTTATCGGTCCGTACATTCAAACATTAAGTGGTGTTGGATACTTTATAGCCGATTCAGTAGCAGATGGAATTATATCTGGAATTGAGGCGGGTGTCATGAAACTAATTGAAGGAGGAACAGCGTCTGATGTATTGACATCATTTGGCACAGCCTTTGTTTTAGGAGCCGTTATCAGTGGAACCTTAAAGGGAGTTGGGAAGGCTATATCAGCTATTACTAACAAAGTTAAAAATACTATAAATATTTCGTCTTCTAATAAAATAGCTTCAAAAATAAGTGGCACTCTTGGAAAAATTAAGAATACAATTACAAAAGGATTGAATAATCTAAAGAAAGTTGCTGATGATTCTTTCTTTCATAGTAGTTATATAGGCAAAAAACTTATGTTTAAGCAAATTGCAACAAGTATTAAATATGATCCAGATTCCCTAGCTTATAAATCTATAAAAGGACAAGGTTCTCTCTCACCGGATGGTATACTCGATAATTCTGGAAACAAAATCAGCAAAGATGAATTATATGATGCATTTAAGAAAGCAAAAGATAATGATATCATCGGTCATTATGAAATGAATGGAGAATATGTATATATTTGGAAAAAAAATGGAGCCGCAAGTGTAATTTTTGGAGGAACAGAAAAATATACTGGCCAAGCTAATTTTGCTCAAGACATTTTAGCTAATGGCAAGTATCAATCAGTCGATATATCTAGTAATAAAACTTATAGTAATTTTGATAAAGCTAGTGTGAGAAAAGAAAATATGCTAGAAGCGTCTTCTCTATTTCAAAAGAAATGGGTCAATGACCCTGATAGCATTCCAAGTGATATAGCCGATGCTATAAGAAAAAATGGCAGTGGCGACTTAATTGATAATTTAAGCGATATGTCATCTGAAGACATTAGAAAAATCATTGAACAAAGCAGTTGGACCTTACACGAAAACATTGATTTAACTACGGTATCTTTAGTTCCGAGTGCGCTTCACAACTCTGCCCGTGGATATAACGGTATTTCACATTTTGGTGGTGCAGCACTAGAAACGTATGTAAAAAATCATATGGGAAGTATATATTTTGAAACATTGATTTCAGCAGCCGCATCTGGATGGGCTAGAGAATCAGGAGTTATTATAGGAGGTGCAAGTTAAAATGATCATATATGATAAGAAAATAAGAAATTCTAAAAAAGAATACGATAAAATGCTTGTTAATGTAGAAAGATTGAGAATCGAACTTGAAGAAGCAGAAGATTATTCTAGCGAACAAATAGAAGAGTTAGAAAAGAAGATTCAAGAAGCCGAAAATGAAGCAGAAGAGTATTATCAAAACGTATATGCAAGAGCGATATTCGAACACTTCTCACCTAAAAAGCCGGACATCATAAATATCGTCACTAAAAAGACAGTAAAATGGGACGAAAAATACCCGGTTGAATTTGATAAATTAGATAAATTGTCAAGGTCTTCTTTATGGTCTTTAGTAGAAGATCAAGGTGTATTGAAAATTAAAAAATAATAAGGAGGGCGCCTTATGGGTAAAGCTTCTTTATGTATTCAAATGCTTCAACTTCTTAATACTGGAAAGGTTTGGAAGGTTTCCGAATTAGCTGATAGGCTCGAAACCAATCCAAGGAATATTCTAGAATATAAAAAAGAGTTAGAAGAATGTGGATATTTTATCACAAACATACCTGGTAGATATGGTGGATATAAACTTGAAGATAGTGCTTTAATTCCATCTTTGAAATTATCGCCAAATGAAAAGAATGCCTTAATTGAATCATATGATTATATTAAGAATAAAAATGATTTTATGGATAAGGATAATTATGAAACTGCTTTTTCTAAAGTCATTTCATCTGTATCACTGGACGAGAAAAAACTTAATTTAATAGCAGTAGATAAGTACCAATTATCTATGCCAGAAGAAGAAATCAAGAAAAGATATGATTTTATAGATGAAGCAATCAAAAAGAAAAGAGTAATAGAGGTTGATTACAATTCACTTAGAAGCGGACTCAAACTTCATATTCTTCATCCATATAAATTATTCTTATATAATAATTCATGGTTCTTTTTGGCCTGGTATCCAGACGCTGGAGACGTATGGTATTTTAAGGTAAACAGAATTGAAAAATACAAAATGACAGATAGAAGATTTACTGTTCATAAATATTTCAAAGCGGAAGATTACTTTGATAAGTTTGGTCTAATTAAAAATGGTGATTATCACCATTTAAAACTAATAGCTACCGGAACTAGAGCGACTCTTTTAAAAGAAAGAGTATATGGTAAGAATCAAACTATGAAAGAGTTAGGTGATGGTAAATATCTAGTCGAATTTGATATGCAAAACAAATCACAAATTGTATCTTTTGCGATGAGCTGTAAAGATGAGGTTCAAATATTAGAACCTGATTGGCTAATCGAAGAATTAGTTAATATATTTAAGAAACAATTAGAATTATACGAAAAGAAAGAGGAAGCGTAAGCTTCCCCTTTTTAATATATATTTGTTTAATTTAAAGCTACACCATTAACGTATAATGTATAGCCATTAGAGATTATAGATGATGTGTCTCCACTAAATGATGTGATATAACTATCAGCGGTTAAGGTCCATGTACTAGAAGAATCTAGTGTTACATTTACTTCGCCATCACTCGCTATAGAACCAGTATAGTTACTATTAGTTAGATTTAAATCTAAGCTAGAAATACTATCGACAGTAATAGTTCCTTCAAGTGTTTGGTTAGATGCATTAAATACACAATCACCTCCATTAGAACCATCTTTTCCCCATCTACCTTCAGATACTATTAAAAGACTTCCATCACTTGATAATATTAA
>JAIKVY010000056.1 GCA_024685275.1 Clostridia bacterium
TTATCTTTATCCCCTTTGTATTTTTTAACAATATTACAGAATTCTATATCTGATTCTTCCCCGTCGCCAATAAAGAATGCATCAAAAAAATCAATAATTGGTTCTGGGTTTGCTGAAGCTGGGCCTCCACCAACTATTAATGGATATGAGTTATCTCTATCTTTTGCTCTAAATGGAATTTTTGCAAGATCTAGCATATATAGAATATTTGTATAACTCATTTCATATGGAACAGAAAAACCTACTATATCGAAATCTTTTAAATCTCTACCTGTTTCTATACTACCTAAAGCAATATTCTTTTCTTTTAAAATTGATCCTAAATCAAGCCATGGAGCAAAACATCTTTCACAAACAATATCTTTATCATCATTTAACATTGAATACAGAATTTGAATTCCAATATTGCTCATAGCAATTTCATATACATCTGGAAAACACATACAAAATCTAACCTTACATGGTTTATTCATGTCAGGAATGTTAAATTCATTTCCAATATATCTAGTTGGTTTTTCGACTTTGTATAAATATTCTTTAATATCCATATATACCTATATTATTTTTGATAAAATTTAATAAAAGATTTTTTTAAACAATTATAACAAAGGTGAAGCTGCTCCTAATATTCCTGCATCATTCCCTAAGGAAGCTGGAATTATTTTTGGAGCTTTATTAAATTTTCTTCCATAAATATGGAGTTTAACTTTGTTATTTACCATATCGGTAAAGTATGTTCCAGCATTTGAAACGCCACCACCTATTATAACCTCTTCTGGTCTGAATATATTGATTAAAGTAATTATTCCAGTAGAAACATAATTCACATATTTTCTAACAACTTTTAGAGCAACTTCATCACCTGATTTAGCTGAATCGAATATTATTTTTCCTTCAATCTTTATGTTATGTTTTAATGCTTTACCTAAAGCTGAATCAGGATATTTTTTTGCATATTCTGTTGCTTGTTCCATTAATGCTGTGGCTGAAGCGTATGTTTCCCAACATCCTTTTTCTCCGCAGCCACATTTTTTCCCATTCATTTTAATACAGATATGTCCACCTTCACTACCAGCGCCATTAACGCCTTCAAGAATTTTTCCTTCTACTATAAATCCAGTACCAACGCCTGTACCTAATGTTATAAAGAGTAAATTATTTATACCTTTAGCAATGCCAAATTTTGTTTCTCCAAAGGCTGCACAATTAGCATCATTGTTTACTGCAATATTTGTATTCCATAATTTTTTGAACATTTTTGAAAATGGGACATTTCTAAATTGTGTCAAATTTGGAGCAAATGTAACTATACCTTTTTGTGGATTAACGGTTCCCGGAAAACCAAAACCGATACCTAAAATATCATTTTTTGATAAATTTGCACTTTCTGTTAAAGATACACAAAGATCATATATATCTTTAACTATCACCTCTGGTGATTCATCTTTTTTGGTTACTATTGATTGCTTCTTAATAATTGATCCATTGCTAGATACGATTCCAGCCTTAATGGTCATTCCCCCAACATCAACACCTATATATAATTTTTCGTTTGAATTAGTCATCATTTTCCAAATCAGAATACTTTTCTACTTTCATACCACATTCTTCAAAGAGTTTCATAGAAAATTCATCTGGATATCCTTCTTTATACACTATTCTTTTAATACCACTATTTATTATCATTTTTCCACAAATAGAACAAGGTTGATGAGTAACATATATTGTTGCTCCATCTATTGAAATTCCTAATTTTGCTGCTTGTACAATTGCATTTTGTTCAGCGTGTACTGCAAAACACATTTCATGTCTTGTTCCACTAGGAATTCCTAATTTCTTTCTAATACATTCACCTTTTTCTTTACATGAAACAATTCCAGCAGGAGCACCATTATATCCAGTTGTTATAATTCTTTTATCTTTTACAATAACTGCTCCAACTTGTCTATTTTCTTGAAAACAACTGCTCCAAGAAGCGACATCTAAAGTTAAGTCCATAAATCTTTTATCCCATTTATTCATACTACTTTCCTTCTTTTTGAATCATTGATTTTACTTTCATTAATCTAATTGTATTAGCTCTTTCGTTTTCATCTAATTTCATCTTAATATATTTAATTGTTTCATTTAATTGAGGAATCATTACGTATTCAAGAGCATTTACTCTTCTTCTATTCTTTTCAATTTCATCAGCGAGCATATCGCATGTTTTTTCAATTTCAGCAAGCTTAACTAATTTTTCCCATAACGAACTTAAATTTGAAATACTATTATCAAGTTCAGATGTTACACTTGCAAAAGAATATGGATATAAATCTTCATGTTGTGAAGCAAGTATTTTTATTTCTGGAACAGTAACGCCCATAACGTTCTTTTCTGTTGATTCAATCTTTATTTCTGTCCCTGGCATCATTACAGCTTCTTCAATTGATTGTGATGTATTAACAGCGCTAGCTAATGTAAAGTTATTCAAAGCCTTAGATAATTCGCTTTCTATTTCCTTTCTTAGTCTTTGATTTTCTTTAATATAAATCATGAATTGACGTATAGTTTCATCTGATTTATCTTTTAATAACTTGTGTCCTCTTTCAGCAGTTTTAAGACGTGTTTTAAGACGTCTTAATTCCATTCTAGTAGGATTAACATTTAATCTAGCCATATTTATTTCCTAATTAATTTTTCTTATTTGTATCATAGAATTCATCTAAGTATTCATCTTTGATACGTTTTAATTCTTCTCTTGGTAAAATTCTTAGTAATTCCCAACCAATATTTAATGTCTCTTCAATTGATCTATTACAATTAAATCCTTGTGAAACATATCTCTTTTCAAATTCTTCAGCAAAAGCAGCAAATTTTCTATCTACTGGAGTTAAAGCAGCTTCACCTAAAATAGCTGCTAATTCTTTTGCTTCTTTACCTCTAGCATATGCACTGAATAATTGGTTCATTGTATCAGCATGGTCTTTTCTAGTTTTGCCTTTACCAATACCTTTATCCTTTAATCTGCTTAATGATGGTAAAACATCAATTGGTGGAACTACACCAGTTTTGTAAAGCTCTCTGCTTAAAATAATTTGTCCTTCAGTAATATATCCAGTTAAGTCTGGAATTGGATGTGTCTTATCATCTTCAGGCATTGTTAAAATTGGAATTTGTGTAATTGATCCATTCTTTCCACGAATTCTTCCTGCTCTTTCATATATTTGAGCAAGGTCTGTATATAGATAACCAGGATATCCTCTTCTTCCTGGAACCTCTTTTCTAGCAGCACTAACTTCTCTTAACGCTTCACAATAATTTGTAATATCCGTTAAAATTACTAAAACGTGCATATCACATTCAAATGCTAAGTATTCAGCACATGTAAGAGCCATTCTTGGAGTTGAAATTCTTTCAATTGCTGGGTCATTAGCTAAGTTCATAAATAAAACTGTTCTATCAATAGCACCAGTTTTTCTAAAGTCTGAAATAAAGTAATCAGCTTCTTCGAATGTAATACCAATAGCAGCAAATACAACGGCAAATTTAGAATCACTATTTAAAACTTTAGCTTGTCTAGCAATTTGAGCAGCCAATTCTGCATGTGGTAAACCAGACATTGAAAACACTGGTAATTTTTGTCCACGAACCAATGTATTCAAGCCATCTATAGCACTGATTCCAGTTTGAATAAATTCGTTTGGATAATCTCTTGCTACTGGGTTAATTGGTTGTCCATTAATATTTATTTTTGCTTTTGGTATAATTGGTGAACCACCATCTTTTGGTCTACCCATTCCATCAAATACTCTACCAAGCATCTCATCTGAAACATCAAGTTCAATACTCTTTCCTAAGAATCTTGCTTTAGATGTGGAAATCTTTAAACCTGATGAGCCTTCAAACAACTGAACTAATGCTTTGTCTCCATTGATTTCAAGAACTCTTCCGTTTCTTCTCGTTCCATCTTCTTGTTCAATTTCAACTAGTTCATCGTATTTTACACCTTCAACGCCATCTACTAGCATTAATGGCCCTACAACTTCTTTAATTGTCTTATACTCTCTTAACATATCTTTTCTCCAATTAACCTATTAAAGTTTGTATTTCTTTTCTTAATTCTTCATCAATTTCATCAAATTTAGCTAAATTGTTTTCTTCTATATATTTAGATCTACCGATTTGTTCTCTTATAGGTAATTCCAATATATCTTCAATATCTACATTTTCATCTAAAGCTCCCTTTGATAATTCATAGAAATCAATAATAAGCATCATCATTTTTAATTGTTTATTTAATGAAGCATATGTATCAACTTCATGGAAAGCGTTTTGATGTAAGTAATCTTCTCTAATTGCTTTAGCAACTTCCATTGTTAATCTATCTTTGCTACCTAAAGCATCCATACCAACTAATCTAACGATTTCATCAAGTCTTGCTTCTTCTTGTAAAATAGCCATAAATGTTTGAACATATCTATTCCATTGATCAGAAATATTATCTTCATACCAGTTTTCCAATCTTGGTGAATAAAGTGAATAACTTTGTAACCAATCAATAGCTGGGAAGTGACGTTTATATGCTAATTGTGCACTAAGTCCCCAGAATACTTTAACGATACGTAATGTAGCTTGTGTAACAGGTTCACTTAAATCTCCTCCTGGAGGTGAAACTGCTCCAATTGCTGTTACTGAACCATATTCTCCTTTTGATCCTAATACTTTTACATATCCTGCTCTTTCATAGAACTCAGCTAATCTACTACTTAAGTAAGCTGGGTATCCTTCTTCACCTGGCATTTCCTCAAGTCTTCCGCTCATTTCTCTTAAAGCTTCAGCCCATCTACTTGTAGAATCTGCCATGATAGCAACATTATATCCCATGTCTCTGAAGTATTCAGCAATTGTAATTCCTGTATATATACTAGCTTCTCTTGCTGCAACTGGCATATCTGAAGTATTAGCAATAAGAATTGTTCTTTTCATAAGTGGTTTTCCTGTTTTTGGGTCAATTAATGAAGGGAACTCATTTAAAACGTCTGTCATTTCGTTACCACGTTCACCACAACCAACATATACAATTATTTCAGCATCAGCCCATTTTGCTAACTGATGTTGAACAACTGTTTTTCCACTACCGAATGGTCCAGGAACAGCACTTACTCCACCTTTTGTTAAAGGGAATAATGTATCAATAACTCTTTGTCCTGTAACTAATGGAATTCTTGGAGATAATTTTTCTTGATATGGTCTTCCCTTTCTAACTGGGCATTTTTGACACATTGTAATTTTGTGTTCATTACCTTTTTCATCTTTAACTACACAAACTACATCATCAATAGTAAATTCGCCTTCTTCTATTTTTGTAACCTTACCAGAAACTCCATATGGAACCATTATTTTATGTCTAATAATCTCATTTTCATTAACAAAGCCAATTTCATCACCGTTAATTACAGAATCACCAACATTTACTGATTTATTGAATTGCCACTTTTTTGTGTGATCAAGTGCAACAACTTCTACACCTCTAGCAATTCTATCACCAGCTTGTTCTCTTAATTTATTTAATGGACGTTGAATACCATCAAATATTGATTCAATTAATCCTGGTCCTAATTCAACTGACAAAGGCATTCCTGTGCTGTATACTTCATCACCAGGTCCAATACCACCTGTTTCTTCATATACTTGAATAGAAGCCTTATCATTTCTTAATTCAATAATTTCACCAATCAATTTGTCTTTTGAAACTCTAACGACATCGAACATCTTACATTCTGCCATGTTTTCAGCGACAATTAATGGTCCACTTACTTTAACAACTCTTCCGATAGTTTTTTCCATTGTTTCTCCTTAATCGAAAACTATATTATTTCTTTGTTAATATATCTGTTCCAATTGCTTTTTCAACATTTTTAGAAATGTTATTCATACCATATCCTTTTGAACCATTTGCTCCTGGAATAGGTATTACAATTGGGTATGCTCTTACTTTGTACCTATTAATAATGTCCGTAATTTCGAGTGCTATATCTTCTGTTATATAGATAATAGAATAAGTTCTAGCAAGTTTTTTAAGTGTATCAGCAGCATCAAATGAATTCTTTGTTGGGAAAACATCTGCTCCAACTGCTTTAAATGCTAAAACGCTTTCTTTATCTCCCATTACAGCTATCTTATTATTAGGCATGTAAACTCCTCATTCTCTTTTGCATTTCAACAATGCTAACTTTATTTTTCAAACAAACATACATTATTCTTAATGTCTTAATTTCTGCTAACTTTGATAGATAATAATTAACTAGTGGTGCAACTGAAAACATATCTGACTTGTTATCACTGAATATTTTAAGGAGGTATTCATCTTTACTTGTTTCAAATTTTGCTAAGTCATCTATATCAGTTAAGTTATTTGCAAAATACGAATAGTCTTTATTATCTAAAAGCTTTTGAATCTTAGATAAATCACCATCAGTATTAAGTAAATCTTCTTGTGTTAATTTCCCACCACTTAAGAAAATAGAGCTAAAATATTGATCATTAAGATTAAGCTTTTTTACTCTAATTAGACTAGTTAAATTAGTCATATCTATTAGAGTCATATAGTATTTTTTTACATATACATCAGTTTTACTATTTGATATTATCGTCTTTATATGTTCAAACATATATCTATCAATTGTAATATCAATTATTCTTGGTGAAGTATTACCAGTATCAAATTCTTTGGTTATTTCTTTATAACTTTCATTCATATATTTGTTGGTGAATTCCATTTTTCCAGTTTCAAATTTTTCTTTTAATTCAACAAATTTCATTTCACCATCTGGTAATAATAACTCATCTAAATTAGTAGTCCCTGTATATTTTGCCTTAAATAATACTTTTAGATTATGATAATCATTCTTTATAAAGAAACATTCAATACCAGAATCTTTTGGGGCTGATTCTTTAACAAAAGAAATTACATCATCTTCTTCTTTTGCAATAATATCATAAAAATTGTTTACATCAACGTTTACTCCCTTTCCATATCCAGATTCATTTAAGACTCTGATAGCATCAGAAAGGACTTCACACTCCATCATTCTGTGAAGTTTCTCATCGCTTAGTAAACTTAATTCTTTTGCTTTTGCCCTTGCATTAGCAAAAACCACATTTTTTTGCATTAATTATTCCCCATCTTTAAATAACATATCTGCTATTTTTGATTCGTATTTTTCTTTTAATTCTTCAATTATCAAATCCAAAGTAACATTTTTATCGCTACTTTTTCCAATAATCATAAATCCACCAGAAAATTGACCAAAGTCTTTAGCAACAGTTATCTTGATATTATATTTTTCTTTTGCTGTATCAATAACCCATTTATTATCAATTATATCTTTATCAGCTTCAGCGATTTGTATAGTATCACCGTCTTGAGCTTCCTTAAGAAGTGATGTTAATAACTCTTTATATTGTTTAACATCCTTTTTAACTTCTTTAATAGTTGCATCGAAAGCTTTTAATATAACTTCTTTTTTAGCGCTAAGATTAATTTTCTTTACTTCAAGATTAGCAACAGTAATTCTTCTTCTAATTATCTCTTCTCTTTCCAAAGCAGAATCTTTCATGTAGTTATCTTTATACAACTTTGCATTTTGATTTGCTTCTTCGATAATTTCTTGAGCCTTATTATTGCCTTCTTCTCTAGTAGATTTAGCCCTAGTCTCTGCATCAGAAATTATTTTTTGTATAATAAGTTCTTTGCCTTCCATTATTTTCTCCAAATATTATGCCCAAGCTGGAATAAATACAGCTAAGAAAGATGTTAAGAATCCTAAAAGTGCGTATGTTTCAACCATAGCTGTCATAAGCATTCCTTTACCACTTTCTTCTGGACGTTTAGCAACAAGACCAATTGAGCTTACAGCAACTTTGCCTTGATGAATTCCACTGAATAATCCAGATATAGCCATTGGTAAACAAGCACATAAAATAGCAATACCACTTGCTGTTGTTATAGCTGTTAATCCGCCCAATGCATTTACCTTAATCAGTACTAAGAATCCAATAATAAATCCATAAATACCTTGTGTTGCTGGTAAAAGTTCCAAAATTAAACATTTCATGAACTTATCAGGATCTTCTGCTGTAACTCCTGCTGCAGCTTGTCCTGCTAAACCAACACCGATTGATGAACCAATACCGCAGCATCCTACTGCAAGTCCTGCTCCAATTAACGCGATTGCTACTCCTAGCATTTCCATACAAACCTCCTAAATTTTAGTTGTCTAAATAAGTATATTTTAAATCATAGCCAAGTGGCTTAAATGCTCTTCCTTGACCATCATAAAATCTTCCAAAAAATTCAATAAATTGTAGACGTGAATCATGAACATATGCACCAAGTAAATTGATACCTAAGTTAAATATGTGTCCGCCCACTAAAATTACTGCTCCGATTATCCAAGCAGCTCCGCCACCTAAACCAACAGCAACAAGAGAAGCTAATGAATTCATAACATATCCAATTA
Source organism: Clostridia bacterium (assembly GCA_024685275.1). Lineage (GTDB taxonomy): Bacteria > Bacillota > Clostridia > Christensenellales > DTU072 > CAG-1782. The sequence goes on from JAIKVY010000056.1 coordinate 8,505, forward strand.
CACCTGTTGTTAATCCTAAACCAAACAATCTTGAGTATGATAAAAGATCACTAACAACATTAATAATTCCATATGCACTACCTAATGCACCACCTACCATCTTAATTGGATTCTTTTTACCAACAGCACCGCCAATTAAAATCATAGCAAAACCAGCTAATGCAACATATATTGCTATCTTTGAACAAACATCAAACCATGGTTGAGATTCTTCTGGTTTTAATGCACCTAAAAATACTGAAATTTTAGGGAATAACAAGAATAATCCTATAAATATTACTACCCAACCGAAATCTGAGAAAATGCCTTTTAACACTTGTTTATTCTTTATTCTAGCAATACCACTTAATATATATCCTGTTCCCATATGAACTAAGCCTACGCCAAGTGCTAAAATAAACATCTTTAATGGTTCATTCAATGGATTAAACCATGATATCTTTGATAAGAAACTATTTGCAGGCAATTCAATTGCAAACCATCCACCAAATAATACGCCCCATATAAATGTTGCTATACCACACATAGCGAATAAGAAAATCATCTTTCCACTATTTTTTACTGGTTTTTTGATTGCTAAAAACAAGAAGCATGCAATAGTCATTACTAAACCATACCCAGCATCACCAATCATAATACCAAATATTAAGAAATAATATAGTGCAACAAAAATACTTGGGTCTTTTTCTCCATATGTAGGGAATCCAAACATTCCAAGGATTGCTTCACTTGAACCAACAACTTTATTATTCTTTAATAATGTTGGTGGTTTTTCACCTTCAAGTGGATCTCTATTAAATATTTCAACTGCTTTGCAAGTATTCAATATCTCATCTTTAATTTGAGCTACTTTATTTTGTGGAACCCAGCACTCTAACATAATAGCTTTTTGTGTTTTTACACTACTTTCATATGCATTGTATTTAGCTATTTTAATATCCATGTAGTCGTATAATATTTTTAATGTTCCAAGCAAATCAATATACTCAAGAGATTTTAAAGTTAAACTGTTGACTTTTTCATCAATAGATACAAATTTCTTATCGATTTCATCTATTTTAGTACTTGCAGTTTCATCATATGTAAATGATGATTTTACAAATTCGTTAGCCAATAATAATTTTTCAAGTTCTTCCTTATTACTTATATGTGTTCCAATTACTAATGCAACTGTATTATTTGAATCACTTCTTTCATAGAAAGATTCTTGTGGTAAATTCGAAATTAAATTATCAGCATTTTTAGCATCACAAACACCTATTGCCATGTATAGATAATCATCAGATTTAACTTTTGAAAATGGAATACTTAATCCTTGATATGGAAGCAATTGATCTTTAAGTGAGCCCCATCTCATCTTTTCAGATTTTAGATCAACTATTTCATTGTTGATTTTTTCCATTTCATCAATTCTAGTCATTAGTTCTATATCATTCGAACTGATATTTTCATATTCTTCCAGCGAAATAAGTTTATTCTCTTTTTTGAAATTAGCTTTTATTGTATCTTTTTCTTTGTTGTGTTTTTTGATTGCATTAGCATTTTTGATCGTTTCTTTAATAAAATTAATAGCAAAATTAATTCTAAATTTCTTTGCTTCAACTTTAGCTTTTCTTTCTTTTTCTGAATCGGTTATTACTACTTCTTCATTACTTATCATTTCTGCATTACCAGATTTGAGAAGTATTCTAAGTATTTTACCCTTATCATTGTCGTGAGCAATTATGCTCACTTTTTGCATACTAACGACCGACATATAAATTAAATAATTCGTCCTTTATAAATTCTACTGCTGGTTTTATATCTGTATTTGCAATAATTCTCTCAGCACTTTTATATCCTTCACTGATTGTTTTATCAAAAATCTTTTTTGCATCTTGTTCAGCTAATTCAACAACCATTTGTTTTTGTTCCTTAACAAATGCTGTTGCTTCAAGCTTTATTTTTACAGCAGTTTTATCCGCATCAATAACTATTTGTTTTGCGTGTTCTTCTGCATCATTAATAATCTTTGTAGCCTTTTCTTCTGCTTGTTTAATTTCTTCTAAAATATTTTCTATCATCATTGCAAATATAATACATCGTGTATTTAATCAAAAACTGATTATATGTATTACCCCTTAATTATTTTGTTCCGAACAATCTATCTCCAGCATCACCTAATCCTGGAACAATATAACAATGTTCATTGAGATAGTCGTCTAATGCTGCTGTATAAATTGGAACATCAGGATGAGCTTCATTAACAGCTTTAACACCTTCTGGAGCTGCAACTAAGCACATAAACTTAATGTCTTTAACACCTCTTTGTTTAATAAAATCAATTGCCATATTAGCACTCCCACCAGTAGCAAGCATTGGATCAACAACAATAATTGTTCTTTCTGGAGCATCAACTGGTAATTTGCAATAATATTCAACTGGTTGGTGTGTGTCTGGATCTCTATAGCAACCAATGTGTCCTACTTTAGCTTGAGGAACTAATTCTAAAACTCCATCAACCATTCCTAAACCTGCTCTTAAAATAGGAACAACACCTATACTTCTACCAGACAATTTAATTCCAGTTGTCTTACAAATTGGTGTTTCAATTTCAATACTCTCAACTGGTAAATCTCTAGTAACTTCATATGCCATTAACAATGAAATTTCTTTCAAAAGTTGTCTAAAATCTTTTGGAACTGTTTGTTCTTGACGCATAATTGTTAATTTGTGTGCAATAAGTGGGTGTTTAACTACATTAATATTCATAATTCATCTCCATTTTATATAATTTAAAAAAAACGAGAATAGTCTCGTTTTAATTATTTAAAGTTTTTATTTTCAATCTCGGCAATCTTCTCTAATCTATTACAATGTCTTCCACCGGCAAATGGAGTTGTAAAGAAAATCTTAACAAATTCATAAGCATCTTCATTACTTGTAATTCTTGCTCCCATTGAAATAATATTTGCATTGTTATGTTCTGATGCCATTTGTGCGCTAAATTTATCAGTTATATGAGCACAAAAAATACCCTTAAATTTATTTGCAGCGACACCAATACCAATTCCTGTACCACATAATAAAATACCTTTATCTGCTTCTTTATTTAGAATTTTTTCACATACCTTTGCTGCATAATCTGGATAATCAACACTATCTGGTGTATATGTTCCACAATCTATATATTCAAAGCCCAATTCATTTAAAGCTTTAATACAACTTTCTTTTAATGGAAGTCCACCATGATCACAACCAATTGCTATTTTCATATTTTTATCCCCTTTAATTTCATTAAAGTATATCATATCAATTTTTATTTAACAACTTTAATAATTCTATACTCTAAAAAAATAGTACAAAATTTTCACTCCGTACTATTTTAAAGCAAAACATTTTTATTATCTAAGTTTCATCGTTAGATATCCTCACTAGATATCAACAATAAAATACCAGCAACCATATTTACAAAAATTAATGTACAAACACTGAAAGCAACAGATATTTCTTCATCATTATCTAATTTTTTGAAGCAAGCTACTGTCATTGGAATTGTCCAGCATAAAGGAATAATCGCAAATCCTGTACATACACATGTAAGAATCATAAAGATTTTGATAATAACTTTTATTGTTGGATCTATTTTATTCTTTCGCTTTTTTGTTCCATTCCCGTTATCTAGATTATTATTATATTCATTTCCATTAACATCATATGAAACATTATCTAAAGGTTGTCCACAACCAGCACAAAATTTAGCTCCTGGTTCATTACTTCTTCCACAATTATTACAATACATTTTTCACCCCTTAAAAGTTTTTTATAATTATAGATTTTTTTATAATGTCGGTCAAATATTACATAACTAATATGTAATATACCAATCAACTAGTTTTTCTAAATCTTCTAACAAACAAAAATCGTTATTAAAACCTAATTCTCGAATTTTTAAATCATCAATTACATAGCAAAAGTCATGTCCTAATCTATCTGGAATGTATTCAATTAAGGACTCTGGTTTATTAAGAATTTTTAAAACTCTTTTAGCCAATTCTATATTTGAAAGAAAATCATTTCCTGTTACATTATATATTTCTCCATCTTTACCTTTATCAAATATTAAATTAATCGCTTTGCAATGATCTTTAACGTTTATCCAATTTCTCATATTAAGACCATCACCATAGATAGGAATATTTTTGTTATTTTTTGCATTATATATAATCTTTGGTATTAATTTTTCTTTAAACTGAAATGGTCCATAATTATTAGAACATCTTGAGATAGTTATTGGTAAATTATATGTTCTATGCATCGATAAAGCATACATATCTGTAGCAGCCTTACTAACTGAATATGGACTAGAAGGATGCAGAGCATCTGATTCATTAAATTGTATAATTTGGGTATCTTTTTGGCTATCTCCGTATACCTCATCTGTAGATATTTGATGAAATCTTTTTATTCCAAATTTAACTGATGCATCCATTAAAACCATAGCTCCTATATAATTACTTTCCGCAAAAATATATGGGTTTATGATTGAATTATCTACATGTGACTCGGCAGCAAAATTAATTACATAATCAAATTTTTCATTTTTAAATAGTTTAAAAATAGCATCTCTATTTGTTATATCTTCTTTTATAAATCTTATATTTCCTTTTTCTAATAGTCTTGGTAATTGATCGATATTGGCTGCATATGTTACTTTATCTAAGCAAACATATTCACAATCTTTTTTTGTGAAGTTGAGTAGATAATTATATCCAATAAAACCTAAACCACCAGTTATTAAATATTTTTCCATATATATTTATTCCTCTAGAATGATTATAAATTATTAGTATATTATTTACAATTTTGTATTTATCTAATTTGTAGTATAATAGATAATGTATTTTTAAGATAGGAACAATAAATGGATAAAAAGAAATCATTTTTAAACGTTTTTTTTGCAATATTTTTTAGGTTAATTCTAATTGTTTTAGCTATTATTTCTAGACGTTATTTAATTGGCTATGTAAGTAATGATGCTAATGGACTATTTTCATTGTATACAAGCATAGTCGGTATTCTTGCTATAGCTGAATTAGGTGTTGGAACTGCTATTTCTTTCTCAATGTATAGACCTATTGCTGAAGGTGATAAAGTTAAAGTTGCTGCGCTATACAATCTTTTTATAAAAGTATACAGAATTATTGGTTTAATAATACTTGTTGTTGGTTTAGCTATTATGCCACTACTACCATATTTGGCTAAAAACTATACCATTTCGAGTAATTTATATTTAACATACGTTATTGTTTTAGTTAGTGTCGTTTTGACATATCTTTTCAGTGCAAAAACTTCACTAATCAATGCATATAAAAATAACTATATTACAACAACAATTAACTCATTAGCACAAATTGTTCAATACAGTTTACAAATTGTGATATTACTCGTATTTAAATCATTTGAATGGTTCCTAGCATGTTTAGTTCTTTCTTCAATTTTACAATTCATCATGACTGAAATTGTAACCAGAAAAAAATATAAAGATATTATTTCGATGAAAGAAAAGATCGATGTCCCAACTAAAAAAGAAGTTGTTAAATTAACAAAAGCAATGTTCGCTCATAAACTTGGAGCTGTTTTGGTTAATACTATTGATTCAGTTATTATATCTGCTTTTATTGGAGTTGCCGTTCTAGGAAAATATACAAACTATACAACAATAGCTGTTGCAATGAATAGTACCCTTGCTCTATTTTTTACTCCTTTAACATCAATAATTGGAATAATGTGTGTAAAAGAATCTAAAGAAAATATTGAAAAGTATCTCAATTTCTTCTACTCCTTTAATTTCATTATAGGTTCATTATTCTATTTAGGTTATCTATCAGTAATTGACGAACTCATTCAAATATGTTTTGGCGGTGCTGATCTGCTTATGGCTAGAGACGTATCAATTGTCATAACAGTTAACTACTTTATTCAGTTTATGCGTAACACAGTTTTACTATTTAGAGATGCAACAGGAACATTCTATAACGATAGATATAAACCTATTATTGAAGGGGTTATAAACATTGGTTTATCTATCCTACTCGTTCACTATATCGGAGTTGTAGGTGTAATTGTTGCAACAATCTTTACAAACATTGTAATTTGTCACGTAATTGAACCATATGTTTTGTATAAAAATGTATTGAATAAAAAACCGACATCGTATTATTTCAAAAATTATATTTTAATCGGATTTTTTGTTGGATTGGTATTTTTAGTAAATTATCTATACAAACCACTTGATAACGTTTGGATTTCTGCACTTAGAAATGGTGGAATTGCGGTAGCATTAAGTGCGCCAACATTCATATTATTATTCTGCTTTGATAAGAGTTTTAGATTCTACTTTATTAAACTCTTCAAAAAATTAATTAATAAATTAAGGCACAAAGAATCTCCACCTATCGTTGAAAATCAAGATAACAAAATTGTTGAACAACCATGTGATACCTCTATCGATAGTGAATCTAGCAACAATACTCAAAATATTGAACAAAACAATAACGATAACATTACTGAATAAATATCTTAATAGTTTTGCAATTAAAATTATTTTTTTGTAAAATAATAAAAAGCAAGATTAATAATTAACATTATTAATAAATAATAAAATATAAATATTAAGAGGAATAATGATAGAATTTCCAGGATTTAGTGTTCTTTTATCTCTATACATTAAAGAAAATCCAGACTATTTTAAAGCTTCAATAGATAGTATATTAAAACAAACATTGTTGCCAAATGAAATTGTCATTGTTCTAGATGGTCCAATAACAGAAGAATTAAATAATATTCTTGAAGAATATTGTAAAAATCCTATTTTTAAAGTTATAAGACTTGAAAATAATGTTGGCTTAGGGTTAGCTTTAAAAACTGGTGTTGAAAATTGCTCATATGATATTATCGCAAGAATGGATACAGATGATATTTGTAGAGAAGATAGATTTGAAAAACAAATAGCCTTTTTAGTTAACAATAGGTATGATGCAATTGGATCTAATACTGCTGAATTTATGGATAGTTTAGATAATATTATAGATACAAGAATAATGCCTGAAACAAGTGAACAAATTAAAGATTATTCTAGAGAAAGAAATCCTTTTGTTCATCCTAGTGTTGTGTTCTATAAATCTGCTGTCTTAGAAGTTGGTAATTATAGAAGTAAATATTTATGTGAAGATTATGATCTTTGGACAAGATTAATTGAAAATGGATTTAAACTTTATAACATCCAAGAAAATTTAGTTTATATGCGTATATCTAAAGATTTTTATAAAAGACGTGGTGGATTAAAATATTGTAAACATTTAGTTGATTTCAAAAAAGAGTTATATAAAAGGAATTATATGACTCGTAAACAATATTTAAAAACTAAAACAGCAACTATTGTTTCTTCTATTATTCCTACAGCATTAAGAAAGCGTATTTACACACACTTTTTAAGAAACAAGGTAAAAAAATAACCCAAGCTCTACTCTACCTTTTTATTAAGGATGCATATGAAATCAGAAAAAATTGCAATAATGGTATTAGCACATAAAAATATTAAACAAATTCAAATGTTAATTTCGCAATTTGATTCTTCTTATTTCGATATATATATTCACTTTGATGCTAGAATGCAAATCAATAACGATGATATAACTAATATTACTAACAAATATTCAAATGTATATTGTACAGAAACAAGATATCAAGTTGGTTGGGGAAATTACACAATGCTCCCCCCTGAATTTGAATTGCTAAAAACAGCAAATAAAAACCAATATATGTTCTACATATTTATTTCTGGACAAGATTTATTGATTAAAAATAGTCTATCTTTATATGATTATTTACAAAACAACAAAGAAAAGAATTTTATTCATTTCTTTAGTGAAGAATTAAGCAAATATAAGAAAAGAGTTGAATTATATTATCCATATTCCTTAACAAAAAAAAGCTTTTTTAGTAAAGTTTTACGTAATGTATATAAAATATGCACTGGCGGAAAAGGAAAAACATTTAGAATTTTTAAAAGAAAAAATACCATAAATGATAATTATTACTTCGGTGAATTTTGGTATACTATTAACAATGATTTTTGTAATTATGTCCTTGCTAAATTATCAAATGAACCAGAGTATTTAAACAATTTTAAATCAACTCTTAATCCTGATGAATCATTTATGCAAACAACAATTATGAATTCTCCATTTAGCAAAAGTGTCTCAGACTTTTTATCATACATAGATTGGTCTAATGGCGGATCTTCTCCAAAAGTTTTAACTGTTGATGATAAAGAAAACATTATTAATTCTGATAAATATTTTGCACGAAAATTTGATTTAGATGTAGATAGTAACATAATAGATTTTGTTATTAACAAAACACAAGAACAAGATAAATAATCTACTTTACTCATCATTTCCTTTTTATTTTTGACATAACAATATATTTTAATTAAACTTTATGTAGTCTTATATATAAAAAAGGAGCTATTTTGGCAGCATCGATTAGAAATAAGATTCTAAATAATGAAATATATGTAAAATGTTCCAATTACTTTACAAAGTTATTTAAATCTAACATTTTTTTAGCTTTTATTGCCACACTTGCTTTCCTTTCTTTTATATGTCATCAAGAAATTGTTGCTATGTTTATTATTTTATTTTTCTTAGCAATAAATTTAATATTTGTTGAAGATTTATCATATTTTTATTTAGCAATGGTTGTAATGTCTTTAATCCCAATGCAATATGGGCATCATGATGGAGATATCGCTGATTTTATTCTAGTCGCTTACTCTTTTATATATTTAGCTCCTGCTATTGGATTTAGATTATTTGTGTTTCCATTTAAGTTTATTGGTGGGACAAATTTTATTCCACTTTTACTCTACTCTATAGTTTTAGTTTTGGGCGGATTCCTTAGTGATATTACAATTGCTGAATACTTTAGTGGAGTACCAATTTATACAGTTTTCGGTTTAGGCTTTTTACAACTTGTATTATATATATTCTTCCAAAACTATTTACGAGAAAATCCAAATAAGCTCATTAAAACATTTGCAAAAATGTCAGTTGTAATCTCAGCAATTTCTGTCGCTTTAGTATTACATGCATTAATTAAACATATGATAGAAGTAAAAGCTTTGGATTTTAATTTCCCTGTACTAAGTTGGAAAAACTATATTTGTGATATATTTATGTTCACAATGCCGTTTTCATTTTATTTTGCTGTAAAATCAAAATACAGAATACCATTTATTTTATTTGGATTCGTGCAATATGCTTGTATGTTTTTAGTTAGATCTGGTGGCGGATTATTATTTGGCACAATTATGATGCCATTTTTAATTATCTATACAATTGTTAAAACTCCAAAAAAATCAAGAAAATTCGTACTAATTACGCTTGCTATTATTATTCTTGCTGCAATTGGTGCAGTTATATGGAAAAGAAACTACGTTATTGATCTTCTTAAAGGAAAAATAGATTCAGGTGGAACTGGGAGAATGGATATATATGAAATTGCTTGGGCTGAATTCTTAAAATATCCAATTCTAGGTTGTGGTTTAGGTATAGATTTTACCCAATTCCCAATTATGGTTTACTATGGCTTTGATATGACCTATTTCCATTCCTCCGTATTCCAAGCTTTAGGAGCAACAGGAATAATAGGTTTAATTATTTATACATATTTAGCACTTGTTAGATTAAAAACATTTATCGGATTTAAAATTAGAACTTTTAATGTTTTCTTATTAATTGGATTTCTAGCATTTGCTCTTTATTCTGTTGTTGATGTTGC
>JAIKVY010000104.1 GCA_024685275.1 Clostridia bacterium
GGCTGAGTTTTTTATGCTCAGCCTAGATTGTATTATTTAATATGAATAATGAATTTATTTTTTAAATGCTAAAAAACTAATTCCGTAAAAGATTAAAACAGCTGTTAAAATATTGCCTTCGCCATATACATCTATGTCTGCTAGATGTTTCTTTTCTGGATTATCTACTACTCTAAAATATGGCACTGGATATTCTTTGTTTTTAACTACTTCATATATTTCATATTCGCCTTTGAGGTAATTACCAAAGAAATCAAATTGTCTATATGGAGCTCTGTTATCTTTAAACTCTTTTACTAAAGTTAGATCGTATGAATCCTCTTCATTTTCTTCTTTATATTCTTCTTTATATACAAGTTTTTTAAATTGTACATTTTTCCCTTCACTACCAGTTATTACAATAGATTGGCCATTTGCTGGTGTAACTCTAACTGAATCATCATCAGCAAATACCTGACCCATTAATTCACCTTTTAGATTGAAAATCATAATTCCATCCTTTATGGGTGATGCTTTAAACAATGGTTTCCTTGAAGGGAAATATTTGTCACTTGTAAAAAAGAATATACTTCTTGGAAGAGTAATTTTCATTTTAACAATCCCTTTTATTTTTCATCATCGTTCTTTATTTCATTATTATCTTCAGAAGTTACTTCTACATCAACGCTTGTTTCTTGTGTATTGTTTTCAACAATATCAGTTTCAACAGCACTAGAATCATCAGCATTTCCTGCGTCTTCAATCACAGTTTCGCCTCTTCTTGCTCTTATTTCAGCAACAGCTTCTTGTTGTTTCTTTTCAGTGAATTGATAGAATATAATTGGAATTGCAGCAGCAATACAACTTAATCCACCAAGTAACATCAACATCCACCACATAGTATCTTTTCCAGCGGCATCTAATGCTCCAGGGTTATTTGGTGTAACACCAGCCATATGATATGCTAAAACTCCAAAGAATGCTCCAAGAGCCATACCAATCTTACTAATAAATGTTTGCATTGCATAGCAAATACCCTCAGCTCTTTCCCCTGTTTTCCATTCAAGATATTCAACTGTATCACCAATCATTGCGTATGTTAATATATTACTGAATCCAAATGGAATACCAGCGAAGACAAATGCAATAAACATGATAATAATTAAAGCGATATTAGTGTAATCTCCTTTGTACGCGATACCTACAAAATATGCTACAAGTAAAGCAACACCACCAATTATATGAGATACTATGTATGTCCATTTTTTACCAATCTTTCTAGTAAACATTGGAACCAGTAATGTAGCTATCAATCCACCTGGAATAACTGACATAACGAACCATGTATAAAGACCTTCGTTATTCAAAACATATTTTGCAAAATATAAACCACCGGTATATGTAAATCCTGATTTAGCAGCGCCAAGAACACCAGATAAAACTATTAATAATAATGGTTTATTCTTTCCTAAAAGTTTTAAATTGTGAATAAGTGTTGGTTTCTCTTCAGTATTAACTGAACGTTCTTTTGTATGCTTAAATCCGTAGAAAAACATTGGAACTGCTAATACACTTACTATTATTGCAGCAGCAAAGTATGTCCATTTTAAACCATTGGCAATTGCAGGAAGATTTCCAGCATGTGCTGTTTGTACTGCACCTGTAATTTGTGGCAAAATAATCGTAACCACACCAGCTCCAGCTGTGCAAATCAAACGAGCAACAGATAAAAGATTACTACGTTTATATGTATCATCCGTCATACATGTTACAAGTGACCAGTATGGAACGTCAGCTACTGTATAGACCATACCCCAAATAATATACATTGCACTCATTGCTGCAAAACCAGCAGTTGATTTTGGATCCCAAACCCATACTCCATCAACAAGCGTTGCTCCTGGATAAACCGGTAGGAAACAAATAATCGTCATGATTGCAATAGGTATCGGCATCCATTTTAAATAAGGCCTACATTTACCCCATTTTGTACGCGTCCTATCAACGATACTTCCCATAATTGGATCATTAAATGCATCGTAAATACGAGCAAATAACATTAACAATGCAACTGATAAAGCTGGATATCCAATAGCGTCAGTCATGAAGACTGTGATATAAGACCCTATGATAGTACATATCATATTTTGGCCAAATCCTGCTATGGAAAATGCTATTCCTTCTTTTGGCTGTACATCCCCATCATTTGGAGTTGTAGCAAAAATTTTATGCCAAAAATTTTTCTTTTCTGTTGTATTAGCCATACATCCTCCTTCCACATTTGTTCTATTATTAATTCTAAATTATATCCTGTTATTTAACAAGGTTAATTATTATTAATAAACTACTTAAATCTAGACTATATAGTCTATTTATGCCCACCTATTGTGGCGCTTTCTACTCCTTCTTCTATCATTTCTAAACTTCTTTGAAGAGAACAAAAATGCTGCTAGTATTAAAGCCACAAGAACTATTGCAACAATAATTGCCCATCTAGCAACTGTTGAACTTTTCTTTATTACTTCTTCAACAAATGCTATTCCTCTTATATCAGAAACCTCAATAGTATATTTTCCATCTGAGTACTCATATTCAAGCTCAGTATAATCTCCTTCTAGGTTATATCCATATATTACTAACGTATTAGTCTTTTTAATATCTTTAGGTGCAAAAGTAATTTTATATGCACTATATCCTAACGATGTTTCTAGATTTCCATCCATAAACGTGATGTAATATATATTTAAAATATCGTAATACTCATATGATATTTGTTTTGCTATTTGTTCTTCATATTCTGTAGTATCACCTGTGAATATACCACCATATATCGATACATTCGAATTAACTCCAACTGTACAATTTTCATCTGTTATTTCTAGTTCAACAGAGCCTAATGCCTGTGTTGTCGTTGAAAAAGAATCAACACCAATTATTAATGTTGCAGTTAATATTAGAGTTTCATAATTAGCTTGAGAAATCGTTGCTCTAAATTTATATTCACCTGGTTCAGTAAAGTATTCAAAATCATAGGAAATAGTTGCATTTGGCCATTGATCTTTTGTATATACAACTTCCAATTTATGTCTTAATCCATCATATTTTACTTGTTTATCATAGAAATAAATATTACTAAATTCTGCGTTTCTAACTGTGTAAATAGAATCATTTATTCTTACGTTATAATTAACATTATTCCCGCTATATGATAAAATTATTGGGTATTCTCCCACATTACTTCCAGATTCAACATCGCAGTGAATACTTACTAAATTATTAATATAATTTTCAATTTGTTCAATCTGAGCATCAGTGAACAAATTCTTATTTTGTATAGAAATCTTATATGTTGGTTGTTGAATTGGTTTTAGATAAATTGAGCTTTTACTTTCTGCTTGAATATTAATTTGTAATGGATAAATAATAGCATATCCATCATTAATAACAAACTCATATTTATTATTAATACTTTCAGATAAAGCTGAATCATTAATATTCAATTGTATTGGATACGTTCCTGCCCCAGTTTGCGTTCCTATGCTTAATAAAATATCTATATTTTCTTTGATTTCCGTTACTTCTTCTTCTGAATTAATTTTTCCAGATATTATAATTAAATGTGAATAATCTTCTAATACTGGAGCATAGTAATTCTTTTCTATATTGTTAATACCAATTGATACAATTCCTTTTTCTATACAAACATTTATACTATCATGAAGCTCAAATTCATATGATGATGTTGGACTATTAATCAAAATATAGTATTTATTATCATCATATACATCACCTTCATTTCCAGCATAGAAAACATAATTACCAGGTAGAAGCGATTCAATACTTACATCCTCTAATGAACTGTTCTTGTATTGTTTTAATTGGAAATTAACTTCTTGAATAAAATCATCTACTAAAACATTGTTACTGTTAATTTTTAATCTATCAACTCCATCAACTAGGTTTAATGAATCTTTATATTTAATATTAAACGCTCCATCAAAATACACATCTAATTGTTTCTTTATTCCTATTAAATTAACAGGAACTTCTATTACTCCATATACTTCCGTATATTCTGGAGATACTTTTGGAGTATTAATATTAATTGAAAATACATATTGATTCTCACCAAATTTTATTTGCACGGTAGGCACAGAATTAATATTTGCTGAAACTGCTTCGCTGTCAACATTAACACTTAATGCATAGTTGCTAGCTTCTCTAGGTAAATAGTCTGTATAATATAAATCACTATTTGGCGTTATTGTTGCATGAACAGTATATCTTTTTACTTCAACTATAAAGCTAATACTTTCTGCTGGTTTGTAATATGTGTTTCCTGATTGTGATATTGTTATAACAGTTTGCCCGCCGTTTTTTATTCCATGAATAATATTTCCTTCTATTGAACAAACATTACCATCATTTATTGCATATGTTAGTGGTAAATCTGTTTTTAATCCACTTGATTCAGTATAACTAAAACACTTTAGATCAAAATACCCACCTTCCATTATTATTATTTTTGTATTTTCATCAACATATGTAAACGATTCAATCCTTATTTCTTGATTTGTCTTGTTTTCATTCGTACTAACTACCAATCTTACTAAAACATATTCAGTATCTAATCTATAATTATCCGAATTACTAACAACTCTTAAATAATACTCACCTTCTTCAATACCAACTTCACTTAATGGGTTTTGATCATTTTCTGCTTCTAATTGAGTATTGTGTATTGTGTAGGTAACAACGTTGGTTTCATCAACAGATACTCTTATATTTGGAACAGCTCCTCCTTCCAATATCCTTACTATTTCAGTATCAACTGTTATTGAAACTGGATTAATAATCCCCTCAATTTCAAAATCTGAAATACTATAATTATCAAAGATGCTTTGATCACTACTTGAATATGCTTTTAACTCAATTCCTTCAATAAACAATCTTCTAATTCCAGATACTTCTGTATCATAATATGCTACGCTATAAACAACTTCATATTTATCAGTATCAGCTAAAATTGTTGCAAGATTATCTCCAAAATCTAATAAATTATCAAATTCGCAATATGTTATTACTAAATCTGAATTAACTGTGCCATCATAATCTTTCATATCATTAAGAGTTGTTAAATCATCAACATTTAACTCATATTGTTTTATCTCAATCTCTGGGTAAACTTGCATCAAAATTTCACTTTGGAAAAATCCAAACAATGAAGGATCGTTAAGAACTAAAGTTACTTGCCTCGTTCCTACATCCTTAGAACTTGCTGTTGCAGTAACTTGACTATATGTTATTTCTTTTGTACCAAGTCCGCTTAAACTTAAACAATTTCCATCTTCATTTAATATTTCTACATCTGTAAGTCCATTATATACTTTTTCATCAAATATAATTCTTTCTCCACCTAAATCTGTAACAGAGGTAAATGCAAGTTTTGCTGGACTTATTGTTGCGACTTCATTTATATAGAAATCTCCATCTAAAATATAATTATTACCATCTTCCCCTACAATATCATAATTAACAACATGAATAGCTGTTTTCCCAAATGGTCTAATAAATCCAAATTCATTGATGGTTAATGAAACTTCATCTCCTACAACTATACCCATTAATTCTATTTCTGCTGAATCAATTGATTCTCCAAAATAACCATTTATAGGCACAATACTCGTTCCATCATATGTTTTATTAAACGAATCTGTTCCAATATAATTAGCTCCCGTTATTGCCTTCGGTATAATATCAATTGTTCCTTCAATAGTCTGTCCATTATATTCAAACATAAATGTATATGTTCCAATATTCTTAACTTCATTTACTACTTCTCCAGATTCATTTCTATATTCAACAACAAAGGTCGTAGCTGCCACAGGCGTTTTGGTATCTGTATCTTGATTGTATGCTGAATACATTTCAATAACATCATTTATGTCAAATGATGTCCCATCATATATCTTCTCATATCTATCACTTACAATTAGCCCTTTATTATTTGTGTATGAATATGAATCAAGCGTAACCTCATATAGATTAGTATTATTTCTAAATATGTGATTATCATCTTTTATCTTTATTGAAACTTTATCATCCACTATTGGATAAATAGTTTGAACATCAACATGAGGAGAAGTAATTATTAAATCGTTTTTGTCATAAAAACTAATATTTCTTAATGTTGCGTATTCTTCATTGCGAATAAATGTATATGATGCTGGATTAAGAATTCTTTTTATAACTTCAATTGTATAATTTTGTGACTTTTTAATTTCCGCAAATGCTGAATCAAGTATCGAAATAGAAGCTTCGTATTCTCCTCTTTCTAAAATAGCACTATCGCAATTAGTTACAACTGAATATAACGATGAATCAATATTCGATGAAATAGAAAAATCTAATTCAATTTCTTCACCAGTATACTCATATTCAAGTTTGTTTACATATATCGTAAAATCACTAGCATTTAATGAACTTTTTGCTTGTGCTGAAATATTTAAATTATCAGTTCTAAAATATAATCCACTTTTTTCAAGAGCATTTGATTGAAATACTTCAAATTCAAAAATAAGCTTATCAAGCACGCCATCAAAACTAATTGATACATTATTCCAAGTATCAAGATCCAATGC
>JAIKVY010000153.1 GCA_024685275.1 Clostridia bacterium
CATTTAAATCAATTAAACTAGGAATATAAATGTAGTAAAGATTATAATTATCAACAAAATTATTACTTAATTGTCCTGAAAATAAATTTTCATTTAATATACTAAAATAATAATCAATATAAGACATGTTATCTGAATACATGCTTGTAAATGAAATTAAAAATGAATCTTTATATTCCGATAAACTATTATATTCACAAGTTACTCCATTAATACCACCGACACACGTATCAGAAGTAAGATGTAAATTATCAAGAATAAAGTTATCTGATAAAATATAGTTTTGTATATCATAATTAATATTAATATCTTCTCTTGCGAAAATACCTGGAGTAATCGCATTATTTCCAATAAGTAAATTTGTTTCATTAATTTCATTAAATGAAAAGTTTATTCCTGGATAAGCAAAATGATTATATACATAATTATTATTGGTATCTTTAAATGTTTTTTCAGAAACAAATTTTGAAATAATATTAACATTTACTCTTATTGGATTAACTACTAAACTTACGTTATCATTACTATACAAAACATTATAATTACTTAAAACAACAGAAATATCATTTAAAACCAAATCATAAGTGCCAGCGATAGTTGATATCGGAATCATTAAATAATTAGTTCCAGATAAAATACTAAATTCAACTGGATAATTATTTGATCTTAAATTCTTAATTAAACAATAATCAATAGTGTTAATATTATTAGATGTAATTTCATTAACATATATTACTTTATCTAAATCACTATCATAATATGCAATTGGATTACTTAAATAATCATATAATAATGAAGCTGTATTATCTTGATATTTCGAATTAGTAATTAAATAATCAAATGAAATATTTATAGTTCCAAAATCATTTGAAATAATATTATCTTTTATCTCAACGAATAAATTAGATTTGGTGATTTTAATAACATTACCTATATATTCTACATCATAATTAGGCACATCATATGATTGTCCAGATAGAATTGGGTACCCTTCTAGATTTACAGCTTGATTAGCGATACTAGTATCTCTAATAAGTCTATATAAACTTATTTGAGAATCAGTAAATATGATATTATCATTATATTTAAAACTAATAGTATTATTATCACCTATTAATGAAACGTTATTATTTAAACCTGATGTTGTATTATCCTCAACGTAAAAATCGAATAAAGGATCCTCGTCTCCATATTGTTTTATTTTTTCATTAGCATATACCTTAATACTACGTTTTACTACATTTATATTACTGTCTATTGTTAGCTTATTTAAAGTATAATTTGCATCATTATCTATAGTAACAATTGTTTCTAATAAATATGTCCCATAATCTAAATTAATTGCAGTCATTACCGGAGCAACTTCTGGATAATGTCCAAATTCAACAATATTATTTTTTGTTACATCACGATATAAAACAAAGTTTTCTGATGTTACTAAAGAATTATATATTGACGAATAATCATTTTCTAAAGAATCAAATAATGATATATTTAACCCAAGATTTTTATAATTTAATGTTTGATATATATTGCCATATATCAAATCAATATCATCAATTACTATATTTAATATTTTTTTAGTGATATTTATTGTATAAAATTTACTAATAAATGGATTATTAATCGCATCTCCTAAAAATTCAACACATAAAATATATGAACCAACATTTTCAGGCCAACTTACAGGTATATCATTTTCTTTAACTATTTGATTTGTTGTTGCATCAATATAATATATTTTCAAATTCGGATTATCTAAACTCATTGTTGTCGGATTATTTGATTCAATATCCGTATAGTATTTAATTAAAAATTCTGGTCTATTATTAATATCTGAACTTTCATACTCAAAATTTAGAATATTATTTACTGAATCACTATATTCAATTTCTATATATTTTCTATCTACAACATAAACTACATAATTAGTATATCTTGTATACTCGCCATCTGTATAAGAAATTTTAATTGAATATTCTTTTCTACTACCATTGTTTAATTCAACATTAGTAGAAAATTGAGAAACATCTTTAATCAAATCAAGACTTGTCAAATCCTTATCAAATTTATATCCGTTATCATATTCAATTGTAACAATACCACCTGTAAAATCTATATCTGTATCTTCTTGTTCTATGTAAATCTTTTTAGGAATTACTTTAAGAACTAATCTTTCTAATGCTTTTTTATAGATTTTAGCATTTAAACTAGAAGATTTTCCTAAATAACTGAAGTTTATAACTCTTTCAATAAATTGCCCATTTGCATCCATGTGTTCATTTGAAAATTCATATATTTCATTCTTAGAATAATTTGATACAAGAACATCTTTAATATCAATAATAGTTTTTGCTTCAATTGGATTATTATCTGCATCATTAAATGATGCTAGAATATTAATATTTAAAGAGTCTAATTCAATACCCTCTTTGAAAACAATTGAATTTGTATTATCACTTGATTTAACTTCAATTGATTGAATAATATTTGCCCTAACTGTGATAGCAAAATTTAAAGCAAATGTTAAATACTCAAAATCAAATGTAAATATACCAGGATTAGATGTATCTATACAATCTATATCGAAAATAAAATATTTAAATGCATCATTAAATGATACAATTTCAGAACTATCATCAAATTGTAAATTAAAGAATAAAGAATCATGAATATATGATTTAATGTCATTATTAATTACAAAGGCATTACTCTTTATTATCGAATTATCATCATAAAATAAATCTTTATTTTGATTTATAAAGATATCTATATTATTGAATTGAGTAAATGTTATTCCATC
>JAIKVY010000210.1 GCA_024685275.1 Clostridia bacterium
TCAACACCATGTTTAAACGCATCAAAAATAATTCCTGTTGCTAGTGTGTTATCACATACTAAAGGAATTCCATTTTCGTGTGCAACTTTAGCTATTCTTTCTAAGTCAGGCACGGTCATTGCTGGGTTAGCAATTGTCTCACAGAAAATAAACTTTGTTTTTTCATCTATTAATTTTTGATAATCTTCATTTTTAGCATTTACATCAATAAACCTTGTTTCAATTCCAAATTTTGGAAATGTTGTTGAGAATAAATTGTATGTACCGCCATATATTGTTGAAGAAGAAATAATATTATCTCCTGCTTTACATAAAGTCATAACAAGATTTGTCACTGCAGCCATACCACTAGCTGTACAAATAGCTCCTATACCGCCATCAATTGCAGCTAATTTCTTTTCCAAAGCATCAACAGTAGGATTTCCTAATCTTGTATAGAAAAAGCCTTCTGCTTTTAAATCAAATAAATCACCCATCTGTTCAGGTGTATCATATACAAATGTTGTACTTTGTGTAATTGGTAAAACTCTAGGTTCACCATTTTTTGGTGTATATCCTGATTGCACGCATCTTGTTTCTATCTTCATATTTCCTCCAATAAATAAAAGTATATATTTATACTAACACTTTAAAAACCACTAATAAAACTATTTTTAAATATTAATTTTATTAATATTTTCTCTTTGCCAACTCTCTTTCTATTTCTCTTTTTTGAGCTTTTTCTTTCATTGTCTTTCTCTTATCAAATAATTGTTTACCTTTGGCTAAAGCTACTTCACATTTAACTAAAGATCCAACAAAATACATTTTTGTGACAACTAGAGTATATCCTTTTCTTTCTATTTTCCCTCTGAGTTTATTAATTTCTTTTTTGTGCATTAAAAGTTTTCTTGTCCTTTTTGCTTCTGTGTTAAAATAACTTCCTTTTTCATATGGAGTTATATGGCAATTAATCAATTGTAATTCATTGTCTTTTACCAAAACATATGAATCCTTTAAATTTACTTGTCCCTTTCTAACACTTTTTACTTCACTACCAACAAGACATATTCCAGCTTCATATGTCTCTTCAATAAAATAATCATGGTATGCTTTTTTGTTAGATGCAATAACTATTTGTTCTTCTTTTTTCATAAGTATTTGAGATTATATCACATTATTTTGAATATGTCATTAAATACAAGTAATTAATTACTTGTAACAAGTTTTTTATTTGGCGAAATATTTGGCGAAATATTTGGCGAAATAAAATCTTATAACAATCCAGATTCTAAAAGGGCTTGTAAATCATCTATTTTCTTTTGAAGTTCTTTCCCTGCATCTGTATCTCCTACTGTTAATCTCTTTGATGTTGTTTCAAAGACGATAACGTTTGAGTGAATATCAATGCATTTTTTTATTGCTTCATCTCTAGATCCAAATGGTTCATGAGCAGATAGTCTAAGGCCATATGAATTATATATCAAAGTATACCCAGCAATTCCAGTTGTTGTTTGGTATGCTCTACAAAATCCGCCATCGATAACTATTAGTTTTCCTTCTGCTTTAATTGGATTTTCTCCATCTTTTTGTTTTACTGGAACATGGCCGTTAATAATGTGGGTATGTTCACCTACTACACCAAAATCATTTAAGATCTTTTCACAGAATTCTTTCTTCTTGGTGAATTCATAACATGGATTCTTCTTTTCAACTCCATATTCTTTTGGTAAATATACTCTTTCAAATGTTGCAATTTTATCTCTACCAAATAGTGGACTCATTTTGCCACACCATAGGTACCAACAAAAATCTAAATCATGTTCATCCAGTTTATTTTTGAAAAAGTTTGTGTAAGCTCTTCTAACAATTCTTTCACACTCATCGAAGTATTCTTTTCCACTAAATGTTCCCGTTCTTAATGTTTGTTCGGCATATGTTCCGTCTTCATTAAATAAGACACAACCATGATATAACAAGTTGCCATTACAGATTTTATAAATTGAACCGTATTTCATTAAGAAAGCAATGTGCTTTTGTAATTTTTCCGATGTTGAAAATACATCACTTAGGTGGTCTAAAATATCATTTTCGGCATCCGTTAATTTGTTTATTGAGAAATCTTGTTTAAAATCATCGAATTCAAAAACAGCACCATCTTCCATAGTAATTGTTCCATTTTGATGATCAATTTTATCGAGCATAATTCTATCATCCATATTGTATTCTGGATTTCTTTTTATTGCTTCTGATTCTGCTTTTAACATCATAAAGAAAATTGCTTTACGCATTTTTGCATAATTTTTCTTGTCTCTGGCATTTAATTTCTTATTATTTGGTGCAAAT
>JAIKVY010000219.1 GCA_024685275.1 Clostridia bacterium
TATATATTGTTGTAAATATCACAATATGCGTTAATAGTTGTTAACACTTTAAAAACAACTTTAATTAATTAGATTACGTTTAATAATCTTTTATTCGTTTCAATAATTAATCCCTATTTCATCTAAAATAGCATTAAATGCATCAGAAACGCCTTTCAAATAGTATTTAGCTCTCTCTCCAAAAGCTATATTGAAATTATTTGCTATTCCTTTTTGCTCATCTGTTAATTGATTATATGATACAAATTGATTTCTAGTTTCTTTTTTATCAAATAAAACGACTAAAACTTCATTAACATTACTTAATGATTTGTAATAAGTAATAAAATCAACATCATCATTTGGCATAGAGTATCCAATAAATATTAAACGTTTTGCATTTCGTAATTCTTTTATCATTGATAATCTTATTTCTTCTAAAAAAGCATTTCGAATTTTAAAATTTGATTGTACCAAAACATCAAAATCATCGCTACTGATATCACCATTACAAAAAGGACAACTATATAGTTTAGCATTTTTACCATAATCCAACTTTTTAACAACACTATCTAAATTTAATTCTCCCAAGTAAAAAGAATGTTTTGCACAACTAGGACATTTAAATAAATTCATAGCACCATGTGGATAATAACACTTCGTTAACAAAATTCTTCTTGTAGTATCATATCTTGAATTATTTGCGACATATGCTGCAGGTTCTGTGAATGGATACCATATCTTATTACTATTTTCTTTTGCTGTAGCATATTCACAATTAAAATCCGTAAAGATTCTTACTTGTGGATTTCGATAAATCGGAATATAATTTGCATTTAAATGATTAATCTCATTATTTGCTTCAATTATTGGTAATAAAGAATATAAATCCCAGTTATAATTGATTATAGAGTAAGAAGAAATAAAACTATTCCTATCTGTCCAATCTGTAACATTATTTATTTTTTCTCGTATTTCATTTTTGGCTAATGCTTTGTAAAAATTAACAAGTTTTTTATACTCATTTATATCTCGTTGTTTTATTCTTTTTATAAACTCTTTAAATATGTAAGTTATTAAATCTCTTTTACAATTTTCAAGTTCATATGATTCTATTCTTTCATTATCAAACACTAATGAAGAATGTAAACACAATGAACTATCTATTAGGTTATATATGTCGTTAATAGTATAATTATATTTTCCATCTTCATCCGATTTATAGAATAAATTGTCAATGATAATTTTTAAGCGACCAAGTAAAGAATCATTTCTATTTGGCATTTTAGAAAACAGCTCAGTATGCCCATTAGTCACGGGAATATTTAATTTTGCGGTTGATCCTGCTCCTAAAACAATAACTGTCTTTTTATTTTTCATATTTAATTATGCTATTGTAGAAATTGATTTTATTATTCTAGGATTACTATTAGAATCAAACTCTAATTCAAACTCGTATTTTGTATTGAGCGTCACAACACATGCTTTATTTTTCATTACAATAGCATATTTGACTCCAAAAACTTCAGCTGTTGGTTTAGTTTTTCCATTATCAATAATATAAATATTATATTCATAATTATTTAACGTGAAATTTCTATCTAATCTAATATAATATTTAACTTCATCCGCAATATACTCAATTTTTGTAATAATTCCTGTGTTCATAGTTTTACCTCCAATTTATATATTATTCAAAAAAATTATTTATTAATCGTTCCATCTGTACAATATATCGTATAATCCCCAGTATAAACATTCCAACCACTGCCTTTAGTAATATCAACCCATTGTGATCTAGTCCCTTGGTATATTATGCTTGTTAAACTCCCACAGACATAGAATGCATATTCTTCTATACTTGTTAATCCTTCTGGGATTGTTATACTTGTTAAACTACTACAACTAGAGAATGCCATACGTCCTATACTCGTCACACTATTTGGGATTGTTATACTTGTTAGACTACTACAATCACGGATTGAACTGTCTCCTATGCTCGTTACTCCTTCGGGAATATCTATACTCTTTAATTTATTGCAGTATTCAAATACGCATTCTTCTATACTTGTTAATCCTTCTGGGATTGTTATACTTGTTAAACTACTACAATTAGAGAATGCCATACGTCCTATACTCGTCACACTATTTGGGATTGTTATACTTGTTAAACTACTACAATTAGAGAATGCAACCTCTCCAATACTCGTTACACTTTCAGGAATTGATATACTTATTAGACTACTGCAATCCCCGAATGCACTCCCTCCTATGCTCAATACTCCTTCTGGAAGAATTATATTTGTTAGACTCTTACAATCTGCAAATTCACCATTCCATATACCTGTTTTATAACCACATTCATTTGTAATAATAACATTTTTTAAATCCTTATTTCCATATAAATAATGAATCAAAATTAGTGGAATTTCAACATTAACGGCCTTAAGTTCTTCTCTATTAAATATATTATTCCCTGTATATCCAACACCTCGAATACATAAATTCTCTATATTTTTACAGTTATAAAAAGCACCGGAACCAATAGCTACAATATTATCTTCATGTATTATTTGCAAATCTGTAATTTCTGTTTTAAATGTTCCAATTAAATATTTCTTTTCATTTGGGAATATGAAATATATTGAATCATCTATTATCTGTACATTTTGATTCTTTTGAAGCAAATACTCTGGTTTATGTATTTGCGAAGAGTAATTCCCATCTATAGTTATGTTTAAATTATATGAAAGTGTTGGTTCATATTCGTATCTATTAATTAAACTTATATGTGAATTTCCTAATATATCACCTGTTATTGAACAATTAATTAGTTTTACATATCCTAATA
>JAIKVY010000232.1 GCA_024685275.1 Clostridia bacterium
TTATGGCAAAAAAATATTAGTAAATAAAGTAGATTATTTAGTTTTATCTCTAATGCTATCTTTAATATTTATTTTCTTACTTTCTATGTATGATATGTATTACTTTACGGTATTTGATTTTATCGAAATAATTGCTATTACGTGTACTGTATTTAAAGTAAAAGACATTGATAATTCACAAATCTGTGTTGCATGTCACATATACGACAAATTAAAGAAAAAGAAAATTTCCTAATGAGTATGGTTTGTGTTAATAATACCAATATTATGTTTATCTAGATTTTTCAATAATATAATATCTACTCATATCACAATTTAGAGCTTGCTATATTAATCAATTTTATTTAAGTCAATTAATAGTCCTGTTTTCTTCATTTCCCTAGCTAATTTAAATTTCCATGCTCCCTCGCAATCTAATGGTATATACAATATCCCATCAATATCGCTAGGTTTTTCGACACCTTTTTCTAAGAGAACGGCAACTCTATTTCGCCCAAGTGCATGTGTGAAATATCCATGCTCAAAAACAACATTTTGTCTGGCTCTCAATTCTAGATTTTTTTCATTTCCTTTTTCTGCGCCAATATCGCATGCTGTATATAAAATAATTGCATATGAAACTTGAGCTGCATATTTTTCAAATTTTTCAATAATTGTGTTTCCTTCATTTGCTTTTTGCCCTAAAACAACTGGACTCAAATCTATTTTATTAAGAAAAAGTTGAACCTCATTTAACTTATTAATATCATGCCCATGAACAATGAATATTGAATTAGAATCCAATTTATTTGATTTGTTTGTTCTTAGTTTTTCAATATTTAATAATTCTGTAGTAACATCATTAGTGTATTTATTAGAATTTACAATGTCCTCTTCTCTAAAAAATCCTAATATTCCATTTCTCGACAACGCTTCTGTTTCTTTATCAGCTAATATTGAAATTCTTTCCTTTGTGGTAACTATTTTAATTTGAACAATTTCATTCTTTTCCAAAACATATCCATTAACAAAAAACTGCTTATTTTCAATATAAGGAATACATACTTCATTAATCATTTTTTCCCTATCAAAGTCAAAAGCATAAATTGATTTTGGATCTCCATTTTTATTGCTATTTTTCTTTTTGATTATTACGCTATAATATTTATCAACTTGAGACATTTTAATGCCCACCTTTTTCTCTATTACAAGTTCTACAAAGCATTTGGCAATTGGAAATATCAGTTTTCCCTCCTTCATGCCATGGGGTAATATGATCACCCTCCATTTCTTCAATTTCCCATATTTTATCTTTAGTCGGTTTATTCATCGATTTGCATCTAGGACATTTGCCTCCTTGTGCTTTATAAACAGCTAGTTTCTGCGACTCAGAAAATGACCTTAAACTTAAGTGCTTTTCTAAACCATCTAGAACATATAAATAAATACCTTTCTTGTTTGTTACTTCATCATCTAAAAATAATTCATTAATTCTATTTTCTAAAGCTACAGTATCATAGGTTTTTTCATGATATAAATTGTATAATTCCGCCCAATTTATCCCTTTCATTTCTTTTCTATATTTGGTAAATGTTAATTGAACCCAGTCAATTACATTTTTGAAATAAATCCATAAATTATTAGCATTTGAATCGTATTGATGAATAGACATATATTGTTCTACTTTTCCATCATTAATCCATTCTATTGCTGTTTCTAACAATTCTTGTCTTAATGGTGATCCATTAACATACTTGTTAGCTAATAAATATGCTGGACAATTTGATTTACTAAATTTTAATTTCGCATCACTTAACCATGGTCCAGTATAAACTGCATTTCTTAATTCTTGCGCTGTTAATTGTTCCCCTGCAATGTTTATTGTTTTAAACCATTCTAATTTTTCCAAATCTGTTCCTTCGCAAATATATATCATACACTTGTAATCAAGGATTCTATTTTTTTCTACATTAGTTAAATTGTGAAAAAATTTATTATTTATTGAAAAATCTGAATTTACATATTGACAAAAACTAATTGTTCTTTGTTGCCCATCTAAAACCTCAAAAGATCCATCATCGTTTTTTACCCAGTACATAACATTTAGGGGGAACCCTTTGTTAATTGTATCTATAACAGCATTTCTTTTTTGCTCATTATATATAAATTCCCTTTGATAAGGGGGACGAATATTTAATTTCCCGCAAAAACCTGTGACACCTTGCTCGGAATTATCACTATAACCTTTTGTTATTTCCTTTATTGTAATTTCATATAACTCAATTTTCATTATTTTTTCTCCTAATAAGTATTCTTTGATAAGGACAACTAGATTTTCCATTAACAGTTATAGCCAAATCGGTTCTCCCACGATAATTTTTTGTTACACCAAGTTCTTTTGCGTTATCTCCTGTCCCCATCCCGATAATTTCAAATTGATCTGGACAATATTTGTCCATAAATGTTACCGGAACCCCCATAATCCCATCATAATCATAAGGGATATCTTGAGTAGATGTTACATTAATTGCATTATAATTATCATATGTGGGATATTCTTCTGGTGAATAATGCTTATATAATGTTAATTGTTCGTGCCTTTCTTTATAATTAATATTTGTGAACCATCTTATTCCAACGACTCTTACAAATCTATTACCTTTTTCATCTACTCTATAAGATTTACTTCTAACTTTATATGATTTTGGTATTCTGAATTCCCTATCCCCACTATGTATAGATTGTCCTAACCAAACTTTATTATCTTTAATTAATGGAAAAACCTCTTTATATGCTAATGCGCCAATATTACCAATAATTAAAAATTTTTTGTCGTATTTTTCTAATAATGCAATATATTCTCTAAATAAACTAAATGGGGGATTAGTAACTACAACATCAGCTTCTTTTAATAATTCCACACACTCTTCACTGCGAAAATCTCCGTTCCCTTTTAACTTAACCATTATGTTTTTGTCGTTTTTTAAAAGATACTCGACATCAGATAAGTCAATTGCACCATCGTGATTATAATCAAGCACTTCATTAATTACAATTTTATGCGCAGTCTTTTCAAACTTTTCTTTTTGATACCCGTCTAAATAATCAAACAACGATAATTGTTCACCAGCAAAAGGAGAGCCATCATAACATGTCGCAATTAACCTTTTTAATCCCAAATAGTTGAAATTTATTGCAAAATACTTAAAAAAGTTGGATTCGTAGGGATCATCACAATTACACAAAACAATTTTTCCGTTGAAAAAATCTTTATAATTCTTGAGCTCCAACTCTATATCAACCATTTGTGTATAAAACTCATCTTGTTTTGCCTCCTTGGCATTTGCTAAATCTTTATATGCCATATTAAACCTCCGCACTAATTTAATACTCTTTAAAATAATGAATATTAATGCTGTAAATGCTAAATTGAAAATAACTTTTCCAAAATTTAGTAACATTACATTACATATTCGTATTGATATTTACAATTATATCACTTTTTATCAAAATTACCATTACTTAATATAAAAGAAAATATGTCTGTTATGGGCCAAAATTGACTCATTACTTAACAACGATAATTGTATAAATTAGGGGGAATTCTTTCCGTAACTCATTTTTTTGGGACTTGTGGAAGAAATCTCCCTGTGGCTAATAGTCAATAATGTTCATTTTTTGAGCAAAAACGTGATTTTATTGGCAAATATTATCATTTTATTTTTTATACAATCTAAGTGTATAATTTTAAAATTACTACAACATTAAAAATCACATTTTCTTCTGGTATTTTTAATAATTATTTAATAAGAAATCCTTTAATGTAATAACATTTATTGTCTTTCCATT
>JAIKVY010000010.1 GCA_024685275.1 Clostridia bacterium
TAATATTTTGTAATGCTATAATTACTTAAGTTAATAATTAAATCAGGATAATCTAAAAACAAACTATCTGTAACTTGCATAAGATATAAATATCTATCGTTATATGATAATTTTTTTACATATCCAAATTCATCATGATTATAAGTATTATTTTGAGGTGTTAATATATCTTCAGACTGAATATTCGAAAAATTAAAGTGCATTTCATAATTTTTATTAAAGAAATCATTTTCAGAACCTGATGCAATATTTATATTTAAATAAAAATAACTTTTATTGCCGAAAACAACATCTTCAAAACAAGTTCCATCAAAACTCCAAATTTCTTTTTCTGGATCAGTTCCAAAATAATCATCCTCTATACCATTTGAAAAAATCCAAGAATCTAAATCAACAAAAAATGATTTATTTTTTATAATTAATTCTGAACATGTAGCTTTATTTACATAATAATTACCATCATAGCTAACAGTTGGAATATCTTTAATTAATTTATGAGAACTTTGGTAATCATACATATTTAAATATGGTGCTTCATCAATAGCTGGATTTTTTTTCTTTAAATATACTTCAACTTTTTCAATGTCCAAATTTGATTTATCTCCACTTCCTAAAGAAACTGAGTTCTTTACTTGAACTGAATCAATATATTCTGCTAAAGGGAAATATCTTGTATATTTTCCAGTATATGAAACCTCATCGGTATACGTAATACCATACCAATCTTTATCATTAATTACTTCAACATTTTCTTCATTTCGAACATTAATTTTTAGTGGTCTCGATTTAATATTAAATGGTATATATGATTTTGGTTGTGTTGATAATTGATCATCTTTTTTAAATTCTATATCAATTGAAAGATATTCTTGATTATCATATTTTAGACAAAATCCATTGTTAAATACTGATACAATAATTGTTGAATGTTCATCACTTATACTACTAAGCTCATCATCATTTACAACATAAGTTTTTGATAAATTAATCAAAACCCCATTAATATAAATATTATTCTTGTTAACAGTAACATAGTTTTTGTTATAAAACTCATTATCTAAATTTAATACATCATTATCATCAACCATTTCAGCGCTAACAAGTTTTAATGCATATTTATCGGAAACAACAATATCTGAATAACCAACTGCATTAAAATGATCTCCTTCAAGCAATATAAATAAATTATTATTTAAATCACCATTATCATCAAATTTATAATATGCAAATTTTAGATATGATAGTATTGTAGTTATGTATGAAGAATTCTCTGTATTTGAAATCACACTAGCGCCACTTATTACCCCAAGATTACCTAAAAAAGAATAATTAGAATTAGATGAATTATATAAACTAAAAACATTATTCTCTGATGAATTAACTTTAATTCTATCCTTAAAATTAGTAACCCCATCATATATAACATAATCGGATACAATATAACCACCTTGATTTATATCAAAAATCTCTGGGAATAACGATTTTGTTTGTTCATCAACATTATATAAATTCAAACATTCTTTTTCTCCAATATTACTTGTTAAAGTAATTTTAGTTTTAAGAACAAATGAAACATCCAAAATATTATCTTTCCCAACAAAACCATCATTACTATCGCCATGATCAAAATCTAAATTAGGACAAACCTTTGTAAACGATACTTCAGAAATTTGAATTATTGTACTTGATGTAGAAGTAGCTACAGGACTATATTCAAAAATTACTTCAGTATTGGAACCTGAGCCTATTTTCCTATTACTTGCGTGTGTATCAATGGAATCTAAAACACTCATTGTTAAAGACATATCTAAATTAGAAATAGATATATTATCATAAACACCGGCAATTAAATTACTTGATGTTATATTTGAACTATCTATACTAATTATTCCGGTATTCATATTATCAACACAGATTTCTTCTCCATACCATGTTTTTCCATTTAAAATATTTACATCCAAAGAATCAATAGAAATAGAAAATAAAGAAGTACTTAACAAATCTGTTCTTGTATCATAACCATTATTTATCTTAGATGAAAGAACACTTACTCCACTATCTGTATCACCATTTAATATTTTTATTTCAGGAGAGTCCTTTTGAGATGAGTTTATTCTTTGAGATGAAATAACATATTGATTATTTTGAAATGATATAGTTAATTTAAAAAATAACAAAAAATAAGCATTATATGTTTTGTTATATGTGGTACTTTCAATAGTCGTCCCATCAGTTTGTGATAGTTTTTCAATCGTATGTTTTGAATCATATGAAGTTTCAATATATATAACAAGATAAAAATCTTCAAATAACTGATTTAAAAAAGTTCTATATCCTTGTGATAAATCATATTGTAAAATTTTATAACTGGAAATATTTGAAAAACTTGAAGTTTCTTCTACATCATCATCTAATTTATTTACTGGTGTGAATTTATAAATAATTTTTGC
>JAIKVY010000022.1 GCA_024685275.1 Clostridia bacterium
AATACTGCTCTACTACATAATAAATCTAATGCGCTTTTCGAGTGAGAAACAACTATAAAGGTTACGCCTTGTTGTCTTAATTCTAGCATTTTATTTCTACATTTTGCTTGGAAATCCGCATCACCTACGGATAATACTTCATCGACTAATATGATATCTGGTTTATTATGTACAGCTATCGCGAAGGCTAATCTTGATCTTTGTCCGCTACTATATGTTTTTACTCTTTCATTAATGTGCTCTTCAATATCGGCAAACTTTACTATATCATCATATACCTTATCCATTTCTTTTCGGCTATGCCCATATATAGCACCATTAAGATATATGTTTTCTTTCCCTGTTGCATTTGGATCAAAACAACCACTAATATTAAGCATTGGTATTAATGTTCCTTTAACCAATACTTCTCCTGATGTAGGAGGTAATATTCCTGACATAATTTTTAGAATAGTACTTTTCCCTGCACCATTTTTTCCTAAGATACCAAGAGATTCGCCTCTTTTAACTGATAGACTAACATCTTGTAAAACAACTCTCTGAGAATATTTTATTTTTCCTTTAACTAATCTAATAAAATATTCCTTTATGCTGTCTATTTTATCTTTTGTGATTTTATAATTCATTGAAACATTTTTCATTTCAATTAAAATGTCTTCATCTGTATTATTTAGCTGCAAATCTTTATTTTCTATCTCTGCCATTTATTCCTCATGTGTTATAACTTTAATATTATCTTATCGCGTCTTAAATTCAAAATTAGGAATCCTAATGCATACATAAAGACACCTAAACCAAAAACTATGAAATTATCTTTTATGGTTGGTAAATGTCCTTGGATTAATAATCTAAGATAATTAACATAATAATACATTGGATTATAACTCAATAAATTACTGATGGTTTCGTTATTCAATCTATCGATCGTATAGAATATTGGTGTTAGATACATCAACAATTGTGTTAACACTCCATAAATATTCTTTATATCTTTAAATGAAACATATAAAGCCGCTAATATATATGAAACGCCCATGGTTAATAATAACAATCCCAAAATAAGTATTGGCGTTAAAGCAAGCGTCCAATTAAATGGTTGTTTTACAACTAGCATTACTGCAAGCATTGCAATAAACGCAAACACAAAATTAACCGCTGCCGTATAAACCGATACTCGTGGATATGCCGTAATTGGTATTTTAGTTTGAAGAACCATACCTCTACTTGATTCAATACTTGTAAGACCTAATTGGGTTCCACCTCTAAAGAACGTATTATATACAATAAGCCCACTGAGAATATACACTGGATATTTCATTTCAATCATTGAGCCGCCAAATACATTTGTGTATACGAACGCCATGACTGCCATATTAAGTAGTGGATTTAATACTGTCCAAATAATGCCTAAAACAGATTCTCTATAGGTATTTTTAATATTTCTTTTTACCATCTCGTATATAAGATTTATATTCCTTTTCATATATACAAGAACTCGTTTTAAGCTATCCCTTTTCCCCATGAGTCTTTTATTTCTCCAATATATATTTGTGTTATTATATCATATATAATATATTTTGTGCCAAATTTTGTTTTTCTAACCTTTTATGGCATTATTAATTACTTTTTAGTCTTATAATATTTCTTTCTTAATCTTCCTATAAATAGTCTTGGTTTTAATTTAT
The DNA here is from genome assembly GCA_024685275.1 of Clostridia bacterium. Classification (GTDB taxonomy): domain Bacteria; phylum Bacillota; class Clostridia; order Christensenellales; family DTU072; genus CAG-1782. The sequence continues at coordinate 1,686 of JAIKVY010000022.1, forward strand.
CTTTCTTTAGGATTAATTCTCCTTTTTGGTGAACTTCTTCGCCATCTACGCAAAATACTGTTTCATTTTTTAAAGTTAAATCAACTTGTTGTGTTCTCATAAATGTAATGTGTTTAGATTTATAATCTTTATCAAATCCCATAAAGAAAACTCTAAAGAATGGGAAAAATATTTTTATTCTATTAATTAAATTATCTTTTCCTGGAGATTTGATTGTTAATAAAAATAAACTTTCATCATTAAATCTATATGCTCTGTTAAACTTGAATCTAAAACATTGGTTTGAATCTAATGCCATTATTAAAGTGAAATTGCCTTCAGTTTCGTAATCACCAGCTTTTATTTTTGCTTCTATATTATCAACTCTGTATGCTTTTATAACATTTAATAAATAAGCTAGCGCTTTTAGTGAACGTTTTTTACTATTCTCTGTTTTGTATGCAATTTCTGTAAAAGTTCCTGCTGCATATACATACGAAAATGGAGTTTCATTTGCATATCCTATATTGTGTAACTTTACTAATTTCCCTTCTTCTTTATTTATTTCAGATCTTTCATTAAGTGTTCCATATGGGAAATATATTAATATTACCTTTTCTCTAACTGCTTTCTTTAAAGCATTAAATATTGTTCCATCGCCACCACAAACAATAATTTTATCATAGCCCTTTATAGAATAATCATCTTCTATTTTTTTAAGCTTAACGACTTCAACTTCACCTGTTTTGGCATATTTTCTCTTAATTTCTTCAATATCAACATATATTGAGCTTCCGCTCATTTCATTTACTATTATTAACGTTTTCAAAATGTACTTTTTTCCTTTTTAACTTGTTCTAGTGCTTTTTCTATAGTTTTATCCATATCATAATATTTATATTCGCCTAATCTACCGCCAAATATTATTTTATCTTGTTTTTGTGCTAGTTTATAGTATTTTTGATATAGATTTGTATTTTTTTCATCATTTATTGGATAAAATGCTTCCATTCCATCCTTATATTCAACTGGATATTCTTTACTAATAATTGTCTTTGGAGCTTTGGTAAATTCAAAATGCTTATGTTCTATTATTCTAGTATATGGGATTTCATATTCAGTATAATTAACAACAGCATTGCCTTGGAAATCTTCAATATTTAATGTTTCATTTTCAAACTTTACTGTTCTATATTCTAGTTTCCCATATTTATATTCAAAGAATTCATCTATCTTTCCAGTAAAAATAACCTTATTAAACACATCTTGCGTATTAGTAATAAATTTGAAAAAATCAGTATTTAATTTTACCTCAATCTTGCTTAACATATTCTCAACCATTTTAGTATATCCACCAATTGGAATACCTTGATATTTTGCATTAAAATAGTTGTTATTATATTCAAATCTCAATGGTAATCTTGTTATGATAAAAGCTGGTAAATCTTTACATTTCCTTCCCCATTGTTTTTCGGTATATCCTTTAATCAATGTTTCATATACATCTTTACCAACTAATTTTAAAGCTTGTTCTTCTAGATTTTTAGGTTCGCCTATATTAAGATCTTTTATTTGCTCATCAATTTTAGCTTTTGCTTCTTCTGGAGTATTAACTCCCCACAACTGATGAAATGTGTTCATATTAAAAGGTAAGTTATACTTTTTACCTTTATACATCGCTTCTGGCATATTGATATAATCATTAAATTTAGCAAACTTATTTACATATTCCCATACTTCATCATTATTTGTGTGGAAAATATGTGCGCCATATTTATGAACATTTATCCCTTCAATATTCTCACAATACGCATTTCCAGCTATATGATCTCTTTTATCTATAACTAATACCCTTTTGCCACAGTCTGTCATTTCTCTAGCAAAAACGGCGCCGAATAATCCTGCGCCAACAATTAAATAATCATATGTCATTATTTATTCCCTTTTATTTTTTCTGCCATATCTAAAATATATTCTTTTAATTCATCTTTTGTTTCTTCGTTTCTAAGTCCATATTCAATATTGGCTTGTAAAAATCCAAATTTATTCCCTAAATCAAATCTTCTTCCATCAAATGTATATGCATACCCGCCTTGCTTCTTTATTAAATTTCTAATAGCAACTGTTAGATATAACTCATCTTTAAACAATGGTGCATTTTCTAATTCTTCGAAAATTTCTGGTGTTAAAACAAATCTTCCAAAACTAGCTAAATGTGATGGTAATTCTTCAACGCTTGGCTTTTCAATGATATCGAGCATTTCTACTGTTTTTTCATCTAATCTTTTTCCTGGAACAATACAACCACATCTAATAGCCAATTCTGTAGAACATTCCTTTACACCAACAATAGATTTTTCTGTTCTATCATATGCTTCACATAACTGTTGAATAGCAGTTTTTTCTCCACTTGGAGTATATATAACGTCATCACCAAATAAAACAGCAAAAGGTTTGTTTCCTATAAAATCTTTAGCAACTAAGACTGCATCTCCATTTCCTCTCATCTTTTCTTGGACTACCGCACTAATCTTTGCCTTTGCCATTATTTCATCAACAGATTTTAATCTGTCTCTATTCTTTAAATTGTCGTATATTTCATGTTTTTGGAAATATTTTAAGATTCCTTCTTTTCCTGGACTAATAATTAAAGCAATATCTTCTATTCCCGCTGCTATAGCTTCTTCTACAATATATTGAACTGCTGGTCTATCAACAACTGGTAACATTTCTTTTGGAACGCCCTTTGTTATTGGTAAGAATCTTGTTCCATATCCAGCTACTGGTATTATCGCCTTTTTAACTTTTCCCATACTCTTTCCTTCCTTTTATCGTATAGATTTTATAGTTTTTAACAAATTAAGTCAATTAATAACTTATTTACACATAGTGTAAATAC
>JAIKVY010000052.1 GCA_024685275.1 Clostridia bacterium
ATAGAGATGAGGAATAGTCGTTTCTATGCATGTCTAGATGAATTTTCAAATTAATATACTTACAATTGAGAAAAAAAGGAATTATTTCTATTTACATTAATTATTGATTATTTTTATTATGAATAATTTTCATAATTTTATATAAAAATCTAAATATAAGAGGAATTTACTATGCCAAAAAAAAAGTTAACAACAAAAACCATTAACATTTTAGATGGTTTGACAACTAACGCTAAAGATGCATTTAGTCAAGGTAGTTTAGAAGAAACAATGAAGGAGATTCGATTTAAGAATAGTGCCCCTGAGTCGGGAAGTGTCGTGAACCGGTTTACGAATAATCAACAACCTAAAGATAACAATCAAGATCGAATATACAAATCACAACCCAATTTTCAAAATCAACCAATCAATACAAAAAAACAATTCTTAAATTATTCAATAGTTAAAAAACCAATCGAACAAAAACAATCAACACAACAGGAAAGAACCAAAACCACAAATGATATGGCCACTATGGATACAACAATATCTAATGGTGAACTTTCACAAGTAGATGACGATTTATTAAAAAATCAAATGGTTGAAGATTTATATGTTAAAGATTGTGAAGGTGTTCTTGATATTTTAGCAGAGAACTTTGGATTTATAAGAACAAAGAATTATGAAGTATTTAACTCAGAAGATGTTTATGTTGCTCCAGGAATCATTAAAAAATATGGGTTAAGGAAAGGAGATTGGATAAAAGTAAGAACAAAAGCAGGGCAAGATAGAAAGTCATTTGCCATTGATGTTATTTATGAAATTAATGGAATGCCTTTTGATGAAACTAAGAGTTTGTATTATAGACCAAAGTTTGAATTACTTACGCCAATTTATCCAAAAGAAAAATATAGATTAGAAACAAAAGATTGGAAGGATATAGCAATAAGATCAATTGATTTAATTGCACCAATTGGTAAAGGTCAAAGAGCAATGATTGTTTCTCCACCAAAAGCAGGTAAAACAACATTGATGAAAAAAATTGCTTTATCTATTTCTACAAATTATCCTTCAGCTCATCTGATGGTTCTTTTAATTGATGAAAGACCAGAGGAAGTTACTGATATGCAAAGATCAATTAATGGAGAAGTAATTTATTCAACATTTGATGAAACTCCAGAACATCATACAAAAGCTGCTGAACTTGTTTTAGAAAGAGCAAAGAGATTAGTTGAAATTGGCAAAGATGTAGTTATTTTAATGGACAGTTTAACAAGATTAACAAGAGCATATAACTTAACTATTACTTCAACAGGAAGAACTTTATCTGGTGGTGTTGATCCAGGTGCTTTACATAGTCCAAAAAGATTCTTTGGGGCTGCTAGAAATATAGAAAATGGTGGAAGTTTAACTATTATTGCAACTGCTTTAATTGATACTGGTAGTAGAATGGATGATGTTATTTTTGAGGAATTTAAGGGTACTGGTAATATGGAAATACATTTAGATAGAAAATTGACAGAAAAACGTATATTCCCAGCAATTGACTTAAATAGAAGTGGAACAAGAAGAGAAGAAGATTTATTAACAGAAAGAGAATTAGCAACCGCATATAATATACGTAAAATGCTTGGTAATTCTGATGGTGGAGATTCTACTGAAAGTATTTTACAAGATATGTTAAATACACAAAGCAATCTACAATTTATGGATCTAATTGAAGAAAAAATAAAAAAATACAAAGCAAATGGTTTTTTTAATTAGTTATTCGTTGGATTTTTTAGAATAGATATATTAATATATTACAAATATTACGAGAGAATATACAGGGAGAAATAAAATGCATTGGTCAGAAAAAATTGCTAGAAGTATTATTGCAAAAAAGCCAGATAAAGAAGAATATGTGTGTGCTGCAGGAATTAGTCCATCAGGTTCTATTCATATTGGTAATTTTAGAGATATAGCTACAAGTTATTTTGTAGTAAAAGCTTTAAGAAAACTTGGGAAAAAAGCTAAACTTCTTTTTTCGTGGGATGAATTTGATAGATTAAGAAAAGTTCCTAAAAATGTTGCAGCAGTAAATAACGATATGGAAAAATATATTGGTTTTCCATATGTAGATGTTGAAAATCCATTTAAAGATAGTGATGCAGAAAACTATGCTGTTTACTTTGAAAAAGAATTTGAAGCATCTATTAAAGAATTCGGAATTGACATGGATTATAAACATCAAGCTGAAATGTATAGGAGTGGAAAATATACAGATATGGTTATCCATTCTCTAAAGAAAAGGAAACAAATCTTTGATATTTTAGACTCACATAGGACACAAGAACAAACTGAAGGGGAAAGAGATTCTTACTATCCTGTTAGTATATATTGTCCAAAATGTAAAAGAGATACAACAAAAATAATTTCACTTGATGAAGAAACTATGGTTGCTGAATACGAGTGTTCTTGTGGGCACAAGGGAACATTTGACTTTAATAAAGATTTTAATTGTAAATTGGCATGGAAAGTTGATTGGCCTATGCGTTGGATGTATGAAGGAGTTGATTTTGAACCAGGTGGTAAAGATCATGCATCAAAGAATGGAAGCTACGATACAGCAAAAGATGTAAGTAGACAAATATTTGGATATGAACCACCTTTATTCCAAGGATATGAATTTATTGGAATCAGTGACAATAATTTAAAAGCTGGTAAAATGTCAGGTTCTTCTGGATTAAATTTAACGCCAGGAACATTATTGAAGTTATATGAACCTGAAGTTTTATTATGGCTATATTCAAAAAATGAACCATTAAAGGCATTTAATTTCTGTTTAGATGATGGAATATTAAGACAATATTTTGAATTTGATAAAATGCTAACAGATGTTCGTGAAGGAAAAGCTAATGACCTAGTTAAAGACATTATGGAACTGTGTACTATTGAAGGAAGAGAGGTAAAATGTGTTCCAATGGGCTTAATTGTACAATTAGGTTCAGTTGTTGATTTCAATGAAGATATGCTAGAAATTGTTTTCAAAAAGATTAAAACTCCATATACAAAAGCTGATTTTGCTGATAGATTGCAAAGAGCAAAATTTTGGCTAGAAAAGTGTTCTCCAGAAAATGTTAATAAACTTAATGCCTTTAGAAATTTTGATGTATATGAAACGCTTGATGAAAAAGAAAAAGAAGAGATAAAACAATTGTTTGAATTCTTAAGCAAAGGAGAATATGATTTAGATTCTTTACAAACCGAATTATATGCTATTCCTCCAAGGGTATATAACATTGATAAAACCAATCCAGAGTTAAAACAAATTCAAGCAAAATTCTTTTCTAATGTTTACTTACTTTTAATCGGAAAGGAAAAGGGGCCAAGGTTATATTTATTCTTAGGAGCATTGAATTTGAATAGTTATATACATTTACTTGATTTTTCTACGCCTAGAAGAGAAGATGAATATGAGAAAGAAGAGATAGTCGAAGAGGTTGTTGAAGAAAAGGTATATGGTGAGCCAGATAAGGTTGAGCCAATTAAAGAAGAAATTGATATTGATGAATTTTCAAAAATGGATTTAAGAGTATGTAAGATAACAAAAGTAAACGATATTAGAAAATCAAACAACTGTTATAAACTCACTCTATTTGATGGAATTGGTGAAAGAGTAATTGTGTCATCAATAAAACATGATTATATGATAGAAGAACTATTGAATAAAAAAATAATCGTTGTTGCTAACTTGAAACCAACAAGGATTACAGGAGTTACAAGCGAGGGAATGCTATTAGCAGGAACAAATAATGCTTGTGGATGTAAAGTTATTTTTGTTGATGATATGATACCAGAAGGAACAAAAATAAAATAAGTAATCAATTTGATATAGTCTAAATAAAGACCAAACTCAATTAAGTCAATTTTGGGTTTGGTTTTTTGTTTATATATAATAAATATATACTTAAAAATTCAAATATTGACTAACTATTGGTGCACAATTAAAATATTAGTATAAAAATCTTATTATAAAAGGAGATTTTGTAATGAAAAAGATTAGAACAATTTTTATTTGTTTGGTATTAATATCTTTCATTGTTGGATTAGCAGCATGTGGAGGAACAAGTACACCAAGTAAACCTTCTGGTGGAGGCAGTAGTGGTGGAAGCACACAAAAAGATACCAAATTAACGCCTAAATCAATAAAAGCATTGGCGGATTTAACAGATTATGGTGCTTCAGCAACAACATATAGAAAAACTGCTGTTACGTATGATAAAACAGGCAAACAATATGCTGGAAAATCTGCACAAAGTCAATATGATGAACTTGCTAAGCGTATTACTGAAAAACATGAGGATGTAGAATCTTGGGAATCTACTTCTGCATACGTTAAGATTTTTGCAATGTCAGATGCTGACGAAATTATGGCTGCTATGGCAAAAGCTGCTTTAACATATGATGAAATGGATAGAGCAGTTGCTTATTTATCAGGTGATAGTGAAGTATATGGAGATGGATCTGAAAATGTTGATGTAGTTGGTAAATATATAACAGTTGAAACAGATCTTGAAGGTAAAAAAACATATACAGGAGATTTAACAACTTCTAAAACATGGAGAGATTGTAGAGTATCTGGTAAAGATTTAAATGAAGGATGGTCTTTATTTGATGATTGGGAATTGTATGATAGATTAAAAGATTATGCTGAAAGTGTTAAAAATGCAGAAAAATCAGTTAAGGAAAGAGCTGAAGATAATGCATCATGGCAATATAGAAGCATTTTAAAGAAAGTTTATGAAGATGTTAATTTATCTAGTGATGGTGCTGCAAGAACTGCTGTATATTTCTTAGAATATGCTATAAAAGTAGTTGAAGAAAAATCTGGTTCTATTAGTCAAGCTATTGTAGGACAAGAATTTGGTGATTTTGCTGTATATTGTAGAACGAGAGCTCCAAAGAAAAATGAGGGTGGTGATCCATTTAGTTCATTAGGAGATTATGATTGCTTATCATATTTACTCTCATTTGATAACCATTATAATAAAGCATCTTCTGCTGATGCTGGATTAAAACAATGCGTAACGTTATATGGATATTACTACGATTACAATAAAACATATTATTTCAAAGTTTTAAAAGATGAAGCTACATATGCAAAACAATTAAAATATGAAAAGCAAGATACATTTACAAATGAAGAATGGCTTGATTACGTAGATATACAAAGAAAGAACTATATTAATTCATATAGATACTCTGAAGCTATGTATAGAAAATTCTACAATGCTCATTTCGATTTCCAAGGAAAGATAGAAAGCTATGATAAAACAGTATATGAAATGTCTGATGTATCTAATGATTATCATATTCAATTACAATCAGAAACATATACAGGTGAAATGAAAAAAGCAATTACAAAATCTGGTAGTATTAATGGTATTTTAGGACAATTAGCATTAAGTGATTGGATGTATTGTTATGGTGGCGATCAAGCTGCAATGAAATCATATAATGGAGCAAATACAGATTATCAAAACAACAAAGACTCTAAAGTAAACGTTGATACAACAAAATGGAAGAGTAAATTCCATTACAATTATGAACAATTAAAAATTGTATATTATTTACTTTCAAATATGACTAACGATGAATTAAGTAGTGCTATTTATTATGAAACTTACGCTTATTCAGGTAGTATGAATAAAACTATGTCATCATATATTAAGAACTTAAAATATTCAGACGAAGATATAGAAAGTATTGCTGAACACGTAGTTGTTGATGTTAGTGATTATGATGAAACAGTTACAAATTTAACAAATAAGACAGAATATGGTACTGGAAAGACATGCGTATTGTATAAACAAGCACAAAATGAATGGATTGAGTCAAAAATCCAATCAAGAGCTGATAACGCAAAATCACAATCATGGGCAACAATGAGAGAAGAAATTAAAACTGCTAAAGATTATGATTATGATAAGATGGAGATTTCTACTGTTGGTAGTGTTGGTGGAGAATGGGAACAAAAATGTACCAGACTTGAAGATTTGGTTATTACAAGAGTATATAGTTGCTGTGGTGAATCTACAATTGATTCTAAGCACACTTTTGGTGACGAATGTAAATCAGGAGCAAGTCACAACCAATATAATGCTGATGGAACTGTAGTAACAAAAGATTATGATACAAGTCACAAAATTTCATTATTTGTAAGTGAATATGAATCAATTTTATATAGAACTGCAAGCAATATGAAAATAACTTTAAATTATGCTAAGAAAGATAATTTAGGATTTAAATCTCCACAAGTTACACAAACAACTACATATAAATCTGGCTATAATGGCAATTGGATTGATATAGAAAGAGATGGAATATTCAAGAGAGAAATATCATCAGATTATACAATCGGAATTGGAAAGAAATTCCATGATGAAATTGAAGAAACAGATGAATACTTTGGAGAAGGAACATATAACATTAATACTTATCAAACTACTGAAGAAAACGTTACATGGGAATATACATATGAATTTGTTGGTTTCTTCCTAGATGAAGATTGTAAATATGTATTTGTTGATACTGAAGAATTTGATACATCTATAAAAGTATACGCTGGTTACAATGTAACAAAAACTAAGAAATAATTAGTTGTATCAGTATCTAACTATAATAACAAGTAAGGATTTGGCACTAGCCAAGTCCTTATTTTTTAACAAATTTTATAAAGAAAAGTAATTGTAAAAACGATTTATTTTGCATTTAGGTTAGATAATCTATGTTTTGTGAATTTATTATGGCCGGAAAAGTTCAATATTGCATTAATAATACTTATGTATTATAATAATCTTTGTGAGAAGAGGGGAGCTTTAACGGATGATAAAATTACTTAAAGATTTAAGGCCAATGCTAAAATTCTTAATAGTGGCAATTATCTTATTAGCTACTGGTGCATTGGCAGAATTATATCTTCCTGGTTTAATGGCTGATATCATTAATGATGGTATATATCTTGACTATGAAGAAGCATATCAGCATCTTGAAATGGAAAACCCTTTTGGTGACATCGATATTGAATTTGAAAGTCAAGTATATCATGAAGGATATATCCCAGTATTCGAAATGAAAGATGGATTTACTACAAGCGATATTAAAATAGCATGGAATGAAAAGTTTACTGGTGGAAATACAATTGGTTTTGAATTTAATTCAATGCAGGTTAAAGATAGTGAACAACTTTTTGAAGAAGTTCTTATTCCTTTTATGAATGCTCTTGAAAAAGTTTCATTTAAAAATACAGGTCATACTAAATGGAGTCAATATTCGCCTACAGAACAATTAGAAGTAAAGGAAGCTATCTCATTTTTAATAGATTATGATAGTTTAATTGCTGTTGATTTAAATGGAAATGGGGTAAATATTGAAACTTTTTTAGGTATGTTTAAAGATGATGATGAAGATAGTTCTGTGTGGGACGATGAAAATGCTAAAAAATTATTAACTGCATGTGTTATGTGTATGAAACATAGTAAATACGGTAATTTATTACCAATTCCTGTTTTATGTGATAAAGATGGTAAAAAAATGACCGATGCATATGGAGAATATATTAGGGTTCCTGTTGATTCATATGGTGAGCCATTAGATAAATCTCAACTAACATACATATATAACAAAGATGCTGAAAGAAATGAGCCATTTTTAGACTATGAAATTATCCTTTGTAATGATGTTGGTGGATATGCTTACAAGTATGTTAACGAACAAAAATGGATAAAGAATAGATTAGGAATGACCGATTATGAAATCGATATGGCTGTTAAGTCATATATAGCAGTAGATAATGATCAATCATTTTTAGGAAAGATTAGAAGGGGCTGGAACGAATTTACAGAAATTATTTCTTTAAGTAAAACAGGTTCTACGACCGCCGATTTATCAATTAAAGTAGAAAAAACCAGTGATGAATGGAAAATTGCTGATGGAATTACAATTCAGACAAGTAGTTTGATGTTTATTTTAAAGAAAGGTTTATTTATGTTGCTTATTACATTGCTTTCATCAAGCTTTACAATTATAGCAATGAAATTCTCAAGTAAAATAGCAGCATATTTCAGTAAGGTTTTAAGAACAAAGGTATTCCATAAAGTTGAAGGATTTTCACTTGCTGAATTTGATAAATTTGGAACAGCGAGTTTGGTAACCAGATCAACAAATGATATTAACCAAATTCAAAACGTATTCTTAGTTGTTTTAAGAACAACACTTAGTACTCCTATTACAATAATTGGTGGATTTATTTTCTCATTTAGAACAAATGTGTATATGACATCAGTTCTATTATATGTAATGCCTATTTTATTTATTGCCGCTGGTGTTGCCGCTATTGTTGTTCAACCATACTTTAAGATTATTCAAAAGAAAGTAGATCAATTAACTTTGATAATGCGTGAAGGTATTACGGGTATTAGAGTAGTAAGAGCATTTAATAAGCAAGATCAAGAAAATAGAAGATTTAATGTTGTAAACAAAGAAACCAGTCAAGCAGCAATGACTCTTCAATATTATTGTGCAGCCTTGGTTCCACTAATTAATATCTGTTTGAACTGTTGTTCTGTTGGTATTTATTGGAGAGCATCACAAGAAGTTGCAGGTATTGCTGGTGATTCATTAAATGATGTAGCAAGTATGCTTGAAGTTTCTCAATATATTACACAAATCGCTATGGCGATGGTATTTATCGCAAGTGCTGTCGTAATATTCCCGAGAGCGACTGCAAGTGCAGAACGTATTGTTAAGGTATTAGAAACAGAAGTTAAAGTCAAAGATGCTGAGGGTTGTAAAGATGAAGGTGATAATTCATGTACAATAGAGTTTAATAATGTTGACTTTAAATATTCTGAAGAAGCAGAAAAGAATATATTAGAAAATATTACATTTAAGTGTGAAAAAGGTAAAACTACAGCTATCGTAGGTGGAACTGGTAGTGGAAAGAGTACAATAATTAACCTTATACCTAGATTTTATGATATTACAAGTGGTAGTTTAAAAGTAAATGGACAAGAAGTTAGAACATATCCACAAAATGAATTAAGAAAGAAAATTGGTTTTGTCCCACAAAGAAGTATGTTGTTCAGTGGAACTATTGCTGATAACTTGAGATATGGTAATGCCGATGCTACTGATGAAGATATGTGGGATGCTTTAAGAATTGCTCAAAGTGATACATTCGTTAGAGAAAAAGAAGGACAATTATTATATCCGGTTGATCAGGGTGGACAAAACTTCTCAGGTGGACAAAAACAAAGATTATCAATTGCGAGAGCTGTCGCTAGAAGGCCAGAGATTTATATCTTTGATGATAGCTTTAGTGCGTTAGATTTTAAGACAGATAAAAAGTTAAGAACAGCGTTAAAGGAAACAACGCAAGAAAGTATAGTTATTATCGTTGCACAAAGAATTGGTACAATAATGGATGCAGATGAAATTATTGTTATGGACGATGGTAGAATGGTTGGTAAAGGCAAGCATAAAGATTTATTACAAAATTGTCAATTATATCGTGATATTGCTTTAAGCCAAATGAGCCCAGAGGAGTTAGGACTATGAACGAAGAAGAACAAAATGGTCTATTTAAAGTAGAAGAAGAAAAAGTATCTTCAGTCGGCAAATTTGATATGTCTGGTGCCTTTGGTGCTACATCAATTAATGTCGAAAAAGTTAAAGGTGCTGAAAATTTTAGTAAAACGGTTAAACGTTTGATTAAATACATGAAGCCAGAATTAATTATGCTAATTTCAATGGTTTTGATTAGTGGAATTGGTGCATGGTTTGCAGTATGGGTACCAGATATTTTAAAGAAAGTAACAAATTATTTAGCAGATTCAATTCAATATTTTAAGACAGATTCAATGGATATGTCTTATATCGCTAGAATATGTTTGATTTCTGGTGGATTATATTGTTTGAATGCTGTATTTAGTTTCTTAGGCGGTGTTATCGCTGCTACAATGGCTCAAAAAGTTGTTAGAAGAATGCGTATGGATATTAAGTATAAACTTGATCGCGTTCCATTAAAATATTTTGATGCTACTAACACAGGCGAAATTCTTTCAAGATTAACAAATGACGTTGAAATGGTTTCAGTTACTTTACAAGATACTGTAAACCAAGTAATTACCGTTGTAATGACTATATCTGGTGTCATTTTCATGATGGCTAGACTTGATTACATTATGGCTATAGTTACTTTGGCTAGTGTCCCGCTTTTGTTTATTGTTTCAAGTTTGGTAATTAGAAAGAGTCAAACGGAGTTTGCTAATCAGCAAAAATTAATTGGTGAGTTAAATGGTCATATAGAAGAAATGTATGCAGGACATAATATAGTATTGTTATATAATCACCAAAAAGATGCTATTGAAAAATTTGAAGATACAAATCTTTTGTTAGAAAAGGCAACAAAGAAAGCTCAATTTTTAGCTGGTATTATTTTGCCTTTAATTAAATTTGTAAACAACATTACATATGTTTCGATTTGTGTACTTGGTGGATATAGAGCTGGACTTGGATTAATTAGTATCGGTGATATTCAAGCATGCATTCAATATACAAAACAGTTTGCTCAGCCAGTTGAAAATATTTCTAATATTGCAAGTACTATTCAATCGTCTATTGCTTCAGCTGAACGTGTATTTAAAATGCTTGATTTGGTTGAAATGGAACCTGATGCCGCAAAGATTGATACTAAGTATATGACTGGTGAAGTTACATTTGAACATGTTGCATTCTCATATGCTGATGATAAGCCTTTGATTACAGATTTGAACTTACATGTTAACGCAGCAGATAGTATTGCTATTGTTGGGCCTACAGGAGCAGGTAAAACTACATTGGTTAACTTACTCATGAGATTCTATGATGTAAATAAGGGTACTATTACAATTGATGGTGTTGATATTCACGATATGAACAGAGATGATTTAAGAGGATTGTATGGTATGGTTCTACAAGATACATGGTTATTTAAGGGAACTGTTGCCGATAATATTGCATATGGTAATAAAACTGCAACAAGAGAAGAAATTATAACTGCAGCAAAGAAAGCACATGCTCATGAATTTATTGAAAGTATGGAAAAAGGATATGATACTGAATTAAATGATGATGCAAGCAATATTTCACAAGGACAAAAGCAATTATTAACTATTGCTAGAGCAATCTTAAGTGATCCAAAGATTATTATATTAGATGAAGCTACGAGTTCAGTTGATACAAGAACAGAAAAATATGTTCAAAGTGCTATGCTTGATATGATGAAAGGAAAAACAAGCTTCGTTATTGCACATAGATTAAGTACAATTAAGCATGCTAAAGTAATATTAGTTATGAACCATGGTGATGTTGTTGAGCAAGGAAATCATGAAGAGTTAATGGCTCAAAAAGGATTTTATTATGATTTGTATAATTCACAATTCCAAGGCAAACAAGAAGGTGAGCCAGAAGAAAATAGTGCAGCTAAAAAGTTTATTCAATCATAACTAAGTTGAGAAAAATATGAATTAATTAATAAAAGAATAGGTGAGTTTTAATTGCTTATTCTTTTTATTTTTTAATACTAATAAATTGATATAAATTAATTGTGTATGATATAATATTAAAAGAAAAATTTTCAAAAAAAAGAGGAAGAAATTATGCCAACATTTTTTAATGAAGTAATTGAAGAACCAGCTCCAGTCGGACCTTTAGCCTTATTGGTTTTGGATGGTGCAAAAGATTTCGGTAAAAAAGTAGATGAATACTTAGTTAAGTGGTACAACAAGGATATGACAAAAGGAGGTGTAGAGTTTACCCCAAAGGAAACTTTTATTTTACCTTCATCATTCCCAAGATTTACTACTGGTGATGGAAAAGCTATGATATTAGATAGTGTAAGAGGAAAAGACTTATACATTTTAATGGATTCAGGTAATTATAGTTGCACATATAAAATGCTTAATTATGAAAATAGAATGTCACCAGATGATCATTATGCTGATTTAAAAAGAGCAATATCAGCCGCTGGGGGAAAAGCAAAAAGAATAACTGTTATTATGCCAATATTATATGGTGGTAGACAACATAGAAGAAATGCACGTGAATCATTAGATTGTGCACAAATGCTTCAAGAATTATATGCTATGGGCGTTAGTGAAATAGTTACATTTGATGCTCATGATCCTAGAGTTCAAAATGCTGTTCCTTTGATGGGATTTGATAATTTCTTTCCAACATATCAAATATTAAAAGCATTAATTAAAAGATTCCCAGATCAGAAATTTGATAAAGATTCTTTCATGGTTGTTTCACCAGATGAAGGAGCAATGCATAGAAACATTTATTACGCTTCAGTATTAGGTGTTAATCTTGGTATGTTCTATAAGAGAAGAGATTATACAACAATTGTTAATGGAAGAAATCCAATTGTTAGCCATGATTATATTGGTTCATCAGTTAAGGGAAAGGATATTCTTGTAGCAGATGATATTATAGCAACAGGAGATTCTATGCTTAGATTATGTAAAGAATTAAAAGAAGGTGGTGCAAATAAAATTTACTTAAATGCAACATTCTCAATCTTTACAGAAGGAAAAGAGAAATTCCAAAAAGCATATGAAGATGGTTTATTTACTGCAGTTTTAAGTACAAACTTAACATATACAGATCCAGAAATTAGAAATTCAGAGTGGTTTGTTGAAGCAGATGTAAGTAAATTTGTTGCTTTCATAGTTGCATATTGTAGTCAAAATAAATCAGTTGAAGATTTACTCAGAAGTACAGATAGAATTAACAACTTACTTAATAAACAATAATGAAAAAAACGAGCAAAAAGATCTTTTTATTTTTATTACTAGTTTCAATAGTTTTCAGTTATCTATTGTTTACAGGTGCTACAAATACAAAAGATCAAGCTCGCGTTATATATAAAACAAAACTCTTTGCAGAAATTCCGACTGTTACTGAAGGTAAATTAATATCAAATACGGATCCTGTAATTATAAATCAAAATGAACCAATAGAAATAATAAGTGCTACAGAAGAGGGGTATGAAACTATTGATACAGTTGAAAATAGTGATTCGCCTTATTATGGTAACAAATATGTGTTTGAAAAAGTAAAGTATTATAATTATGAAGGATTTATTTTAAGATCATTAATTTATTATTCAGCCAATACTACAACAAATAAAATTAGTATACAAAGAGCATTGAGCCATAAGTTAGGTGAAAAAATACCTGTTTATCAATATTATGAAGCGAATTCAAATATAATTGGATATCTAGTTGATGGGGAACGCGTAAATGTTTATACGAACAACTCTGCTCAGTATGGCAATATGTCAAAAATTATATTTGGTGATGATATTGGATATGTTCAAACGAATAATTTAACAACAGGTCTTTCTTTAAATCAGAGAGTAGCATTAATTATTTCTGGAAGCACATTGGGAGTAATAATTGTAATTATTGTTATTTTGGTTATATATAGAAAGAAAAAAAGAAAAGAAAAAGCTTAAAATAAGTTGTGTTTGTTAGAAAAAATTATTAATTAACATTAATAAGTATTGAAATAATAGTAAAATAATAGTAAAATATCTGTGTATTTAATGGGCTTTATGTTTACTAAAAATTATATAAAATGATAAAATAAATACATAAAACGTATAAACGTTAATAAAAGGGGCAAAAATGAATAAGTTAACAATTAGAGATGTAGATGTTAAAGGCAAAAAATGCCTTGTTAGATGTGATTTTAACGTTCCTATGAAAGATGGCGTTATAACAGATGAAAACAGAATTAATGGTGCTCTTCCTACTATTAAGTATTTAATGGATCAAGGCGCAAAAGTTATTTTATGTTCTCACATGGGTCAACCTCACAATATTTTCACTGAAGGTTATGGATTAACTAAGAAAGAAAAGAAAAAAGTTAAAGCTATGCCTGAAAGTGAACAAGCAGCAGCAACAGCTGAGTTTATGGAAAAATCTAAAAAAGATATCAAAAAATTCACATTAAAACCAGTTGCTGATAGATTAAATGAATTATTAGACAATAAAGTTACATTTGCAACAGATATTGTTGGTGAAGATGCTAAAGCTAAAGTTGCAGCATGTAAAGAAGGTGAATGCGTTTTACTTGAAAATTTAAGATTTGATGCTGGCGAAGAAGGAAGAAGTGAAGAATTCTGTAAGAAATTAAACGAATTCTGTGATGTATATGTAAATGATGCATTTGGTACAGCTCACAGATCACATGCTTCAACAGCTGCTATTGTAGAATTTGGTTTTGCTAAGACAGCAGTATGTGGATTCTTAATTGAAAAAGAATTATCAGTTATGGCTGATGCTTTAGAAAATCCAGTTAGACCATTTGTAGCAATTTTAGGTGGAGCTAAAATCGCTGATAAATTAAATGTTATTAATAACTTATTAGATAAATGTGATACTTTAATCATAGGTGGAGGAATGAGTTATACATTCATTAAAGCTCAAGGATATGAAGTAGGAACATCTTTATGTGACAACGAAAAGATTGATTATTGTAAAGAAATGATTGAAAAAGCAAAAGCAGCAAATAAGAAATTATTATTACCTGTAGATGCCGTAGTTGTTAAAGATTTCCCAAATCCAATTGATGCTGAAATCGAAACAGAGGTTGTTGATGTTACAAAGATTCCTGCAGATATGATGGCATGTGATATTGGACCAGAAACAAGAAAGATATATAGTGAAGCTATTAAATCTGCAAAAACTGTAATTTGGAATGGACCAATGGGAGTATTTGAAAATCCAACTTTAGCTGAAGGAACAAAAGATGTTGCTAAGGCTTTAGCAGAAGCAAAAGGTGCTACGACAATTATTGGTGGTGGTGATTCTGCAGCTGCTGTTAAACAATTAGGATTTGCTGACAAAATGACACACATTTCAACTGGTGGTGGCGCTTCATTAGAATTATTCGAAGGAAAGAAATTACCAGGTATTGAATGCTTAAATAATAAATAATTAACCAATTCAAATAAGGAGGACAATTACAATGAAAAGAAATATTATTGCTGGAAATTGGAAAATGAACAAAACACAAGAAGAAACAAAGAAATTAATCGCTGATTTAATTCCTTTAGTAAAAGATGCGCAATGCGAAGTAGTATGTTGTGTTCCTTTCACTGACATTGATGTAGCTAGAAAAGCTGCTAGAGGTACAAACATTCAAATCGGTGCACAAAATGTACACTGGGCCGAAAGTGGTGCTTTCACTGGAGAAATTAGTGCCTCAATGCTTAAAGAATTAAAAGTTAAATATGTTATCGTTGGACATAGTGAAAGAAGACAATATTTCAACGAAACAAATGGTACAGTTAATGCAAGAATTAAAGCAGCTTTAGGCGCTGGATTAAAAGTTATTTTCTGTGTTGGTGAAACATTACGTGAAAGAGAAAGTGGAGAAACTCAAAAAGTAGTTATGACACAAACTCATGAAGGTCTTGAAGGAATCGACAGAAAAGGATTAAAGAATATAGTTATTGCATATGAACCAGTTTGGGCTATTGGAACAGGTAAGACAGCTACAGCTAAAGACGCTAACGATACTATAAAAGTTATTAGAAAAGCTGTTAGAAAAGATTTTGGTAGAGCAAGTGGTAATTCTATTAGAATTCAATATGGTGGCTCAATGAATCCAGCAAATGTTGATGAATTAATGTCTATGCCAGAAATTGACGGTGGATTAATCGGTGGAGCTAGTTTAACTGCTGAAAAATTTGCTAGAATAGTAAATTATCAAACAAACGACTAATAATATTAACCTAAGGAGGTGATTGATATGTGTAGAAAGAAAAAAGTAATTCAAGAAGAATATATTCCTGTACAACCAGAACCTCCAAAGGAAGAATTCCATCTAAAGAAAGTTGCTGATCCAGTTTTCGACAAAGATGGAAAGAGAGATTACTTTACTGAATACTACAATATTTATAAAAATGATTATATTGATCAATATTTAAATTACTATAATCTAAAGAAAGCACAAGAAGGTCAAAAGATTTCTTCTATAGACGATTTAGATTTAGATAGTGTAAGATTAAATAATTCTATAAATAAAGAAGAAGATAAATAGTAATAATTAATCTAAAAAACATGTATTTAAGAAGGGACTCAATTTTGATCTGGGCCCTGTCAAGTGAACAGATAAAAAAATAAAAAATAATTAAGCATGACTTCGGAATTCAACCGGAGTCATGTTTTTTAATCCTGCTTGGAATCTCTCGTTGTTGT